>NZ_CACZOO010000037.1 GCF_902782855.1 uncultured Corynebacterium sp.
AGGTCACTCTGCGTGCCTGTCCCGGCTGGCCCCGCCCCACTGTGCGCAACTCACCCTCACCGGCAGGTTCTTGAGCTGATCGGCTGCCAGTGAGGGTGAGTTGCGGAGCTCTTTTCTGGCCCGTGATCAGGTGCGCGTCGACCGGGTGGTTTCTCCGCCTCAGACCACCCCCTCGACGCGCACTTATGAGTCAGGGTGCGTTGGGTGCGTCGTCGGCGTCATCGGCATAGTTGGTCTCCCAGTAGACGAGTTCCACTGTGTCCTCGGGAAGAGCCGCGGCGACCTCCGCGTGGAGGCGGCATCCTTCCGCCTCGTGTTCACAGGCCATCTGTCTCGACGGCCACTGAAAGTTGCGCTCGTAGTTCTCGGTGAACATTCTGGTCCAGGTCCGGACGCGTTCCGTGAGATCCTCGGGCAGGTGGGGGAGGGGATCATCCATGTCGGAGAGCAGGTAGGGCAGGTCAGGGTCCGGATTCTTGTCCGCGGGATTCCAGAACGGCCAGTCGATCCAGTACTCGTTCATCATCGTGATGTACATGGCGTCCTTCAGCGTCCTTCGCTGTCCTCAGATCACGCAGGTGCCGTCGGGGGTGGGGAGAACGAGGCACAGGGCGAGTACCCCGGCGGCCGCGCTGCCGAAGACCGCCTGGTCGACGGGCAGTTGGAAGAACGCTCCCACACTGCCGACGACGTAGCCGCCGTACTCGACGGAGTCTTCGACAGTGCCGTTGACCTGGGACTGTACGTCGGAGCTGGACGGGAGGTCGGCGGCGCCAGCGGTCCCGGCAGTGGTTAGGGCGTGCGCAAGAGGGGTGATGACAGCGGGATGCCCGACGCATAGGCTGTAGACAAATATCGACAACGGAGGTGCGTCATGGCCAACACGATCAGCGTCGGGCAACTTCGGAAAAACCCGACCCAGATGCTCCGCGACGTCCGGAAGGGGGCGACGTACACGATCACGGACCACGGTGAGCCGGTCGCCGAAGTCACCCCGCGGCAGCAGCAGGCACGATGGGTGACGAGTGAGGAATTCAACGAGTTTCTTCAAGGGCTGGACAACCGGGCGGACCTCGAGACATGGGCCGCGGAGATTGATGACATGCGTGATGCGGAGCATCCCAGAGACCCATGGGAGCAGAACGAATGAAGGCACTCCTCGACACCAACTTGGTGATATCGGAGTCCTTCGATCATCCGGGCTATGAGCTGGTGGTGTCGTCGCTGACCTGGGCTGAACTCGGTTTCGGCATCAGCAGTGTGAAGGACCCTGTTCGGCGGGCCGAGCGCGCGAGAGAACTGCAGCGACTCCGGAGATTCTTCGGGCCCGGCATCCCCTTCGATGATGCTGCGGCTGTCGCCTACGAGACGGTGTGCGGCCTGGTGCTGGCACAGGGCCGAAAGGTCCGTGGGCGAACAGTCGACCTGATGATCGCAGCCACCGCAGCGGCACATGACGCAGCGGTGCTGACCCGCAGCATCGACGACTTCCGCGGACTGGAGGGGTTTGTGACGGTCCGCGAACCATAGTGTTGAAGGCGTGCGCGACGAAGATCCGTAGAGAATCCGGAGGACTATGATCGACGACCATGTCCTACGAACTCAGCGACTCCATCACCATCGCCGCGTCCCCGGCCGAGGTCTACGACCTGGTCAGCGACATCACCCGCACCGGCGAGTGGAGCGCCCAGTGCTACCGGGCGGAGTGGGACGGAGCCGCCGCCACCGACCCCGCCGCCCGCGTCCCCGGGGCCACGTTCACCGGTCACAACCGGAAACCCGGACGTGAGTGGTCGACGGTCTCCGAGGTCGTGACCTGCGATCCCGGCCGTGAGTTCGCCTGGCGCGTCACCTCCTCCGGCACCGTGTGGGGCTACCGCATGGAGCCGGTGAACCGCCGGGACGACGCCACCGTCCTCACCGAGTTCACCCGCTTCACCGAGGAGGGCGAGGCCTACTTCGCGCAGAAGTTCGGGGAGGACGCCGCCGCGCAGGAGACCGACCGGAAGGACACCGCCACCTACGGCATCACCGAGACCCTCCACAACCTACGGACGCTCATCGAGGGGTGACCGGACCACGGACTCATCATCATGATCGGCATGGTGGTGATCTTCGTCGGCGACCGCGACGGTCAGGGCGTGGAGTCTCGCACACAGCGTCGGCATCCCGGGAACCGGTCGGCCTACCTGCGCCCGGGACCGGAGTTCACCGACCGCGGCGGACATGTGCCGCACGATGGTCCCGGCGGACATGCACTTGCCCGCCCGCACCGGACGCTGCTAGCGTCGGACGCATGCGGAAGTAGAACCCCTGAACCGTCCCGCGCCTGAGGCGCCACCGGCCACACCTGTCGAGCACCATGCTCCGGGCACCGGTGAGCACAGACCCGGCGGGACACACCTTTTCTCCACTCAGGGAGTCCCGCCATGTTGTTCAATTCCTCCAACACCTCCGCGCACACTGCCACCCCGGACGCTGTCCTGCGCATCGACGGCCTGTCCGTCCAGATCGCCGGCACCCGCGTCCTCACCGACATCTCCTTCACCGTCGCGCCAGGTCAGCGCATCGGCCTGATCGGGGAGAACGGCTCGGGCAAGTCCACGCTGCTGCACGCCGTCCACGGCTCACTCCCAGCAGCCGCGACGACGGCCGGCACCATCGACACCGGCTCCGGCAACCACCGGGCCCGCGTCGGTCTGCTGCACCAGCAGGCGCCGTTCGCCCCGACCGACACGATCGAGCAGGCCCTGGAATCCGCAGTCGCCGTGGAACGCCAGGTCGCCCGTGACCTGGAGGCCGCTGCGGACCCCTATGATGCTGATGCCTACGCAAAAGCCATTGACCTGGCCGAACGACTCGACATCTGGGAGACCGACGCGCGTATCTCGGCCATGCTCGCCGGACTCGGGCTGTCGCACATCCCGACCGACCGGACCACCGTGGAACTCTCGGGCGGGCAGAAGTCCAGGCTGTCCCTGGCGTGGCTGCTGCTCAACCGACCGGACATCCTCCTGCTCGACGAGCCCAC
>NZ_CACZOO010000038.1 GCF_902782855.1 uncultured Corynebacterium sp.
GGACGTCCAGTTCCTCCCGGACGTCGACATCGTCTGCCCCGACTGCCACGGCACCCGCTACTCCCCCACCGCCGACAGGTACAGGCGCGACGGGGTGAGCCTGCCCCGACTGCTCTCGATGACCGTCGATGAGGCGCTCGCGACGGTCACCGGGCTGGCCAGGGTGCGACGCCGTCTCGCCGCGTTCGCCGAGCTCGGCCTGGGCTACCTCACTCTCGGCGAAGCCACCCCGGCGCTGTCCGGTGGCGAGGCGCAGCGGCTCAAGCTGGTCAACGAGCTGCACCGGGACCAGTCCGACGCGGTCTTCGTCCTCGACGAACCGAGTGTGGGCCTGCACCCGGCCGATGTCCGTGACCTGCTGGCGGTCCTGCAGCGGCTCTGCGACCGCGGGGCGACCGTACTGGTCATCGAGCACGACCTGGACATGGTCGCCAACGCCGACCATGTCATCGACATGGGCCCCGGCGGTGGTGCCGACGGCGGGCGCATCGTGGCCACCGGGTCTCCGGACGAGATCGCCGCGGACCGTGCCTCGGTCACCGGAAGGTACCTGCGGGCCCACCTGTACGGTGAGTCGCATGACAATCACCGCAGCCGCTGACGGATCCGCTCTCGGCAACCCCGGCCCCGCCGGGTGGGCCTGGTACATCGACGACGACACCTGGCGTGCCGGCGGATGGCCCCACGGCACGAACAACATGGGTGAGCTCAAGGCGGTCCTTGACCTGCTCGAGTCCACCGCGGACGCAGGTCTTGCCGATGAGGACCTGCTGGTCCTGTGCGACTCCCAGTACGTCATCAACTCGGTGACGAAGTGGATGCCGGGCTGGAAGAGGAAGGGGTGGAGGAAGCGCGACGGCAAGCCGGTGCTGAATGTGGACCTCATGAAGGCGATCGACGCTGCGCTGCAGGGACGCCGCGTCCGCTTCGAGTGGGTGAAGGGGCACGCCGGACATCCGATGAACGAGGCCGCCGACCAGCGCGCCAACGCGGCGGCAACGGCGTTCCAGAGGAAGCGTGCACCGGAGGAGGGGCCGGGCTTCGACGCCACGTCCGCTCCTGCGTCTGCCGCGGTTACGGTGGAGGCACCGGGGACCGGCGTCCGCGTCCCCTCTGATGTTGACGCCGTCGTCGACCGTGAGCTCGCGCTGCTCTCCGATGCGGTGCGCGGCAACCGGGAGCTGGCGTCCCGCCTGCTGCACGGGGAGATGACGGAAACCGGTCCCGACGGTCAGCGGTTGAGCCGCGGGGAGGCGTTGGACGCTATGTCTCCGCTGGTCGGGTTTGAGGCGGTCGATGAGGTGTGCGCCGCGGACATCACGGCGACGCGGATCGCGCCGACTGTGATTCTGCTCACCTATATGACGTCGGGGGCGACCGGGGGTACGGAGAGGGCGTCCCTCTGGGTCCGCGAGGGTGAACAGTGGACACTGCGCCACCACCAGGCAACTCCAGTCCAGAGCTGACACAAGGCCCTAGCGGTTAACCTCGTTGACCACAAGTCGCCCACCCCGTCCGCGGGTGAACTGGTGGCAATATTGCATTGCGTGCAAGAATGCATCCGGTGTACAACGGTCTCTCGTGACTGAGAGAGACACCGAGTGCCCCGGACTGCGCGAGCGCAAGCGCCGGGAGACCAGACTGCGGATCGAGGACTGCGCCACCGCGCTGATCCTCGAACGCGGTTTCGACCAGGTCACGTTGGAGGAGATCTGTGAGGAAGCCGGTGTGAGCCGACGGACCTACTTCAACTACTTCGCGTCAAAGGACCAGGCAGCCTCCGGGACCGGCATCCCCGCCATCCCGCAGGAGGACCTGGACAGATTCGCCACCACTGACTCGGACAACGTCGTCCGTGACATCCTCCGCTACATCGGAAGACGCATCGACAACGACCCCGACATCTCGCCGGCGCTCTCCCTCGACGAGGAGACCAGCCTGCGGATCCGGGACCGACGCCGGGCGATCATGGCGGTCACCCCGCACCTGATGGTGTCCGGGATGAGACGTTTCGATCAGCTGGCGGGATCGATCCTCGAGGCGATCGACAGCCATCTCACCACCTTCCCCGAACAGCGACGGTCCACGGACCTCAGCACCCGTGAGGAAGCGACCCTGCTGACATCCTTCATCCGCCAGTGCCTGATCACCGGGCCGCTCATCCATCCGGACCGCGACCTCCCCCGGGAGGACATGTTGAACCGGACCGGTTGTGACCTCATCGGACTGGCCGCCGCCTACGCCGACAACTGGGACTGAACCGGCCCCACCACCCAACTCCACCGGAAGTCAACGAGAAGAGAAGACAGATAACGCACATGACAGACACGACGACCGACCGGGTGACCCCCGGCACCGCGACCGCGACACCGACCAAGAACAACATTCCACTGGTCTTCAGCGCCCTCATGCTGGGCATGCTGCTGGTCTCCCTGGGACAGACGATCTTCTCCACCGCCCTGCCGACCGTCGTCGGTGAGCTCGGCGGCACCGACCAGCAGAGCTGGGTCATCACCTCGTTCCTGCTGGCCCAGACCATCGGCCTGCCGATCTACGGAAAGCTCGGCGACCAGATGGGCCGCAAGCCGCTGTTCATCTTCGCCCTGTTCATGTATCTCATCGGCTCCCTGGTCGGAGCACTCGCCCCGAACATCTGGGTCATCATCGTCGCCCGCGCCATCCAGGGCATCGGTGGCGGCGGCATGATGGTGCTCTCGCAGGCCATCATCGCCGACGTCGTCCCGGCCCGTCAGCGCGGCAAGTACATGGGTCTCATGGGCGCCGTCTTCGGCCTGTCCTCCGTGCTCGGCCCCCTGCTCGGTGGCCTGTTCACCGATGGCCCCGGCTGGCGCTGGGCCCTCTGGTTCAACATCCCGATCGCGCTGATCGCCATCGCCATCGCCGTCTTCGCGCTCCACATCCCGAAGCGCGGCGAAGGCGCCCGGCTCGATGTCTGGGGCACCCTGTTCATGGCAGGCTTCTCCACCTGCCTGATCCTCTTCATCACCTGGGGAGGCAAGGACTACCCCTGGGGTTCCGCCACGATCATCGGCCTCATCATCGCGACCGTCGTCTGCGCCGTCCTCTTCGTCTTCGCCGAGTCGAGGGCCGCGGCCCCGATCATTCCGCTGGAGCTGTTCCGGAACCGTAACTTCGTGCTCTGCTCCACCGCCGGTGTCGTCATCGGCATCGTCATGCTCGGCGCTCTGGCCTACATGCCGACCTACATCCAGATGGTCCACGGGATGACACCGACCAAGGCCGGCCTGATGATGATCCCGATGGTCCTCGGCCTCCTGCCGACCTCCATCGTCGTCGGTGTCGTCGTGTCCCGCACCGGCAGCTACAAGTGGTACCCGGTCATCGGCATGGTCGTCGTCGCCGTCGGACTGTTCCTGCTCGGCGGTCTGGAGACCCATGACGGCCTGGTCCACCTCGGCCTCGTCCTCTACGTCTTCGGCTTCGGCATCGGCATGGCCATGCAGATCCTCGTCCTCATGGTCCAGAACTCCTTCCCTGTGTCCATGGTCGGCACCGCCACCGCGTCGAACAACTTCTTCCGCCAGATCGGCATGTCGGTCGGATCCGCCGTCGTGGGTTCGGTGTTCACCTCCCGGCTGCAGGACGACATCGGTGACCGTGTCCCCGGCGCCATGGAATCCCTCGGCGACAAGGCGACGGACTACATGTCCCTCTTCTCCGGTGAGAGCCACAGTCTGACCCCGGAGATCGTCAAGCACCTGCCCGGGGCCCTGCACGAGGCGATCATCACCAGCTACAACGACGCCCTGGTGCCGATCTTCACCGTGCTCATCCCCTTCGCCCTCATCGCGGCCGTCATCCTCTTCTTCACCCGCGAGGAGAAGCTGAAGGAGACCATCGAGTAGCTCCCCACCTGCTCCGGTACGCACGAAGCCCCGCTCACCGTGTCCCGGTGAACGGGGCTTCTCCGTCTGTCACGGGTCCGGGGTCAGGACGCGGCGTCCGCCCCCGGCTGCACCACGCGCTCATGGTACTCGGGGTGCGCGGGGCCGCCCTCCAGGACCTTCTCGAAGCTGACGATGTCCCGCCAGCTGCCCTTCATCGGACCGTAGGTCATCTTGGCCATGGTGTGCGCGGTGCCGATCTCCTGGAAGCCCCGTGAGCGGTGCAGTCGCATCGACCCGGAGTTCTCCGGGAAGACCACGGCATGGATCGCCCAGCACCCGGCCTCGGTGGACTTCTCGATGAGGTGGTCCAGGAGAGCCCCTGCCACTCCCCTCCCCGTGGCCGCCGGGGACACGTAGACGGAATCCTCCACCACGCCGCTGAAGACGGCCCGGTGGGAGTACCAGGATCCGGTGACCCAGCCGAGGACCGTACCGTCCTCGTCAGCAACGAACATGAGGTTGGGACGGCGGTGGGCGGTGAACTCCGCCCACGTGACTGTCTGCCCTTCATAGGTCGCGTGACCGGTGTCCATGCCGGCCTGCTGAATCGACGCGACCTGTGGGTAGTCGACCTCCCCCATGGGGCGGATGATGAATGTCATGCCGATGATTTTAAAGGCGCGGGGCCCGGCGCGCACACGCTCACGTCAGCCGCGCTCCAACAGGTCCGTGACCAGTTCGGCGATCGCCGAGCGCTCGGACCGGGTGAGGGTGACATGGGCGAACAACGGGTGCCCCTTGAGTTTCTCGATGACCGCCTGGATCCCGTCGTGGCGTCCCACCCGGAGGTTGTCGCGCTGGGCGACATCGTGGGTGAGCACGACCCGCGAGTTTCGGCCGATCCGGGACAGCACGGTGAGCAGGACATTGCGTTCCAGGGACTGCGCCTCGTCGACGATGACGAAGCTGTCATGCAGACTGCGGCCCCGGATGTGCGTCAGCGGCAGAACCTCCAGCAGCTCCCGGTCAACGACCTCGTCGAGCACGTTCTCACTGACCAGGCCCTCGAGGGTGTCGAAGACCGCCTGGGCCCACGGGTTCATCTTCTCGTCGGCGTCTCCCGGCAGGAAACCGAGGTCCTGCCCACCGACGGCGTAGAGCGGACGGAAGACGACGATCCGGCGGTGGCGGTTGCGTTCCATGACGCTCTCCAGCCCGGCGCACAGCGCCAGCGCAGACTTGCCCGTGCCGGCGGACCCGCCGAGGGAGACGATGCCGATCTCCTCGTCGAGCAGGAGATCCAGTGCCAGTCGCTGCCGGGAGCTACGTCCCCGCAGGCCGAACGCCTCCCGGTCGGTCGGGACCGCCCGCAGGACCCCGCCCGGGGCGACCCTCGCGATCGCCGACTGACTGCCTGCGGTGAGCTGCACGCCGCAGTGCACCGGGAGATCGGACAGCGGGGCGCCGTCATCATCGAGGCGGGCGTCCACGATCCCCGCCCCGTCGGTCGCTCCGGTGGCGAAGAGGTCGTCGATCACGGCGGCGTCGACCTCCGCACCGGTCATGCCGTCGTAGCCGGTGAGGACGACATCCTGGGCGCGGTACTCGTCGGCGGCCAGGCCGACCGAGCCGGCCTTGACACGCAGCGGGACGTCTTTGGTGACCAGGGTGACCGCCTCGCCGTCCCGGCTGAGGTTGAGGGCGCAGGTGAGGATCCGCCGGTCGTTGTCCGCGCCGTCCGGCTTCGCCCCGGCGCTGAGCCTGAGCCCCGCGGGGAGCACCGATTCATCGGAGTGGTTGAGCTCCACGCGCAGCGTCCCGCCTTCCGGGGTGACCGTGATGTCCCGGTCCAGGCGCCCCTCGGCCCTGCGGAGGTCTTCGAGGAGGTTGAGCGCCTGGCGGGCGAACCAGCCGAGCTCCGGGTGGGACCGCTTGCCTTCCAGTTCACTGACGACCACGACCGGGAGGACCACCCTGTGCTCCGCGAACTTCAGCAGCGCCCAGGGGTCCGAGAGAAGGACGGAGGTGTCGATGACGTAGGTGCGTAGACGGACGCAGGCCGCCCCGTCGGAGCGGCCTGCCGGTGTGGTGACGGTGGTGGTGTCGGTCATGTCCCCGACGCTAGGACGCCGACGTGTTACTCACATGGTTGTGAGATGAACACCGTGTGAAATCGCCCGCCGCACCGTCCCCGGGGGTCCGGGTTCTCCGCCGGAGGTTCACCGGGAGCTCGTTGCCCGGCGACCCCGACAGACACCGACGAACTGCTGCACCACCTCGTCATCGCGGTCACGTCGCCACACCAGGCCGATTCCGGTGGTCGGTGCACCCGAGAAGTTGCGGTGCACGACTCCCCTCCGGTTGACGGATCGGAGCAGCGGCCGGGGCGCGATGACGCAGCCCACGTTCGCCGCGACGACCTCCAGATTCTCCCGGACCCGCGACGGTGACACACCACGGTAGAGCACCGTCTCTCCGTCGAGGTCGGCCGCGGTCGCCGGTTCCTGGTCGGCCAACGCCTCCAGGGTGTGGTCCTTCGGTACCGCGATCCCCGGCGTCTCCGCGTAGAGACGGACCCGGTGGAGATCGTGGACCGTCATCTCCCGCTCGCCGATGTCCGGCACACCCGCAAGCTCCCCCGTGCCGACACCACCGTCCCAGCTCTCGCCGGGGAATCGTACGATGCCGATGTCCGCGGCGCGGGAGAGAACATGAGTCAGGGGGGAGTCCGACTGCGCCCCGGCCGCCTGCCATCCGTCAGTCCGCTCATCGAACCGGGAGAACCATTTGCCGGGGACGACCCCCGGCGCGAAGACGACCCTGAGATAGCGCATGACGTCATCCTATCGGCTCCGGGGCGCCCTCCCCCACTACACTGAACGGCCATGAGCGACGCGAACCGCATGAAGCCGCAGACCGCGGCGAAGAAGCTGAACATCTACCTCCCCGCGACCCCGGCGGAATTCCGGGAGACCCCGCTGACCCACGATGAGTTCGTGGCTCTGCAGGCGGACCCGCCGGAGTGGCTGCAGACGCTGCGCCGGGAGGGCCCGTTCCCCCGTCCCGAAGTGGCCCGCAAGCTCGGCATCACGATCACCGCACTGAAGGCCAACGACGCCGACCGGCCCCTGACCGCCGTCGAGATCAAGGCCCTGCTCGCCGACCAGCCGGAGTGGCTGCGCACCGCCCGCACTGCGCTGGCCGCCCGCCGTACCGAGGAAGGTAAGGGACGCGACGCCGACGCGACCGAGGCGATCGAAGACTAGTTCCGGGCAGGACTGAGGCCCCGCTTCCCTGGGTGACGAGCCAGGGAAGCGGGGCCTCAACAGTGGAAGGGCCCGGATCGCGGGTGACGAATCCGCGGGGGCTCATGCTTCCGTTTTGCCGCCACTGACAGGTGAACTGCAGCCCAGGGTGCGCGTTGGAGGTGCCGCAGCCTCGTTCCGTTGATCCGGTGAGAAGAGGAAGCCGGATGTCTCGGACTGGGGCTGAATACCCTGGATTCCACCTGCCGTTGCGGCTGATCCACAACTGCAGTGCGCCGTAGGTGACTAGCCTTCGACACGTCCATGAGGTTAGCGAGACCTAAAGCAGCGTGTCAACAATTCGACAACATCAATGTTGCGTAATTGACCAGCAGGCCTATTCATTGCCACGTGACCAGCGCATTCCGGAGTACCGGACATCTCGGGCACCACCACCCCCGCGTGCCACCCCCGGGGCATCTCAACCCACCCGTCCGGCATCTTTGTTGCGCTTTCCGCCCCCGATGCGGATACTATGAATTTGTAATCACCTGAGAGACGCAGGTCACATGGTTTCCCAAAGTGAGTTTCACCCCACTGCCTGGCGTCCTCACCCCCGCACCCTCCCCCGAGGAAAGGTCGACATGAAGAACTTCCTGCCCCGAACCATCTTCAACGAAGAACACGACATGTTCCGCGAAACCTGCCGCAGCTTCGTCGATACCGAGATCCGTCCCAACGTGGACAAGTGGCACGAGCAGGGCTTCTGCGACCGTTCCATGTACCGGGCGGCCGGGGAACTCGGACTGTTCGGCATCACCTCCCCCGAGGAGTTCGGCGGCGGCGGAATGCCCGACTACCGCTTCAACGCGATCCTCTCCGAGGAACTCGCCGAGGCGGACTGCGGCTCCGTCATCGTCTCCATCCAGGTCATCAACGACCTGGTCATCCCCTACCTCGAGCGATTCGCCTCCGACGAGCAGAAGCGTCGGTACCTCGCCCCGCTGTGCTCCGGCGAGAAGATCGGCGCCATCGCGATGACCGAGCCCGGCGCCGGAGCCGACCTCGCCGGCATCCGCACCACCGCGCTCAAGAACGACTCCGGCGACTACGTCATCAACGGTTCCAAGACCTTCATCTCCAACGGCATCCAGGCGGACTTCACCCTCGTCGTCGCCATCACCGACCCGTCCCAGGGCCGCGCCGGTGTCTCCATCATCATCGTCGACTCCGAGACCGAGGGCTTCACCAAGACCGGCCCGCTCAAGAAGGTCGGCCTCAAGGCGCAGGACACCGCCGAGCTCAACTTCGAGAACGCCGTCGTCCCGGCCGCGAACCTCCTCGGTGAGGAGGGCGCCGGCTTCGGATACCTGCGCACCAACCTCGCCCAGGAGCGGGTCTCCATCGCCGTCGGCTCCATCGCCACCTCCCGTCGCGCCTTCGACCTCGTCTACAAGCACTCCCAGGACCGCAAGACCTTCGGGAGCCGGCTCATCGACCACCAGGCCTACCGCTGGGAACTGGCCAAGATGGCCACCGAGATCCAGTCCGCGCAGTCTTTCGTCGACGCCGCGGTCGAAGCCAAGGTCAACGGGGAGCTCGACGAGGTCACCGCATCCATGGCCAAGTACCTCACCACCGAACTGCAGATCAAGGTCGTCAACACCGCCCTGCAGCTCCACGGCGGCTACGGCTTCATGATGGAGTACCCCATCGCCACCCACTACCTCGACTCGCGTGTCCAGCCGATCTACGGCGGCCCGAACGAGATCATGCTGGAGATCATCTCCCGCCGACTCGCCAAGGGCCTCAAGTAGGTTTCTGAGGCCTACTCCCCGATGAAGTGCGGGGGGCGCTTCTCCAGGAACGCGGACATGGCCTCCACATGGTCCTTCGTGCCGAACAGCCGCAGCTGGGCGTCCCCCTCCTCGTCGGCGCGGGCGTTGACCGCGGCGGCGTCCCGCACGAGTGCCTTGATCTCCCGGTAGGACGCGGTCGGGCCCGTCGCGAAACGCTGCGCCAGGGACGCCACAGCCCCCTCCAACTGGTCCGGCTCCACCACCGAGGTGACGATGCCGAGGGCCGCAGCCCGGTCGGCGGGGATCTTCTCGTCGAACAACAGCAGCTCCAGTGCCTTGGTCTGGCCGACCGCGTCGGTCAGCGACTGCGAGAGGCCGCAGTCGGACGCCAGGCCCACCCCGGAGAACGCACCTTTGAGGCTCGCGGCCGAGGACATGACGCGGAAGTCGCAGGCCATCGCGATCCCCCAGCCCGCGCCGGCTGCCGGCCCCTGTACCGCAGCGATGACCGGTACAGGAATAGACAGCAGTGCCGCCATCATCGGGTTGTACTCCTCGACGACCTTGTCCGACCCTGTTCCCTCGCGGGCGTCGACCAGCTGCTCCCTGAGGTCCTGACCGGAGCAGAAGGCCTTCCCCGCCGCAGCGACGACGACTGCCCGTACCGGCCCACCGCCGACGGCGTCCGCTGCGGCGGTGGTGAACGCGTCAATCAGCGCGAGTCGCAGGTCACGGTTCAGCGAGTTGAAGGCGTCCGGACGGTTGACGGTGATGGTGCGGACGCCGGCGGCGTCGGTGATCTCCACAAGACTCATGGCACCGAGACTACCGGGCGGCGTACCGACCGATCATGCGCTCGGGGGAACTCCGTCACCGGACTCCACCAGCTCCACCCCCGCACAGGCCATCTGGTTGAAGGCGACCGCCCCACCGCCCGGAGTCACCGGGGAGCACAGGTCAGTCAACGTGCGCACCCCGAACTCCTCGGCGACGGCGTCCAGCGCGGTGGCCCGGACGCAGAAGTCCGTGGCGATCCCGCAGACGTCGACGTCGGTGACGCCCCTGGCCCGCAGCCAGCCGGCGAGCAGGCCCTCCGCCCCCTCCAGATGCCCCTCGAAGCCCGAGTAGGCCGCGGTGTGCTCACCCTTGAGGAACCAGGCGTCGATGAGCGACGTGTCCAGGTCCGGATGCGGTTCCGCCCCGGGAGTCCCGGCGACGCAGTGCACCGGCCAGGTCTCCTCGAAGTCCGGCACCGTACCCTCCTGGGCGAAGTGCCCCTCAGGGTCGATGTGGTGGTCCCTCGTCCCCACCACTGCCACGTAGGTGCCGGCCGGCACCGACCGCAGGTACGCGGAGACCGCCGCCGCCACCTCCGCCCCTCGGGCGGTTCCCAGGGATCCCCCGGGGCAGAAGTCATTCTGGATGTCGACGACGATCAGCGCGCGCACGGGTGACTCCTCAACCAGCTCTAGACCAGCTTCCAGTCCTCGAGGCCCGGGTACAGCGGGAAGTCCGCGGCGACCTTGTCCACCCGGGCGCGCAGGGCTGCGGTGTCGGCGTTCTTTCCCTGGGCCAGGGCGGTACCGATGATGTCCGCGACCTCGGTGAAGGCGGGGGCGTCCAGGCCACGGGAGGCCAGGGCCGGGGTGCCGATGCGCAGACCGGAGGTGACCATCGGCGGGCGCGGGTCGAAGGGGACGGCGTTACGGTTGACGGTGATGCCGACCTCGTGCAGCAGGTCCTCCGCCTCCTGACCGTTGAGCTCGGACTTGCGGAGATCGACGAGCACCAGGTGCACGTCGGTGCCTCCGGTGAGCACCTGTACACCGGCGTCCGCCGTGTCGCGGGCGGTGAGCCGGTCGGCGAGGATTTTCGCACCCTCGAGGGTGCGCGCCTGGCGGTCGCGGAACTCGTCGGTCTGGGCGATCTTCATCGACACGGCCTTCGCCGCGATGACGTGCATCAGCGGCCCACCCTGCTGGCCCGGGAAGACCGACGAGTTGATCTTCTTGGCGTACTCCTGCTTCGCCAGGATCATGCCGGAACGCGGACCACCGAGGGTCTTGTGGACCGTGGTGGAGACGATGTCGGCGTAGGGTACCGGCGACGGGTGCAGGTCGGCGGCGACCAGGCCCGCGAAGTGCGCCATGTCGACCCAGAGCTTCGCCCCGACCTCGTCTGCGATCGAGCGGAAGGCCGCGAAGTCCTGGTGACGCGGGTAGGCGGACCAGCCACCGATGATGACCTGCGGCTTCTTGGCAATGGCCTGCTCGCGGACCTTGTCCATGTCCAGACGCATGGTCTCCGGGTCGACCTCGTAGGCCGCGACCTCGTAGAGTTTGCCGGAGAAGTTCAGCTTCATGCCGTGGGTGAGATGCCCGCCGTGCGCCAGCGACAGGCCCATGATCTTGTCGCCCGGGTTGGCCAGCGTCATCAGCACGGCGGCGTTGGCCTGTGCACCGGAGTGCGGCTGGACATTGGCGAACTCGGCACCGAAGACGGCCTTCGCACGGTCGCGGGCGAGGTCCTCGATGATGTCGACGTTCTCACAACCGCCGTAATAGCGGCGGCCCGGGTAGCCCTCAGCGTACTTGTTGGTGAGCACGGAGCCCTGGGCCTGGAGGACGGCGCGCGGGACGAAGTTCTCACTCGCGATCATCTCCAGGGTGTCGCGCTGCCGGGAGAGCTCACCGGCGATGGCGGCGGCCACCTCCGGGTCGAAATCCCCGAGGGGGAGATTGTGTTGGGTGGTGTCGGTCATCGGTGGAGTACCTTTCGCAGGTCTGCGTCAACGGATCACCGCACATCCTATCCTGCCCAGGTCCGACCCGGGCCCACGGCGTCCCCGGTTTGGTCCTCCCCCTCGCCTGAGGGGAGAATACGGCTCGTGCCCGACTCCTTCCCCCCGTCCCCCGACGTGAACCCGTTCCTCGAACTCGACCGCGCCCAGTGGCAGACCCTTCGTCGCTCCATGCCCCAGGTTCTCAGCGAGGAGGAGCTCGCGGAACTCCGGGGCGTGGGCGAGGACATCGATCTGGAGGAGGTCAGCGAGATCTACCTGCCGCTGTCCCGCCTCATCGACCTGCGGTTCCAGGCGATCCGTCGGCTCAACGAGGCGACCGGCACCTTCCTCGGCGAGACCATGCCCCATGTCCCTTTCATCATCGGGGTCTCCGGCTCCGTCGCCGTCGGCAAGTCCACCACCGCGCGCCTGCTGCAGGTCCTGCTGCAGCGGTGGGAGTCCACCCCGCGGGTCGACCTGGTCACCACCGACGGTTTCCTCTACCCCGCCGCCGAACTCAACCGCCGCCACATGATGGGGCGCAAGGGGTACCCGGAGAGCTACGATCAGCGGGCGCTGATGCAGTTCGTCACCGCGGTGAAGTCGGGTGCCGCCGAGGTCCCCGCCCCCATGTACTCCCACGAGACCTACGACCGCCTTGACAAGGTCCACATCGTCGACCGGCCGGACATCCTCATCATCGAGGGGCTCAACGTACTGCAGACCGGGCCCTCACTGATGGTCTCCGACCTCTTCGACTTCTCCGTCTACGTCGACGCCGACCGCGCCGACATCGAGCGGTGGTACATCGACCGTTTCCTCAAGCTGAAGAATTCGGCGTTCCGGAACCCCGGCGCCCACTTCCACTACTATGCGGGCCTGTCCGACGATGACGCCCGCATCGTCGCACGGGAGATCTGGCAGACCACCAACCTGCCCAACCTGGTGGAGAACATCCTGCCGACCCGTATCCGGGCGCACCTGGTGATGACGAAAGGACCCGACCACCTCGTCGAGACGGTCCGGATGCGCAAGATCTAGGGGGCTACTTCCCGAAGCGCCGTTGCCGGGTCGAGAAGTCCCGCAGCGCGCGCAGGAAGTCGATGCGCCGGAACGCCGGCCAGTAGGTCTCGGTGAACCAGATCTCCGAGTACGCCGACTGCCACAGCAGGAACCCGGACAGCCGCTGTTCCCCGGAGGTCCGGATCACCAGGTCCGGATCCGGCTGTCCGGAGGTGTACAGGTGCTCGGTCAACGAGTCGACGGTGATCCGCTCCGGGATCTCCGCGACAGGGACGCCCTGCTCCCCCAGGTCCGTGACCAGGTCCCGGACGGCGTCCACCACCTCCTGGCGGCCGCCGTAGCCGACGGCGATGTTCACCTGCGGCCCCTCGTGGGAACGGGTCCGTTCCTCGGCCTCGGCGAGTCGCCCGCACAGTTCCTTCGGCAGCAGCTCGGCGCGTCCGATCACCCGGAGGCGGAACCCGTCCTTCGCCGAGGCGATCTCATCGGAGACGTCCCCGATGATCTCCATGAGCAGTTCCAGCTCATCGGCACTGCGTCCGAGGTTCTCCGTGCTCAGCAGGTACACGGTGACCGTGTCGATCCCCTGCTCCTCGCACCAGCCGACGACCTCGACGATCTTCTTCGCCCCGACACGGTGGCCGTGGGTGACGTCGGTGAAGCCGTTCTCCCGGGCCCACCGGCGGTTGCCGTCACACATGATGGCGACATGGGACGGCCGGGGTCGCCCCCGCATGAAACGGATCAGCCGCTGCTCGTAGAGCCGGTGGAGGATCAAGGGCGGCCACCCCGGGGATCCTCGTCACCCTCACCGTACTGTGCTGCGAGTTCCTCCGGCTCCGCCAACGGCCACGCCTGCTCCTCGACCTCGTCGTCGTTGAGCCCCTGGTCACGCGCCATGGCTGCGTCGATGCCGTCGATGTCGAAAGGGTCCATGGCATGCTTCTCAGCGTATTCGCGTCGCCGGACCATGTTCTTCATCCGCCGGTTGAACAGCACGCCCAGGGCGAGGATCACCACGAGCAGGGCGACGATCACCAGCAGACCGACCGGGGACGCCTTACCGAACTCCGGCCCCTGGGGCCCGGTTTTCTCCGCCTGGGCGAGAACGGTGTAGCCGAGTGACCCGGCCTGGGCGGTGACGAGGTGAAGATCCTGCAACATGTGCTCCAGAGTATCCGAGGGAACAGTCACCACCCTAGTCGGGCACGACTCCCGTGAAGAGGTCGTCCTCCGGGAAGGTGGTCGGGACCCGGGCCGCGGCGAGCTCGAACTCCTCGGTCGGCCAGATCCGCTCCTGGAGTTCCGTCGACACGGCGAAGAACGGGCCGTCCGGGTCGATCTGGGTGGCGTGGGCCCGAAGGGCTGCGTCCCGCCGGGCGAACCAGGGTGCGCACGCGATACGTGTGGTCACCCGGGGCATGATGTCCGGGACGTCGTTCCACCGCTCCAGGGCACTCGCCGCGGTGAGGTTGCCTGCCTCCTGCTCCGCCCGGGCCAGCAGTTCGAAGCGCCGCCGGATGAAACCGTGCGTGTAGTACATCTTCTGCACCGTCCACGGCTCGCCCAGGTCAGGACGGTACCCGGGGTCCCCCGACCGTTCCCAGGCACGCACACTCACGGCGTGGGTCTTGATGTGGTCCGGGTGCGGGTAGCCGCCGTTCTCGTCGTACGTGATGATCACGTGTGGCCGGAACGCGCGGAACACCGCCACCATCTTCGCCGTGGCCTCCTCGGTGTCCGCCAGAGCGAAACAGCCCTCAGGCAACGGGGGCAACGGGTCCCCCTCCGGCAGGCCGGAATCGATGTAGCCGAGCCACTCCTGCTCCACCCCGAGGATCTCGGCGGCGTGGGCCATCTCCGCGATCCTGATCTCGTGCATGTGCTCGGCCACTCCGGGGCGGTCCATCTTCGGGTTCAGGATGCTGCCGCGTTCCCCGCCGGTGCAGGTGAGCACCTTCACCGTCACCCCCTCGTCGGCGTACCGCGCCATCGCCGCCGCCCCCTTGCTCGACTCGTCGTCGGGGTGGGCGTGGACCGCGAGCAGGCGGAGACCCGCATGCCCGGCGGCGGAGAGGTTCGGAGACAGGGATGGCTGCATGGAAGACCATTCAACAACGCCCGGCCTGCGGCGTCCAGCCGCCACCCCGGGCCGGGATTCCCGCTCCCCCGGCCCCGCCCCCTAGGATGGGGACCATGAGTTCCCAGAGCAAGGCGTCCTACGGTGGCCGTGACCAGAACACCCGCGGGGTCAGCGGAAAGTTCCTCGTCATCGGCATCGTCGGCGTCCTGTTGGTTGCCGGGGTCTTCATCTGGAGCCAGTGGCGCAACAGCTCCGACGCCGACGTCTCCGCCACCGTCGCCGGGTTCTCCGACAACACCGGTGACTCGATCATGATGAACCTCGACATCACCCGGGATGACAGTTCCCGCCCCGCCTACTGCATCGTCACCGCGATGAACTACGACAAGGCCGAGGTCGGACGCCGCGAGGCCGTCGTCGCCGCGGGCGGGGACGCGACCACCCGGCTGCGGATCAAGGTCCCGACCCGGGAACAGGCGGTCGCCACCGACGTCTACGGATGCTCCACGATCTTCCCCTCCTACCTGGACGACAGCACCACCACAGAAGACTGACACCGGCCCGGACAGTGGACGGGACACCGGTGCTACACTGTGCGGCGAACAAGGCGCGGCGGTACCCCGCCGCGCCCAAGGTCTACCCGCAGGAGGACTCGACCGGACATGGCCGACAATCAGACGACCTGGCTGACCCAGGAATCCTACGACCGCCTCAATGACGAGCTGGCCGCGCTCAAGGGCAACCGCACCGCGTTGGCCGCCGAGATCAACGAACGCCGCGAAGAGGGCGATCTCAAGGAGAACGGCGGCTACCACGCCGCCCGCGAACAGCAGGGCCAGGAGGAGGCCCGCATCGCCTACCTCGAGGAGCTGCTCGACAACGCCACCATCGGTGAGGCCCCGGCGGAGTCCGGTGTGGCCCTGGTCGGTTCCGTGGTCCACGTCTACTACGACGGTGACGAGGACGACAAGGAGACCTTCCTCATCGGAACCCGCGGCCTCGAGTCCTCCAACCCCGACCTGGAGACCTACTCCACCGATGCCCCGCTGGGTGCCGCCCTCATCGGGGCCAGGGAGGGCGAGACCCGTGAGTACGCCGCCCCCAACGGCAGCACGATCTCCGTCACCCTGGTGACCGCGGAGCCGTACGACCCGAACCGTGACATCCCGCGCGCTGAGCAGTAGACGTCAGTCGCCGCACACGTCCACGACAGACCGAGGAAAGCCCCCGCCCGGAATCAGGTTCCGGACGGGGGCTTTCTCTGTCGGTCTCCACTACCTGCGACAGGCGCCGCTAGTCGTTGTTGAGGTACGACAGCAGGCGGAGGATCTCGGTGTAGAGCCAGACCAGGGTCACCGCCAGGCCGAGGGCGACGCCCCAGGCCATCTTGGACGGCGCCCCGGCGCGGATCAGCTGGTCCGCCTGGTCGAAGTCCGCCAAAAAGCTCATCGCGGCCAGACCGATGCAGACCAGGGAGAAGATGATGGCGATCGGGCCACCGTCGCGCAGCGGACCGGCACCGTCAGTGAACAGTGAGAAGACCAGGTTGCCCAGGGCCAGGACGCAGACACCGATGAGGGCGCTGATCATGATCTTGGTGAACTTCGGGGTGACCCGGATCGCACCGGTCTTGTAGACCACGAGCATGCCGACGAAAACACCGACGGTACCGAGGATCGCCTGGAAGATCATCGCCCCGGCGTCGGAGTCGCCGACCGCCATGCCGGAGAGTGCCCAGCTGAAACCACCGACGAACAGGCCCTCGAAGGCTGCGTAGACGAGGGTGACGACCGGGGAGCCGAACTTCCTGCTGAAAGAGGAGACCAGCACGGCAATGAAGCCACCGACGGCACCGATGAGCATCAGCCCCAGCGCCAGGCCCGGGTTGTCCTTGGCGATCACCATCGTGACAGCGGCGAAGACGACGATCACGGCGAGGGTGATGCTGGTCTTCGTGACGACGTCATCGACGGTCATCGGCCGGTCGGCGGAGGCCGCCGGGACACCGTAGTTCGGGGACTGCCGGTACCCGGGCTGGGCCTGGGCTGCGTAGGGGTTCTGGGCGTAACCCGGCTGGGAGAATCCTCCCTGGGCACCGCCCTGCTGGTAGGCCATGGACTGCGCCCGCTGGGACTCGGCCGTGGCCTTGGTCAGCGAACTCATGTACGGGTTCGAGCTCTTCACTGTCTGGGACCTTTCTGGGACGCCGCCGGCGTCACTCGGGAATGTCACACCCCGGAGTGCAAGGTGAACACGGTTTCTCGTCTTTCTCATAGTAGCAACGGACGACTCTCCCACTGTGTTCCCGGTGCGTTCCGTAACGTGGATTCCAAATCCACCCACGCGCCGGCACCGAGTCAGATAATGTTTGCCGACATGACCATCAAGCGACTCCCCTACGGCGCCATTCCCGACGATGTCGCCGACGAACTACGTAGCCTCACCGTCAACGCGGTCACCGGGAACCTCGACTCGGGTGACCGTCTCGAGATCGAGGGCCCGTTCACCGGAGAGACCGTCGGCTGGGTGGGCCGCGGCACCGAGGCCGACGTCGAGGAGGCCTTCACCCGTGCCCGTGCCGCCCAGAAGATCTGGGCGAGGACCTCCTACAAGGAGCGCGGGAAGATCCTCCTGCGCTTCCACGACCTCGTGCTCAAGCACCGTGAACTCATCATGGACGTCGTCCAGCTGGAGACCGGCAAGAGCCGCGACTCGGCGTACGAGGAGCTCATGCACACCGCGATGACCGCCCGCTACTACGGCAACCACGTCGGCACGATCCTCAGGCCCAAGCGCCACACCGGCGTCATCCCGATCCTCACCAAGTCCACCGAGCACCACCTGCCCAAGGGCGTCATCGGCCAGATCGCCCCGTGGAACTACCCGCTGACCCTGGGTATCTCCGATTCACTCCCCGGCATCGCCGCCGGCAACGCCCTGGTCGCGAAGCCGGACTCCTCCACCCCCTTCACCTCTCTGCTCGCTTTCAAGCTGCTCTTCGAGGCCGGACTGCCGCGCAACGTCGTCCAGCTGGTCACCGGTCCGGGCCGTGTGGTCGGCAACGCGATCGCCGAGACCTGCGACTACCTCATGTTCACCGGCTCCACCGCCACCGGTAAGCACCTGGGCGAGATCGCCGGGCGTCGTCTCATCGGCTACTCCGCCGAGCTCGGCGGCAAGAACCCGCTCATCATCACCCGGCACGCCGAGGTGGACAAGATCGTCGACGGTGTGGTCACCGGCTGCTTCGCCAACTCCGGTCAGCTGTGCGTCTCCATCGAGCGCATCTACGCCCACACGGACGTCTACGACGAGTTCGTCGAGAAGTTCGCCAAGGCCGCCTCCGCCATGAAGATGGGTCCCGGTTTCGACTGGTCGGTCACCATGGGCTCGCTGGCGGGCGCGTCCCAGGTCGCGACCGTCGAGAAGTACGTCGACGACGCGAAGGACAAAGGCGCGAAGGTCGTCGCCGGTGGCAGGGCACGACCGGATCTCGGCCCGTACTTCTACGAGCCGACCGTGCTCACCGACGTCCCGGCCGATGCCCTCCTCGCCCGTGAGGAGGTCTTCGGCCCGGTCGTCTACGTCGAGAAGGTCGACTCCCACGCCGAGGCCGTGGCGAAGGCCAATGACACCGAGTACGGTCTGAATTCGTCGGTCTGGGGCCCGTCGAAGGAGGCCAACGAGGTCGCCGAGCAGATCTACTCCGGCACGGTCAACGTCAACGACGGCTACGCCGCCGCGTTCGCCTCGGTGGACAACGAGATGGGCGGCACCAAGGAGTCCGGGCAGGGCCGTCGCCAGGGCCACTACGGCATGCTGAAGTACACCGAGACCCAGAACATCACCGAGCAGCGGCTCATCCCGATCCGTGGCCCGAAGTTCCTGAAGCCCAGGGCCTACGCGGCGCTGATGACGGTGCTGTTGTCGCTGGGCAAGAAGACGAGGATCCTGCGCTAGCTGTAGACTCCGCTGCTGTGACGGACACGACCGGGGCAGCAGGGGATTCCACGACGGTGGACCGGACGGCGCAGATGCTGGGCAGGGTGCAGCGTCGGCACTGGGACGCCGACACCGACCGCTACCACGATGATCACGCGGACTACCTGGACACCTTCCACTGGTGCCCGGAGCGGCTCACCGAGGCGGAGGCCCGACTGCTGGGAGCTCCGGATGATCTCGCCGGACGCACCGTGGTCGAGGTGGGCTGCGGCTCCGCCCCGTGTGCCGCGTGGCTCGCAGGGCAGCTGCGGCACACCGGTGCCCGGGTCGTGGGGGTCGACATCTCCCACGGCATGCTCACCCGCGCCCCACGGATCGACGGGCTGCATCTTCTCCAGGCGGATGCGGCGTCCCTCCCCGTCGCGGAGGACGCCGCCGACGTGGTCTTCTCCTCTTTCGGCGGCTATCCCTTCCTCGCGGACCTGGGCGCGGCGATGGTGGAGCTCGCCCGGGTGCTGCGTCCCGGTGGACGGGGTGTCATCGCGGTGAACCACCCGACGGCGTGGATTTTCCCCGATGACCCGGATGAGCTGACAGCTGCCATCCCCTACTTCGAGGACGTCTACCTGGAGTGGGAACGGGACGACCCGGCCGATCCGGGGGCGCTGCGCTACGCGGAGTTCCACCACACCATGGGCGACTGGGTGCGGGCCTTCGCCACCGCCGGGCTACGGCTGATCGACCTGGTCGAGCCGGAGTGGCGGGAGGGGACGCCGACCTGGGGGCAGTGGTCCGCCACACGTGGTCGGGTGTTCCCCGGGACGGCGATCTTCGTGCTGGAGAAACCGGACACTACCCACGCACCGGGCGGACGCTGACCTCCTCGACGATCGCCTCGTCGGTGATGTCGACCGCCAGCCGCACCGCTGCGGCGACTGACTCGGGGCGGACGTAGCGGGCCCCGTCATAGTCGGTGTTGCCGAGCTCGGTCTGCAGGGCGACCTGCATGTCCGTGTCGACCCGGCCGGGATGCACCGAGCTGACCCGCACGGTGCCCCGCTCCTCCTCACGCAGGGCGTCGGTGAAGGCCCGCAGCGCGAACTTCGTGCCCGCGTACTGGGACATCCCCGGCGCCGACCGGTGGCCGGAGCCGGAGTTCACGGTGACGACGGTCCCGTGGGCGGTGCGCAGCGCGGGCAGGAGGAGCCGGGTGAGTTCGGCGACGCCGAAGACGTTGACCCGGAACATCCGCTCCCACCCGTCCCAGGTGGCGTCCTCCACCCGGTCGTGCCAGGACAGGCCGGCGGAGTGGACGAGGACGTCCAGCCGTTCCAGGCCCAGCTTCCCCACTGCACCGGCGAGGGACGCCGGGTCACCGAGGTCGGCGTCCTGGCTGGACCAGGAGATGACGCGGTGGGTGCGGGAGAGGTCGGCGACCACGGCGGCGCCGATACCGCGGGAACCGCCGGTGACGAGGGCGACGGGAACATCGGTGCGGGTGGGGCTGTTGGAAATGTCAGACATGTCCCCGAGCGTAGTGGTCCGCCCGTATGCTCGGAGACGCACAGTACCTCCAGCGGAAGGCGCCCCCCATGTTCGAAACCACCCTGACCACCCTCATCCTCGGCGCGATCGCCGGTGTCGGCGCATGGTGGGCCGCCGACCAGAAACGGTGGGGCTGGTCGTTCATCCTCGGTGCGCTCACCCTGGTCTTCGCCATCGTCGCGATCTCCACCGCGTTCGCCGGGGCGGTGGCCCTCGTGTTCAAGCTGCTGCCGGTCCTGCTGATCGTCCTGGTCGGCTGGTTGGGGTTCAAGCAGCTGCAGAAGAAGTAGACTGCGGCCGCCGCGGGAGGTCCGTACCGTAGAGAGGACGTAGAGAGGACACGGTGTCAGTTCCCGGTCACCAGGAAGGCGGATCCCGTGCGACTCCCGCCCAGATCTTCCGCCGTAGCAGCCGCCGCTGTGACACTCCTCGTCCTCCTCCGACTCCACCGCACTCACCGGCTCCACCGACCGGGTGACCGAGGACAGTCTCCCCGATGACGACGGTTCCGCGCTCATCATCCACCAGTCCCTGAACAACTACGGACCACTACGGACAACTACGGCAGTATCCCGGAGCGCTACGCCCCGGACGGACCGGATGAGGATTCCCCGGAGACCGGTGACGCCGACGGACGCCGGGGTTGTTCGTCGATGAACTGTCGGGTCTGTCGGATGCGTTGTCCCTCGACAGCTACGACCTGCTGGTGCATTCCGCAGGCTGCTGGATCGTCCTGGGTTTCGCCCTGCGTCAGCCTGCCGGGCTGCGTCGGCTCGTGCTGGCGAGCACCTGTGCGGACATGCCGCTCTACCGGCGGGAGATCGCCGCACTGAAGGACCGCTCTGCCCGACGGTCTCGGCACCGTCATCGACCGGTGCGAGGCCGGGGGACTGACGAACTCTGCGGAGTACGGCCGGGCGTACGGCGCGTTCCAGAAACTGCATGTCCTGCGACTGGAGCACATGCCGAACCACATGCTGGCCTCCATCGCCGGGCTCAACGATGAGATCTACGGTGCCCTGCTCAGCCCGGAGTGGAACATGACCGGGTCACTGAAGGAATGGTCGGTCGCCGACCGGTTGGGGGAACCGGATCTTCCGGTGCTGGTCACCTCAGGGCGCTTCGACGAGATGACACCGGCCACGGTCCGTCCGATGGTGGACGCGATCCCCGGCGCCCGGTGGCGCGTCTTCGAGAACTCGGCGCACATGGCGATGATGGAGGAGCCGGAGGAGTACGCACAGGTGGTAGACGCTTTTCTGACGCGGTAACTTCCTGTTACGAGGTTCGGGCTACCCGCCGTCGACGGCATCGTTCACCAGCACAGCCTCATCGATCTGGGAGGCAAGCTTCTTGTCGAAGGTGAGTAGCGGACCCGCTCCGTTGCCATCGGCGGTGAGCGCCAGATAGATGTCGGCGACTGAAAGCTTGGGGTGAGCGAGGTACCTCTCGATCACCGCACCCCAGAGTCTGCGATCGAACGCGATGGTGCTCTGAGCTGCGAGGGTCGCGAATGCCGTCCCCACGCTGGACCTCGGCAGTTTCAGTACACGTTCCAGAACGAAGACCACCTCAACGAGCGCAACATCAGCGACGTCCAGACGAGGATGGGTCGCAATGATTCGGTCGACCTCGGTTGTCTGCGCAGGCACATCGTCGAGCAACCACCGCAGAATGCAGTTGGTGTCAAGACTCGCCATGCCGGGCCTCCGCCTGGGCCTGCCAACCATCTCCACTCACCGGCGCAGTCCCCCATGTTCCCTGACGGATCGCTTCAGCCCTGAGCTGTGCCCTTGTATCTTCGATCTCCGGTGGGGCATCCACGATGATCCTTCCGTCCTCGATATTCACGGAAACCTTCTGCCCTGGTTTCAGGTGGAGTGCGTGACGGACCTGTGCAGGCAGCGTGATCTGCCCCTTCGACGTGATCGTGGTGTACATGGTCATGTTCGTAATACTAGCGATTCACTGTAGTACCTGTCCATGATTTCGTACGTGTTCCTCGCCCTCACCCGTCCAGCTCCTTCACCAGTGCCAACGCCGCCGAGATTCCGGCCGTCATTTTATTTATCACAGTCGTGATATATTGGTGGCCATGCCGAAGATCGTAGACCCTGACCAGCGGCGCCAGCAGATCCTGACAGCCGCCTTCCGCCTCATCGAGACCCGCGGGGTCGACGGACTTTCCTTCCGTACCGTCGCCGACGAAGCTGGCCTGAATGTCGGCAGCATCCGCAATACCTACGCCAGTCAGCATGACCTCCTGGCCGCCGCAGCCAAGGACGTCGGCGACCGCATGGACCGTCGTCTGAACCGCCATGACCTCACGGGCTCCCCGGGGACCCATACCGTGGACACCGCCGCCGCAGTACTCGGCGAACTCCTCCCCCTCGACGAGGAACGACGCCTGGAGAACATCGTCCTCGGTGAGTTCATGATGGCCTCACGGACGAAGGAGGTCTTCCGGAACATCACCGATCGCATGTCGACGGACATGCAGAGCGTGGTGGGCATCGTTCTCCACGGACTCGGGGTTCCACCCGAACGCGCCGCACGCTCCGCAGTCAGCATCAAGACCCTCATGGTCGGCATGACCTTCGATGCGTCCACCAGCCACGGTGCCCTGCCTCCGGAGCAGATGATTCTCCTGATCACCGAGGCACTGCAGTCCGCGGCGGAAAGGACGCGCTGATGCCCCGCTGGTTGTTCGCGTTACTCGTTGCCGCACTTGTCTTCTACACCGACGACTACATCATCGCCGGAATCCTGCCGGAACTCGCCGATGACCTGGGTGTCTCTGAAGCGCAGGCCGGACAGCTCGTCACCGTCTTCTCCCTGACCGTCGCGGTCTCCGCACCCGTCGCCGCTGTCAGCCTCATCCGCGTCAGGCGCAGCACCCTGTTCACCGTCACCCTGGGCATCTTCGCGTGTGCGAACCTCGCAGCAGCAGCGACCTCGGACTACTGGGTACTGATGGCCCTGCGTGTGATCGCTGCACTGTGTGCGGGAGCGTCCACCCCGGCCATCTTCTCGTGGACTGCACAGCAGGCACCGCCGGAGAAGATCGGCCGCTACATCAGCGTGGTCGCCATGGGAGTGACCGGGGCCATCGCCCTCGGCGTCCCGCTCGGTACCCTCATCTCCCACGCGGTGAGTTGGCGGGTCAGCTTCCTCGCCCTCGCGGTCTGCGCGTTGGTGACCATCGCCGCGATCCGGCTGACCATGGTCACCGACACTCGTGGCGAAGAGGAGGTTCCCGTCACCGAGCAGCTCAGGGCGCTGACCAGCTCACCGGTCGCACTGACATTGGCCGTGAACGTCGTGGCGATGTCCGGGTCGATGATGGCTTTCACCTACCTCTCCCCGTTCCTGGAGGGAGCTGCGCCGGGTCACGAACTGCGTGCTCTCACCTTCGCGGCCTCCGGGGCCTGCGGGATCATCGGCGTATGGGCGGGCGGAGTACTCACTGACCGGTTCGGCCCGGTGCGCACGGTCGTTCTCGGACTGGGCGTCCTCGCTGCCGGGTGTGCCGGCTGCCTGCTGTTGTGGACGCAGGCGCCGCTGAGTTCCGGTACCGCAGTCACCGCCCTGGTGGTCGCCGGGGCAGTCCAGGCGCTCGGGGCGTTCTCGCTCTCACCGGCGTTCACTGCCCGGCTGTCCACCACCGCTGGAGATGGTGCGGACGCCGCGATCGCACTGAATACCTCCGGGAC
>NZ_CACZOO010000039.1 GCF_902782855.1 uncultured Corynebacterium sp.
CACCTCCCGGTACACGTCCACCAGCTCACCGCACAGCGTCGGCCAGGTACGGTGCAGCACACTGCGCCGCGCGGCGTCCGCCACCCTGTCATGGCCGGGGCCCCCGAGCCGGTCCACGGCCGCCGGCAGATCCCGTTCAAAGGACGCCACATCCAGCAACTCGCCGTTCACCCCGGGGACCACGAGATCCAGCGGACCACCGGCCGCCGGCGCCACCGACGGCACCCCGCAGGCCAGTGCCTCCTGCAGGCCCTGGCAGAAGGTCTCGAACTCCCCGGTGTGCACGAAGACGTCGAGACTGGCGTACGCCTCGGCGAGGTCGGTGCCCAGGAGCCCACCGGTGAACACGGCGTCCGGCAGGAGGGCCTCCAGCCGGGGGCGTTCCGGACCGTCGCCGACGACGACGAGCCGCGTACCCGGATCATCGGCCAGGGCAGCCAGCCGCTGGACGTTCTTCTCGCTGGCGAGGCGTCCGACATAGCCGACGATCCGACGGGCCCCGGACGGATCCCAGCGTCGTCGCAGGTCGTCACTGCGGCGGGCGGGGTTGAAGAGATCGGAGTCCACCCCACGGGCCCACCGGCTCACGCGCCGGACGCCGTGGTCGGCGAGCATCGCCGCAGTCGCCGAGGACGGGGCGAGCGTCACCGCGGCACGGTTGTGGATCCCGCGGACGACCTGCCAGGCCCCGGCGCGCAGGGCCGGGATGATGAACCCCAGGTCGTACTGGTCGACGTAGCCGGGAATGTCGGTCTGGTACACGGCCACGGTCGGGACGCGCAGCACCCCCGCCGCCGCAGCCCCGCCCGCCCCCAGCACGAAGGGGCTGGCCAGATGCACCACATCAGGGCGGAACCGGCGCAGTACCCGCAGCACCGCCGGGCAGGGGACGCCGATCGGCAGGGACTCGATGCGTGGCAGGTACAGGGCGGGGACGCGGACCACGGGGAAACCCCGGTACCTGGTCACGGCGTCCGCGCCGGCACGTCGTTCCCGGCGGGTGACACCGGGGGCGATGACGACCGCCTCATGGCCGGTACGGCGGAGATGGTCGAGGATCCGCAGCACCGAGTTCACCACCCCGTTGACCTGCGGCAGGAAACTCTCTGCGACGACGGCGACACGCAGCGGCCGGTCGCCGCCCACCGGGTCGCCGCTCACCGGCGGAACCACCGGCGCACCACACCCGCCAGTACGGCGGCGATGACCGAACACACCGCCCAGGTCGAGATCGCCGGGAGGAAGGCCAGGGTCCAGTTCCGCCCCTCAACCTTCACGTTGTCCGGATCGGACCGCTGATACTCGACCTTGACGCGGTCCCCGACGCTCAGCCCCCCGGGGTACTTCAGCCCGGTTGCCGGGGAATGGTAGCGCCCCTCGTCGTCAGGGAACCGGACCAGTGTCTTCGACCCGGCGGACAGCACCTCGGCGGTGGAGGTACCGTGGTCGTGGTTGATCCGCCAGTCACTGACCGCCGCGGTGACGACGAGGGACCCGCTGATCACACACGCGAGCAGGTAGCCGACGAGGAGTGCCTGGACGAGACGACGGTGCACCGTGGTCCGGGAGGGTCGAGGCAGGTCCAGGATGCTCTCCACCGGGTGTCGCCAGCGGTCACTGCTCCTGCGCGCCGGCCGCGCCTGCTGTGACTCCTGCGACTCCTGCGACTCCTGTGACCGGTCCGCCTGTGCCGCCTGTGCCGCCTGCTGCTCCTCAGTCACGGCGTCCCCCGGCGGTCAGTGTGGTCTGCGACCGCAGCGCGGCGTGCAGGGCAGCGCGCGGGGCCCGCTGCACCACCGCCTCGATGACGAGGAAACCGTCGGTGTACCCCTCAGCATGCTCGTCAAGGGCTGCGATGAGACCCGGCAGGTCCGTCACCCGACGGTGGGAGACCCTGTGCCCGGCGCACAGTGCACCGAGATCGACACCGGTCGGAGTACCGAAGACACGGTCGAAGGCGTCCACCCCGTCGTCGAAGGTACGTAAACCGGCACCGCCCGCCTCCAGGGTCTCGAAGATCGCACCTCCGTCGTCGTTGGAGACCACGACCACGAGATTGTCCGGTCGAGGCTCGCCGGGGCCGATCGTGAAACCGTTGAGATCGTGCAGGACGGTGAGGTCACCCATCAGTGCCACGGTCCGGGGGGCCCGGACCAGCTCGGGACACTCACTGGCGTGCGCCAGGGCCACGCCGACGGCGGTCGAGACGGTGCCGTCGATACCGGCCGCGCCACGGTTCGACACCGCCCACACCCCGTCGAAGGGCAGTCCGGCGAGTGAGGCGTCCCGCACCGCCGAGGACGCGCCGAGAACCAGTGCGTCCCCGTCACGCAGAGCGTCCGTGACCGCGGCAGCGACGTGGAGTCCAGTGAAGTCCGCTCCGGAGAGCAGGTCGTGCATGACATCGACGGCGACACCGCTGGCGGCCTCACAGACCGAGGGCCAACCTGCGGGGTGCTCGCCGGTGAGGGTGACGGCGCGTCCCCACTCACGGACGGTGTGGGCGACATCCGGTACGACATCCCGGTCGGTCAACGCCACGACGCGGATCCGGGGGTCGGCCAGGAGGCGGGAGACGCTGCGGTGCAGGGTGGGACGTCCGACGAGCACGATCTGTTCGGGACGCAGCTCGGCGGTGGCGGTGTCCCCGGAGACGGTGCCGCTGAACAGGCCGGCGGCCGCCGGATGGACCGGGGTGACCGGGGCGGGGGCCGTCGGCTCGGCGATGGTGGGGACGTCGGCGAGAGTGTCGAGGATCTGCGCGGCCCAGGTGCGGTCACGGACGTCCCCGATGATGGCGAGGGTGCGGAGTGACAGGTCGACGGTCACGACCGGACTCTGCGGCAGGACGGCCCGGGTCGGGGCGGCGCCACGGGGCAGCGCGGTGACGGGGCGGGCTGCGGCACGCCAGGGGGCACCGGTGTCCGTGACACCGGTCGTACCGGCGGCCTCACGGCAGGATTCCCCGTCCCGCATCTGCTCTGCGGCGATCCGGGCCGCGAGCGAGACATCGGCCGTCGTCCCGGGCACCAACGGCTCAACGAAGTGCACGTTGAGCTGCACGCCCCCGGCGCGGACCCCGCCGCCGAAGAGATCGAGGGACGCCGCGACGACACGGTCGACGACCGTCCTGATCTCCCGGTGGTCGGGTCGGTCATGCAGCGCGGTCGTGAGGCCCACCGCCTCGACCGCGTGGGCACCGAATATCCCCGCCTGGGCGATGGTCTGGTTCGCGCCGGTGCCCTGGTAACTCACCGGGCGGTCGGCGGAGAGGACGAGCAGCGGGACGCCGGACGCCGTGGCCTCCACCATCGCCGGCAGACAGTTCGCCACGGCGGTACCCGAGGTCATGACGACCGGGACCGGGCGGTTACCACGCCGGGCCAGTCCCAGGGCCAGGAAGGACGCCGAACGTTCATCGGTTCTGACATGCAGCCGGAGCCGGTGGGTGCGGTCGGCCTCGGCCAGGGCGAGGGCCAGGGCCGCGGAGCGGGACCCGGGGCAGACGACTGCTTCGCGGACTCCGGCACGGACCAGCTCGTCGACGATCACGGCCGCCACCAGTGTTGCCGGGGCGATGGCGCGCTCTCCGGCGGTGTCGCCGGAGGTGCCGGAGGTACCGGAGTCGGCGGCACCGGGGTTGTGCCCGGAATCGTGCTCGGGTTCATGCTCGGGTTCGTGCTCGGGGCGTTCGTCAGTCACCCCCCTGACGCTACCTGCCGGGCCCCGATCCAGGTCATTCAGCTGCCCCAGACCCGGGTGGACTCCCGGGTGGCGCGGGTAGCCCCACAGCACGCTCCGGCGGGCGTACCCGGCAAGTGTCAGGGCTCGCTCTGCACCGGCAGGTCTGGTTAATCATCGGCAGGGGTACCTGGTGACTGGCAGGGGTAGTCCTCACCTGGAGCCACTGAATCCGGATTCTTCCCTGCCACCAGAGAGATACCCCTGCCAACGTCCAGATCCCCTGCATGCCCCACACTGCTCGGTCACTCCCCGCTGAGGCCCCGAAGGCCGGGCCACCGAGCCGACCCGCCGAACCGCCCCACCAAGTCACCCTGCCAAGTCACCCCACCAAGTCGCCCTGCCAAGTCACCCTGCCAAGTCGCCCTGCCAAGTCACCCTGCCAAGTCACCCCGCCAAGTCACCCCGCCAAGTCACCCCGCCAAGTCACCCTGCCAAGTCACCCCGCCAGTGCCTCGGCGATCATCTCCCGGAGCTTCTCCACGGTGTCGGCGTCCTTGATGTGACCGGCGGTGACCCGGAACACTCGACCGCCGTGGCGTTGGAGCGTAGCCAGCACCTCGCTGTCATGGTCCCGCTGGGTCCGCTCCAGGTGATGCTCGCCGTCATAGAACAGGAACACTCTTTGCTCCTCCCACCCCATGTCCACCGTGGTCAACAGGAAACCGTTGTCACGGAAAACCGGAATCTGCGTCCTCAAGCCCGGGGCCAGATCCGCGACAACCAGACGCAACAACGTCTCCGGCGGCGACTCCGCGCCCACATCCGTCGAACCGAGAACCACCGACGCCACCGCCGGCGACACTCCCCGGATGTTCGCGGCGGTCCCGGGAATGACGAATCCCAGAGCCTGGTGGAGTGCATCACTGGACTGCACGGAGCGTATGAAGGATGCAGAGAGATGCGGTCGGACGGAAGTCAGATCGGGCACTTTCCACCGCTGGTCACGCGCATCATCCTGGATTTCCAGAGAGCGGAGCATATATCCCAGGGTCACGGCCGGGGCAGTGCACTTCAACGTGGGAACTGCCCTGTCGGGGGTCCGTGCATCCTTGACAAATGACGCCAGTTGCCGGGTGCGGGTCAGCTTCAGGTGTGGTGCCGAGTTCGCGCACTCCGCACCTCTGGAAACCAGGAACTCCATGATCTCGTCATAGACGAAATAGTTCATCCCGTATCCTGTTCCGGCCGCGAACCCGGTGGCGACATGGTCCGGATTGTGCAGTGCGTGCGCTCTGACCAGTGCCAGCGCCGGAACACGACGCTGACGCGTGAAACCGCTGGAGGTCTTCTCCGGCAACAGTGCCTTGTTGTGAAGGTAGGCACCGTACTCGATGCGCGTGAAGTACTTCCGCAGCGCCGTGTCACTGACACCTGCCCGTTGCAGCTCACCCCTGGTCACCGGCCGAACACCCGATGGGCCCCCACCTCCTGCACCTCCTCCCCGTTTACCGGACCTCACCTGGTTCAGGTACCAGTCGGTCGGTCGGGATTCCCCGCAGGTGGAGACGATGATCCCGGGCGGAGGCTCAAGGTCGCGGCCGGTGGTGGAGGTAATGAGGCGGTCCTTGGTGGTTGTGTTGACCCTGAAGTCTGTGTTCATCATGGCCGCAGTGAACCAGCACCTCGCAGAATCCGCCACCGGCACCGGAACACCTGTGGACAGTGCATCCACAGTGACCTCACTGACCTGCTACGACAGAAAACAGCAGGTGTCCTGCAATGACTGCTGCCCCTTCGGTCGAGGTACTCCGGCGCCGACTGCAGGGGTAATCCAAGGCTGGCAGGGGTAGTCCGAAACCGGCAGGGGTAATCCTCCTGTAGAGCCGCTGAATCCTGCTTCTCCCCTGCCACTGCGGAATTACCCCTGCCAGGTCTCGGAAGAGTGGCGGCATGGGCGACTGAGAGCCGGTCTGCCGGAGCAGTACCGGCAGGTCAGGGCAGGCCGGAACAGGTCAGGGCAGGCCGGAACAGGGCAGGGCTGAATGGCCGGAGCAGTACCGGCAGGTCAGGGCAGGCCAGAATGGCCGGAACAGGGCAGGCCAGAATGGCCCTCATCAGTGCACGGCAGCGGCGAGGTAGCGGCCGGTCGATGAGGGGGACGATGCAGGAGACGAAGCCACCAGCTCCGCCGGCGACCCCTGGAACACGACTCGTCCACCGTCATGTCCCGCACCCGGACCGATGTCGGTGATGTGGTCTGCGGCCGCGATGACCGCAAGGTTGTGTTAGATGACGATGAGCGTGTGCCCGGCGTCCACCAGCTTCTGCATCATCTCCACCGGCGTCGCGGTATCGGCGAGGTGGAGTCCGGTCGTCCGCTCGTCGAGGACGATCACCGGGGCGTCTCCGTCGATGCGGGACGCCAGCTTCGCCCGGTGCCGCTCACCGCCGGACAGTGTGCCGGCGGGACGGTCGAGGCTGAGGTAGCCGAGCCCCACGGAGGCCAGCGCCGACAATGGGGCGGTGAGGGTGGTCAGCGCGGGGCCGACGGAGGCTGCGGTGCCCTCGTCCAGCTCGCCCGACAAGTCACCCAGGAACTCCACCAGGTCACCGACCTGCATGGACGAGCATTCAGGCAGCGTCCTGCCGGCGACGGTGGCGGTGCTGGGCGGCCCCGGACAGACGCGCGCCGTGGCAGGCCGGGCACACACCGGTTGTGCTGATCTTCTCGACGAAGGCCACGATGTTCTTCTGCTTCGGCGGGGTGTCGCGGTCGATCCACAGCCGGCGGATCCGGGTGGCGAGGCCGTCGTAGGCCGTCGTAGGCCGTCGTAGGTCAAAGTGGAGAAGCCGTTGTTGTCTTCCTTCGCCACCTTGATCTTCTGCGTCGGGGCGTAGAGGAAGAATTCGCGGTCCTCGTCGCTGAAGTCCTTCACCGGCAGGTCGGGGTCGAGGCGTCCGTTGGGGGCGTAGGAGGACCAGTACCAGTCGCCGACGCCGAATCCCGGCGCGTCGATCGCCCCGTCGTTGAGGGACTTCGATTCATCGAGGAAGGACGCCAGGTCCAGGTCCGCGGTAGTTCCGGAGCCTTCACAGGCGGGGCACCGGCCGTCGGGGAGGTTGAAGGAGGTTCCTTCGCGGTGCCGACGACGGGGTCCGAGAGTCTGCTGAACAGGAGACGGAGTGTCGAGGAGGCATCCGTGGCGGTGCCGACGGTGGACCGCGAGTTCGCGCCCATACGTTCCTGGTCGATGATGACGGACGCGGTGAGGTTGGTCAGTTCATCCACGTCGGGTCGTGGCAGGGAGGGCATGAAGCCCTGGATGAAGGCACTGCAGGTCTCGTCGATGAGACGGCGCGATTCAGCGGCGACGGTGCTGAAGACGAGGGAGGACCTGCCGGAGCCGGACAGGCCGGTGACGACGGTGAGCTTCCGCTCCGGCAGGTCGACGTCGATGTTCTTCAGGTCGTTGACGCGGGCGCCGCGGACGCGGATCGTGTCACGGGGGTCGGGCAGGGACGGCACAGATGATGCGGGCAGCGACGCGGTGCGGGGATCGGCGTTCACCGGGTCGATTATGCCGGACGACTGGTGGTGGGATCACGGACACACGGACCTCACCCCGGGTGGCATCCCCTTCGGCACAGCGGCATTCCGTACTGTCGGGTGGCCCTGCTGAGGCGACAGGAAGGGCTTCCACCCTGCAGGAAGGGATGCCGGGCAAGGCGCCAGCCCAGTTCCACTCCAGCGGCAGCCCTGGTGGAGGACGGCGGTAGAACTGACGGCGGTGACACTACCGGAGTGTCGTCAGCTTGGTAGATCTACCGGGCCGCAGCCAGCACCGCGTAGGCCGCCGCCAGCCGGTCGAACCACCAGTCACGGCGCTCCGGGGCGGACGCCAGCGCATCCAGCCTGGCGTCCTCCGGCACACACTGCTCCACCGCGATCCGTCCGTCGATGATCCGCCGCGGCGCACACACCTCCTCGAGGTACAGCGACCCGGTCGCCAGACCCGCGGCCTGCGGATGGACGACCATGTCCTCGTCATCGCTGTAGCCGGGCAGGGATGCCGCGGCGAACAGTCCCGCATACATCCCCACCGCCGACTCCAGGGCCGAGGAGACCGTCACCGCGACCCCACGACGTCCGACCTCCTGCGCGATGGCGCGCACGTGGTCCACCCCGCCCAGCGGCGCGGCCTTGAGCACCGCCACGTCGCATGCCCCGGCCTGCACCACGGCCAGCGGGTCGGACGCCTTCCTGATCAACTCGTCCGCCGCGATCCGCACCATCATGCCGCGCGACCCGAGCCGCCGCCGCAGCTCCGCCAGCTCCGCCACGGTCGCGCACGGCTGCTCCATGTAGTCCAGCGGGCCACCACCCCGCGACGGGTCCGTCAACGCCACCGCCGCCGCGAAGGCCTCGTCGACGGTCCAGCCCATGTTGGCGTCCACCCGGACGGAGATGCCGGGCACCGCCTCGCGTACGGCACGCACGCGGGCCACATCATCTGCCAGTGCCTGGTCACGCTGGGCGACCTTCACCTTCACGGTCGTGCACCCCGGATAGCGGTCGAGCAGGTCGGGAATCACGGTGGCGTCCGTGACCGCGGGAACGGTGGCGTTGACCTCCACCGAGGTGAGGCCGGGGGTCGGCAGGGAACCGGCGTCCCACCCCAGCAGCAGGGCCGACCGCAGCCAGCGGGACGCCTCGACGGCGCCGTACTCCAGGAACGGCGACCACTCGACCCAACCGTCCGCCCCCTCGATCAGCATGATCTCGCGTTCGGTGACGCCCCGGAAGGGCACCCGCAGGGGGCAGGTGACGACACGGGCCCGGTCGGTGAGATCGTCGAGGGTCGGCAGCGGCGGGGTCGGGGCGGAGGGAGCAGTCATGCCCACAGCCTACGATGGGCGCATGACCGAACAGAGCAACCCCTTCAACCCCGACCTGTGGCGCGAGGTCCCCGGCTTCGACTTCGACGACATCACCTACCACCGGCACATCGGTGAGGGACGCGCCAACGGCATCGTCCGGATCGCCTTCGACCGCCCGGAGGTGCGCAACGCCTTCCGACCTCACACCGTCGACGAGCTCTACCGCGCCCTCGACCACGCCCGACGCTCCCCCGACGTCGGCACCGTCCTGCTCACCGGCAACGGTCCGAGCCCGAAGGACGGCGGCTGGGCGTTCTGCTCCGGCGGTGACCAGCGCATCCGTGGCCGCTCGGGCTACCAGTACGCGTCCTCCCACGATTCCGACGTGGAGCACGCCGACGCGACCTCGGTGGACGCCGCCCGCGCCAAGGCCGAAGGGGGACGCCTCCACATCCTCGAGGTGCAGCGGCTCATCCGCACCATGCCGAAGGACGTCATCTGTCTGGTCAACGGCTGGGCGGCCGGCGGCGGCCACTCCCTGCCCGTCGTCTGCGACCTCACCCTCGCCTCGCGTGAGCACGGCAGGTTCAAGCAGACGGACGCTGACGTGGGGTCCTTCGACGCCGGCTACGGCTCGGCCTACCTCGCCAAGCAGGTCGGCCAGAAGTACGCCCGGGAGATCTTCTTCCTCGGTCGCACCTACGACGCCGAGCGGATGATGCAGATGGGCGCGGTCAACGAGGTCGTCGACCACGCCGAGCTGGAGAACACGGCCATCGAGTGGGCCCGGGCGATCAACACCAAGTCGCCGACGGCGCAGCGCATGCTGAAGTTCGCCTTCAACCTCACCGACGACGGTCTCATGGGGCAGCAGGTCTTCGCCGGCGAGGCGACCCGCCTGGCGTACATGACCGATGAGGCGGTGGAGGGCAAGAACGCCTTCCTGGAGAAGCGTGACCCGGACTGGGACGAGTTCCCGTACTACTACTGACCCCGCCCGGCGTCCTGCTCCCGGGCATTCCCCGG
>NZ_CACZOO010000040.1 GCF_902782855.1 uncultured Corynebacterium sp.
AACACGGGGATGGCGGGAACGGCGCATGGTGCAGATTCCTTTCGGGAGGGTCAATTCCCCAACACTATAGACCTACCGGTCTGTTCACTGCCTGACGGGGACAGCGACGCTGGTCAAGCCCCGGCAGCCCCGCTCACGGGGCCACCGCGTGGACCCGCAGCGCGAGCTGCAGGTCGAGCTTGCGCGGCATCCGGTTCCAGTCATCCCCCAGCAGGTCGGTGATGCGCTCCAGACGTTGCCGCACGGTGTTGCGGTGCACACCGAGCAGCGCGGCGGTCCGGGCCACGTTACTGTCGGTGTCGAAGAAGGTCCGGGCGGTCACCAGCAGTTCACTGCGGTGGGTGGCGTCGTAGTCCACCAGTGGTGCGAGATCCGCGACAAGGTCGACCGGCAGGTCACCCCGGTGGGCGAGGTGGAGGACCGCAGCGAGGATCCCGAGACCGGTGCCGTCGGACAGCCCGGTGCGCCCCAGGGACTGCTGCGCCGAGCACGCCAGCTCGGCCTGCCGGTGGGCGTCCGGCAGACCGGTCGGGACGTCAACCCAGGTCACACCACCCCGCAGTGTCCATCCCCGCTGGGTGAACAGGGCCGGCAGGGCGTCGACCCACCGGGGGTCGCCGGTGATGACGCAGACGTGACGCCGGTGCGGGGCGACGATCATCGGGGAGGGCGAGGACGCCGACAGGGCCCGCACCACCCGGTCGACGATCGGGTCGGGGGTCTCCACGACGACCACGCACAGTCGGTCGGCCTGGTGCAGCCACCACTCCTCCAGTACCGCCGTCGCACCGACGGCATCGAGTTCCCCGCCGACCAGCGCACTGACGGCCTCGGTACCGTCGCGCAGGTCGATGGCCTCCCGGGCCCGGGTGAGCATCATCCACAGGGCGACGTGCAGGCTCACCCGTTCCAGCATGGTCTGCTCGGCCTCGCCGAGAGAACGGTCGGTGAGCAGCTGTCCGAACTCCTGACCCGCGGCAGTGACGGTGACGAAGGTCCCCGCGGTACGCTCCGGGGCCGGGGTGTCGGTGGAGGCGGCGAGCGTACGGCGGCCACCGGAATCTGTCAGCCACAGCTCACAGCCGAGAGCCTGGGAGCCGATCGCGAGCAGGGAGGACACCGGAAGTTCCGAAGCCACCGTCTCCACCAGACGCCGGTCGAGATCGAGTCCACGGGAGAGCTCGGCGACATCGGAGGCGCTGCGCTGCTGTTCACCGCCGGACTGCTCGACCAGGGCGAGCAGCTGCTCATGGCGTTGGGCGTTGTCGATCGCCACTGCAGCCTGATCCGCCAGGGACTCCAGCTGCTGTACCTCGGCGTCACTGAACTCCCGTCGCGCGCGGAAGGCGATGAGCAGGGCCCCGATGACCCGACCGGCGACGGTGAGCGGGGCGCCGAGCAGGGCACGGACCCCCTCACCCTCGACGATGGCGTCGATGTCACCGAGGTGGTGGAGTTTACGGTCGCTCCGGTAGTCGGCGGTCCAGTAGGAGGAGTGGCCGATGGCGACCCTGCCGAGGACGCCGCTGCCCAGCGGTTGCCGGATACTGGCGTACTCACCGGTGCGGACACCGTCGGTCTTACGGATGACGGTCTCGTTGCTGTCGAAGTCCGTGAAACTGACGTAGGCCATGTCGGCGTTCATCAGCCCACGGGTGTGCCTGACGACCACCTGAAGGGTCAGTTCTGTGTCCCGGAGCTCAGTGAGTTGGACAGCGGACTGCATACGCAGCCGAAGCCACTCGTCAGTGATGTTCTCCATGCACATATATTCCCACGCCGATGTCGTTTCAACCACTTCCGGCCGGACGCCCGTCCCCCTAGTGTGATGTGCCGTACAGATACCCCATCACCGTCAGGGAGATAACAACCATGAAGATCACCGGAGCAGTGCTCGAGGAGATCGGGCGCCAACGTCCCTACGCTGACAGTCACCCCCTCACCGTCAGCGATCTGGAACTCACCGCGCCCGGCCCCACCGAAGTCCTCGTCAAGGTCGAGGCGGCGGGCCTGTGCCACTCCGATCTGTCCGTCGTCGACGGCAACCGGCCCCGCCCCGTCCCCATGCTGCTGGGGCATGAGGCGGCCGGCCTGGTCGTGAGCACCGGTGACCAGGTCACCGATCTGACCGAGGGCGAGCGCGTCACCATGGCGTTCCTGCCCCGCTGCGGCGAGTGCGACGGCTGCAGGACCGACGGACAACTGCCGTGTGAACGCGGCACCGCGTCCAACACCGCCGGTACGCTGCTCCACGGTACCCGGCACCTCACCCGGGACACCGCCGACGGCACCGAGACCGTCCAGCACCACCTCGGGGTCTCCGGATTCGCCACCTATGCCGTGGTCGACCGCGCGTCCCTGGTGAAGAT
>NZ_CACZOO010000041.1 GCF_902782855.1 uncultured Corynebacterium sp.
CCTCCATCTCGACGAGCTCGATGAGCTCCTCGTCATCCACCATGTCGCACTTGTTCAGGGCGACGAGGATGTAGGGGACGCCGACCTGGCGGGCCAGGAGGACGTGCTCACGGGTCTGCGGCATCGGGCCGTCGGTGGCGGCGACGACGAGGATCGCACCGTCCATCTGCGCAGCACCGGTGATCATGTTCTTGATGTAGTCGGCGTGACCAGGGGCGTCCACGTGGGCGTAGTGGCGCTTCTCGGTCTGGTACTCCACGTGGGAGATGTTGATCGTGATGCCGCGCTCACGCTCTTCCGGCGCCTTGTCGATGGCGTCGAAGGCGAAGGCCTGGTTGAGCTCCGGGTAGGTGTCAGCCAGAACCTTGGTGATGGCGGCGGTCGTCGTGGTCTTGCCGTGGTCGACGTGACCGATGGTGCCGATGTTAACGTGGGGCTTCGTACGCTCGAACTTAGCCTTCGCCACTTGTGTCCTCCTGGACTTCTCGGTGGCCACGACTCTCGCGACCACTTGTTTCATCTCCCGGCACAGGTTGGACACCGCCGGTTGCGGTGGCCTGTCCCGGGCCTTTCTTGCGCCGATAACAGCATCGGACAGCGGGTGTGTCGACCGGGTTGTCCCCGGGCCTTCCAGCCGGACCGAGGTCGGTCCCGCAGGACACGCTGCAGCTGGGTAACGGCCAGCACCCAGCATCCTAACGCACAAACCCCGTCGGTGAAAACCGGGCCTGACGTGAGAGATACGGAGTGCTGACCCCTACCCCCCGCGACGTCCCGGTGATGAACAGATGTCCACCGCCGGATGCCACGGGTGGTGAGGGTGCCGAGGCTAGGCGTTGCCGGTGCGCTCGGCGATGATCTCCTGCGCCACGGACGAGGGGACCTCACCGTAGGAGTCGAAGATCATGGTGTAGTTCGCGCGGCCCTGGGTCTTGGACCGCAGGTCACCGACGTAACCGAACATCTCGGACAGCGGAACCTTGCCCTTGACGATCTTGGCGCCCGAGCGGTCCTCCATGGAGGAGATCTGACCACGACGGGAGTTGATGTCGCCGATGACCTCACCCATGAACTCCTCGGGAGTGGTCACCTCCACCGCCATCAGCGGCTCCAGCAGAACCGGCTTCGCCTTGGCGACGGCGGCCTTGAGCGCCTGGGAACCGGCGATCTTGAAGGCCATCTCAGAGGAGTCCACCTCGTGGTAGGCACCGTCGATCAGGGTGGCCTCGATGTCGACCAGCGGGAAGCCCGCGAGGAAACCGTACTGCATGGCGTCCCTGATGCCGGCGTCCACGGACGGAATGTACTCGCGGGGGATGCGACCACCGGTCACCGCGTTGGTGAACTTGTAGTTCGGGTCCTCACCCTCCTCGAGAGTCTCCGGATCCGGGTTGTACGGGGCGATGCCGATGATCACCTTGGCGAACTGGCCGGAACCACCGGTCTGCTTCTTGTGGGTGAACTCGATCTTCTCGACCGGCTTGCGGATCGTCTCACGGTAGGCCACCTGCGGGGCACCGACGTTCGCCTCGACCTTGAACTCACGCTTCATGCGGTCGACGAACACGTCGAGGTGCAGCTCGCCCATGCCACCGATGATGGTCTGGCCGGTCTCGTCGTCGAGCTCGACGGTGAAGGTCGGGTCTTCCTCGGTGAGCCGCTGGATGGCGACACCCAGCTTCTCCTGGTCCGACTTCGTCTTCGGCTCGATGGAGACCTTGATGACCGGGTCCGGGAAGTCCATGGACTCCAGCTGGATCGGCTGGTCCAGCGCACACAGGGTGTCGCCGGTGGTGGTCTCCTTGAGGCCGATGAAGGCGTAGATGTTGCCGGCGTGCGCCTTGTCGACCGGGTTCTCCTTGTTGGCGTGCATCTGGAACAGCTTTCCGATGCGCTCCTTCTTCCCGGTGACGGAGTTCAGGACCTGCTCACCGGGCTCGACGCAACCGGAGTACACGCGGACGAAGGTGAGCTTGCCGAAGAACGGGTGCGCGGCGATCTTGAACGCCAGCGCGGAGAAAGGCTCGTCATCGGAGGGCTTGCGGGTGATGACCTCGTCCTCGTGACCCGGCTTGTGGCCCTCGATCGCCTCGACGTCCAGCGGGGACGGGAGGTAGTCGACGACAGCGTCGATGATCGGCTGAATGCCCTTGTTGTGGTACGCGGTACCACAGAACACCGGGTAGATCTCCGAAGCGACGGTCATCTTGCGGATGGCGGTCTTGATCTCGTCGACGGAGAGCTCCTCGCCGGCGAAGTACTTCTCCATGAGGGCTTCGTCGGACTCGGCGACGGTCTCGAGCAGCTTCTCGCGGTACTCGGCGGCCTTGTCTGCCAGATCCGCCGGGATCTCCTCGATGGTCGGCTCGGCACCCGGCTCAACCTTGCCCCGCCAGGTGATGGCCTGCATGTTGATCAGGTCGACGACGCCGTCGAAGGCATCCTCGGCACCGATCGGCAGCTGCATGACCAGCGGCTTGGCACCGAGGCGGTCAATGATGGTCTGCACGGTGAAGTAGAAGTCCGCACCCAGCTTGTCCATCTTGTTGACGAAGCAGATACGCG
>NZ_CACZOO010000042.1 GCF_902782855.1 uncultured Corynebacterium sp.
GCGCCGTACTGTCGTAGAAGTCGTAGCTCTTCAGGATGCCGAGGATCACCAGGACGACCACGATCTTGAGGATCCATGTCCCGAGGATCACGATGAGAGTGTTCTGCGGGGTCGTGTTCGCAGTGAGGAGAACCACGCCCACCGTCGCCAGAACGAACCCGCCACCGATGGCCGCACCGATGAGGACACCCCAGATGCCCTCGATGTCCCGGGTACTCCCCCACACCATCAGCGAAATGACGGTGAGGACGGCGATCCCCACCCCTCCCATCCGGGCCGCACGCAGCAGTGGTCGCCGGTGATCGGCGAGATCTCCGTCCTCCGGGACGTTGATGTCCGGGAGATCGGCGGGGTCGGTGATGGGGGCCTGGTTCTTCTCAGTCACCCGCCCAGGGTATCCCGTGCCCGGGCGCACCCGGCAATCGGCGGCTCCTGTCACCGGAGCGGTGCCCCGGGGCTCACCCCTGACCGCCGTGCGTCGTACTCTGCCGGTTCCGCATCAGCGGCACCCAGGTGACGATGCCCACCACCACGAATGCGATGAGGAACAGCAGCAGTGCGACCATCGGCGGGAACACCGTGGCCCCGACCGCACCCAGAGCCACCACGGCGACCCACGAATAGAGCACCAGCACCACCTGACGCTGTCCGTGACCGAGGCGCAGCAGGCGGTGGTGCAGGTGCTTCTTGTCGGGGGCGAAGGGGCTCTTCCCGGCAGCCAGCCGACGGACCACCGCGAGCACCAGGTCCAGCAGCGGGATGAACAGTGCCGCCAGGACCACGAGAAGTGGTGAGAGCAGTGCAACGACGTCCGCCGTGCCGTAGAGCGACATGGTGATCCTGCCGGACGCCGAGACACACCCGGCTGCCAGCAGGAGTCCGATGAGCATCGAGCCGGAGTCCCCCATGAAGATCCGGGCCGGGGCGAAATTGTGCGGCAGGAACCCGGCGCAGACCCCCACGAGCACGGCCGAGATGATCGCCGGTGGGTAGGCGCTCACGGTGCCACCCTGGTCGTGGAGGATCGTCAGTGAGTAGACGAACAGGGTCCCCCCACCGATCATGCCGAGACCGGCGGCCAGACCATCGAGACCGTCGACGAAGTTCATGGCGTTGATGATCGCGACAGTCAGGACCGCAGTCAGGACCGTGGACTGGACCTGGTCGAGGACCAGGGTCGTCCCCCCGTCACCGAACGGGACCCAGATGAGGTACCAGCTCAGTCCTGCCAGGCTCATCACTACCGCGCCGACCACCTGACCGCCGAGCTTGATGACCCAGGAGATGTCGTAGAGGTCGTCGATGATACCGACGACCACGATGACCGCTGCGGCGAACAGGACGGCCATCATGTCCGGTGTCACCGGCGGGAACCCCCGGTTCAGCGCCGGCAGCTGCCCCGCGGTAGCGACGGCGACGACCAGTCCGGTGAACATCGCGACCCCGCCGAGCCTCGGCGTCGGCACGGTGTGCACATCCCTGGCCCGGGGCGCGCTCATGGTGCCGAACCTCACCATGAGCACCCGGGCGACACCGGTGGTGAGGTAGGTGGTGACACACCCGATGAGCAGCACCAGCGCCAGCTCCCGGAAAGGGATGCCCACGCCCGCGTTACCGGACGCGGCAACTACCGAGGTCACCTCTCCCATCCGCTTCTCACCCCTGTGTCAACGACTCTTCGGGGACGCCGAGGACTTCGGCCACCCGGGCATCCGCGATCGCACCGTGCCGCAGAATGCGGGGACGCCGACCGGAGAGGTCGACGATCGTCGAGGAGGTGCCGATGGTGGCCGGTCCCCCGTCGAGGTAGACGGAGACCGAGTCCCCCAGCTGCGCCCGGGCCTGCGCCGCCGACAACGCCGGAGGCTGACCATGGACGTTCGCACTCGACAACGCCATCGGCCCGGTCCGCCGCAACAGCTCGACAGCCACCGGATGCAGCGGCATGCGCAGTGCCACCGTGCCTCGGGTGTCCCCCAGATTCCAGGGGAGACTCGGCGCCTGGTGGGTGACGATGGTCAGGCCTCCCGGCCAGAAGGCCTCGACGAGCGCCCGCATCCGGGCGTCGGCGTCCCGCACCAGTCCGGTGACCGTGTCCCAGGAACCGACGACGACCGGGGTCGGATAGTCAGGTCCCCGGTGCTTGGCCGCGAGCAGTGCGGCGACGGCGTCATTGTCGAAAGCGTCCGCTCCGATGCCGTAGACCGTGTCGGTCGGCATGACGATGAGACGTCCGCCCTTGACGGCGGCGAGTGCGGCGGCGAGACCGGCCTCGTGCCCCTCGGGTCGTGTGCAGTCATAGGTCTGCGACACTCTGATGCTCCTTGGGTTCTGACGGATGGGAAGGGTCGTACGAATGATTCACTGTAGCCGCATGCCACGGTCGCCGGGGTCACGACGTACCTCACCGGTGACGAACCGGTCCCGCCCGGCGAGATCCCGGTGCTGGACCAGATCTGTGATGCCGGCGTCCGCCAGTAGTTCACGGACCCGGGAACCGGTGGCGTCATCGTGCTCGACGGCGACGTCGGCGAACGGGGCACAGGTCAGGGCGATGATCCGGGAAAGCGGGCGCATCAGTTCCAGACCGTCGGCACCGGAGTACACCGCCCCGTGAGGGTCGGCGGCGACCTCCGGGTCCGCTGCAGCTACCTGCTCACCATGCTCCCCCTCGGGAACGTAAGGCGGGTTCGACAGAACCAGATCCGCCCCGGCGACCAGACCGAGGCCGGTGACCAGCGCCGCGTCCGTGGCGTCCCCACGGTGGAACTCCACCACGATCCGTGGGTCGATCTCACCCCTGCCCCGCCAGTCGGCCAGATTCTGATCCGCGTAGCCCACCGCGGTCGGCGAGACGTCGATTCCCACGATCCGCAGATCGAGACGGTGCGCCAGAGCGGCGCGGGTCAGCAGGTGGGCGAGCCCGAGGCTCACCGTGCCCGGCCCCGAACAGAAGTCGACCACGGTGAACCGCGGGGGTGTCAGGGCACGTCGCAGCGCGCTGCTGCGCCGACGCGCCTCCCAGTCGACCACCCGGGACGCAGCCCAGTCGATGAGCAGGTCGGTCTCCGGGCGGGGAATGAACACCCCGGGTCCGACAGCCAGGTCGACGCCGACCACCGCAGCAACGCCGAGGATGAACTGCAGCGGCTCACGCGCCGCCCGACGGTCCACCATGGCCCGGTAGGACGCCGGTTCCGGGTCTCCCCCACGGAGCACGAGATCCATCGGGGTCACCGGGGCATCCCCGGGCACCACGCCGTCCCGGTTCAGCGCCGCGGCCATGAGTACACGGGCGTCGTGCGCCGCCGACGGCACCCCTGCGGCGTGCAGGGTCATGACCGCCGACCGCAGGGCGGCCGATACGGTGCCCGAACCGTCAGTCATCGGCCTCGAGCCTGGCGGCGCGGTCGGCGTCGTGCAGCGCACCGAGCAGCGCGTCCAGGTCGCCGTCGAGGACGGCGTCGAGGTTGTTGGACTTGTAGCCGATGCGGTGGTCGGAGACGCGGGACTCCGGGAAGTTGTAGGTCCGGATGCGCTCCGACCGGTCCATGGTGCGGATCTGGGCGTGGCGCCCCTCCGCGGCGGCGGCGTCCGCCTCCTCCTCCTTCATCTGCTGGAGGCGGGCGGCGAGGACCTGCATGGCACGCGCCTTGTTCTGGATCTGGGACCGTTCCTTCTGACAGGTCACCACGATGCCGGTGGGCAGGTGGGTGATGCGCACGGCGGAGTCCGTCGTGTTCACGCCCTGACCGCCCTTACCGGAGGACCGGTAGACGTCGACGCGCAGATCCTTGTCGTCGATCTCGACGTCCTCGACCTCGTCGGGCTCCGGGTAGACCAGGACTCCCGCAGCGGAGGTCTGGATGCGGCCCTGCGACTCGGTCACGGGGATACGCTGCACCCGGTGGACTCCGCCCTCGAACTTGAAGACACTCCAGGCGCCGTCACGGCTCGGCTGCTTCGACCGGATCGACATGGTGAGATCCTTGACGCCACCGAGGTCGGTCTCGTTGGCGTCAAGCACCTCACAGGTGAAGCCGTGCCTCTCGGCATAGCGCTGGTACATGCGCACCAGCTCGCCGGCGAACAGTGCGGCCTCCTCGCCACCGGCACCGGACTTGACCTCCATGACCACGTCGTCACTGTCGTGGGGGTCACGCGGTGCGAGAAGGTCGGTGAGCTTCTCCTCCAGCTCCGGGATCTCGGCGGCGAGACGCTCAGCCTCGGCGGCGAACTCGGCGTCCTCCCCGGCCATCTCGGCGGCCACCTCGTGGTCCTCACGAGCCTGGATGAGCCGGTGGTGGGTCTGGATCACCGGCTGGAGTTCACTGAACCGCTTGGCGACACGGCGGGCTGCCGCAGCGTCATTGTGCAGTTCCGGGTCCGAGAGCTGCATCTCCAGGCCCTGGTACTCCGAGAGGATGTCGTCGACCTTCGACGGCGACCCTGCCAGATCACTCATCGTCGTCACCCGCCAGCGGGGCGGACGAGGCGATCTGCATCATGAACTCGCCGTTGCTCTTTGTCTTCCGCAGCTGCTTGATCATCAGGTCGATCGCCGCCTGCGGGTCCAACGCGGAGAGGATCCGGCGCAGCTTGTGCATCAGCCGCGCCTCCTCCGGGCCGAGCAGGAGGTCATCCTTACGGGTACCCGAGGGATTGACGTCCACGGCCGGGAAGAGACGCCGCTCGGCGATCTTCCGGTCGAGCTTGAGCTCGGCGTTGCCGGTACCCTTGAACTCCTCGAAAATGACCGTGTCACCGGCGGAACCGGTCTCCACCATGGCGGTGGCGATGATGGTCAGCGACCCGCCGTTCTCGATGTTGCGGGCGGCACCGAGGAAGCGCTTCGGCGGGTAGAGGGCGTTGGAGTCGACACCACCGGACAGGATGCGTCCGGAGGCCGGGGAGGAATTGTTGTAGGCACGGCCCAGGCGGGTGATCGAGTCCAACAGGACCACGACGTCCTGCCCCTGCTCCACCAGCCGCTTCGCCCGCTCGATGGCGAGCTCTGCGACGGCGGTGTGCTCGTTCGGCGGCCGGTCGAAGGTCGAGGCGATGACCTCGCCCTTCACCGAACGCTGCATGTCGGTGACCTCTTCCGGACGCTCGTCGACGAGGACGACCATGAGGTGGCACTCCGGATTGTTCGTGGCGATCGCGTTCGCGATGTCCTGCAGAATCGTCGTCTTACCTGCCTTCGGCGGGGACACGATCAGTGCGCGCTGCCCCTTGCCGATCGGCATGATGAGATCAATCACACGGGTCGTGAGGATCTTCGGCGTGGTCTCCAGACGCAGTCGCTGGTTCGGGTACAACGGGGTGAGCTTGTGGAAGTCCGGACGCTTGGCAGCCTCCTCCGGGCTCATGCCGTTGACCGTGTCCACACTGTTCAGCTGGGTGTACTTGCCGCGGTTGCGGTTGCGGCCCTGACTGTTGTGGGCGGTCTGCTGCTTGCCGGGCCGGATGGTGCCGGTGATCGCGTCCCCGTGGCGCATCCCGTTCTTGCGCACCATCTGGATCGGGACATAGATGTCGGTGGAACCGGCGTGGTACCCGGTGGTGCGGATGAAGGCGGTGTTCGCGTCGACGAAGTCGAGGATACCGGCGACGGGGGTCGGCGGCTCGCCCTGGTTGGCCTGGTTTCCCGAGTTCCCCTGGTTTCCCGAGTTCCCCTGGTTACTGCTGTGGTCGCGGTCCCTGTTGCGGTTGCGGTCCCGACGTGCGTTGCGCTCGGATCGTCCACCACCCTGCTGACTCCCCTGGCGACTGTCGTGACGGCTCTCCTGCCGTCCACCCCGGCCGCCCTGCTGGTCGGAATCCCCCTGATAGTTCTGCTGGTCGTCACGCCCGCGGTTGCGCCGGTTGCGCCGGTTACGACGGCTGCGACGTCCGCCGGTCTCACCGTCGGCACCGTCGGTCCTGTCACCGCCGCCACTCCGCTCGTCGCCGTCACTGCGGGATGCGGACACACCGGACGCGCTGTCATCCCGGTCCGACCCGCCGGTGTTCGACGGTGCCGCCTGCTCAGGGGCACTTTCCGGTGCTTTCCCGGAGACCTCCCCGGATGCTCCCTCCGCTGTTCCCTCAGGGGCCTTCGCCGGAGCAGGAGCCTTCGCCGGCCCCCCGGAACGGCCCGTGCCGATCCCCGCGGAGCTGATGGCGTCGATGAGCTCACCCTTGCGGAGTCCCGAGGTGCCACGCAGGCCCTGGGAGGCGGCGATCTGCTTCAGCTCCGTCAGCTTGAGGCTGGCGAGGCCGTCGTTCTGTGCCCTGGAGACGATGTCAGGCAAAGTCACAGGTGTCCTTTCGGTCCACCCCCCGGGCAACACCTGCCACGGCCGTGGCCGGCACGGATGTGCTGCGCGTATCCGGGAATGTCTGACCTGGCCGGGATACGGCAGGAGAACCGGGGGGCGACGTGCTCTCGTTGAGTCGTCGGATTGTGAGGTTCGGACACCGGGGTCGACGTCGTCCGGACGCACCGTCGAACGGTTCGTCAGGCGGACCCGGGAATCCTGATGACCGGGCACTGCGCGACCGGTAGTGACGGTCCATGGTGGCAGTGATCGAATCTCATCGGCGATGTTACCACCCTCGACCGGTCCGGCCGCCAATCCGCGGCGCCTCACGCCTATCCTGGACACCATGGAGGACAACACGCACGACGAGCCGACCGCGCCGCCGGCACCCGCCACCGTCACCTCGACCATGCAGGTGATCCCGTTTTCCCTCGCCCGGATCCTCGAGTACGGCCGCCGCGTGCACGCCGCCTCGACGGTGACCACCTACCGCGGGATGAGTTCCGAGAAGTGCACCTTCGCTGCGCTCGGGTCCCGTGCCACCGCCCTCGCCCACGCGTTGACCGACCTGGTGGGGGTGAAAGTGGGTGACCGGGTCGGCACGATGATGCCGAACACCGCCGAGCACCTGGAGGTGCTCTTCGGCGTCGGTTCGATGGGTGCGGTGTTCCAGCCCCTCAATCCCTTCCTCATGGCCGACCAGATCGCCCATGTCATCAACCACGCCGACGACCGGGTCATCGTCCTGGACCCCGACCTCGCCGAGGTTCTCCTCCCCCTTCTTCCCTCCTGTCCCGGTGTCCGCACCCTCGTCGTCACCGGTGACGACGCAGAGGTCCATGCGGTGGACTCCGCCACCCCTGACAGTATCCGGGTACTGGGCTACGAGAGCTGCCTCGACGGCCGCCCCACCCGCTACGACTGGCCGGACCTGCCGGAGACCGCCCCGGTCGCCATGTGCTACTCCACCGGAACCACCGGGGCCCCCAAGGGGGTGGTCTACTCCCACCGCTCACTGTGGGTCCACGCGATGAACATCCGCACGGTCGATTCCCTGGCCGTGCGCAACGGCGAACGGTTCCTCTGCGTCGTCCCCGTCTTCCACGTCCTGAGCTGGGGAGTCCCGATCGCCGCGATGATGGCGGGCACCCGGCTGATACTCCCCGGCGGTGATGCCTCGCCCGACCACCTGGCCTACGTCATCGCCGACGCCATGCCGCTACGGGCGCACGGTGCCCCCACCGTCTGGACGCAGCTGCTCGTCCACTACGAGAAGAATCCACCGGAGAAGATGAGCCTGCGGGAGATCGTCTCCGGCGGCTCGGCCGTGCCACCTGCCCTCATCTCCGACTGGGAGGAACGCTACGGGGTGGACATGACCCACACCTGGGGAATGACCGAAACCGGCCCCGTCGGCACCGTCGCCCGACCGCCGGCCGGGGTGGGCGGCGCCGCCCGCCAGAACTACCGGGAGAGTCAGGGCCGGTTCCCCGTCGGCATGCTCTTCCGCGTCGTCGACGAGGACGGCGTCCCGCTGACAGCCAACGACCGTTCCACCGGGGAGATCCAGGTCCGCGGCAACTCCGTCACCGCGTCCTACCACCATTCCCCCGCCGAGGACGCCGACGGCACGGCCGCGAACTTCCGCGGCTCCCCCGTCGATGACGCCACGGACCGGTTCACCGGGGACGGCTGGCTGCGCACCGGCGATGTCGGGACGATCACCCGGGACGGCTTCCTCACCGTCCACGACCGGCAGACCGACATCATCCGCTCCGGCGGGGAGTGGATCTACTCGGCCACACTCGAAGGCATGGTCATGGCGTCCCCCCTGGTCGCCGAGGCCGCAGTCATCGGTATGCCCGACCCGGACTGGGGGGAACGTCCGCTCGCCGTGGTGGTCGTGGTGCCCGGCACCCCGACCACGAGAGAGACCGCCGTAAAGATCGCGGAACTCGTCGCAGCGCGCACCCCCCGCTGGATGGTTCCCGAGTACTGGACTTTCGTCGACACCCTCGACCACACGTCCGTCGGCAAGTTCGACAAGAAGGACATGCGGACGCGCCTGCGTCGCGGCGACTTCCGCGTCATCAGGCTGCCCCGGGCGGGCGAGGCCTGAGTACCGGGGCGACGCCCGGACGCCTCGTCAGTCACCGACCTCGACGGTCACCCGTCCACCGGCACGGGTCTCCAGCACCCGTAGACCACGGGAACGCGCCTCATCGAGCAGAGCAGGGTCGACCGGCTCAGTGGACACCACCATCACCGTCGGACCTGCACCGGAGAGGAACGCAGGGTACCCGAGGTTGCGCAGCCGGTTGACCCACTCGGAGGACACCGGCAGTACCTCGGCCCGGTAGGGCTGGTGCAGCCGGTCACGGGTGGCCTCCCACAGCAGCTCCGGGTGCCGGGACAGGGCCACCGGCAGTAGCGCAGCACGGGAGACGTTGAACCGGGCATCCACGTGGGAGACGTCACTGGGCAGCACGCGGCGCACCGCCTCGGTCGAGGCGTGGAAGTCCGGGATCAGGGCGGTGGTACGCACCGCACCGTGCACCGGGACACCGACGGCCCGGTACTCCGGTGCGCTGCGCCCGTCGACCGGGATATTGGTCCAGGAAACCACCCCGCCGCCGAGCACGCTCGCCGCGGCATTGTCAGGATGGCCCTCGAACGACGCCGCGAGCTGGATCAGTGTGTCATCATCGAGCGCGCCGCAGGGCCGCCCGGGGGTCGGGTCACCGGCCAGGCCCGAGGCCGCGGCGACGCCGGCCACCGCGGCCGCGGCCGAGGATCCCAGGCCACGGGAGTGCGGGATGACGTTGTGACAGGTGATCTTCAGCCCGGGGACCGTCGCGCCGGCCTCACGCAGGCCGGCGCGGACGGCACGGACGACGAGGTGGCGTTCGTCGAGCGGCACCTCCCCCTCACCCTCACCATGGACGATGACCTCGAGCCCCGACCCGGTGGCCTCGACCTCGACGACATCGGTGAAGTCCACGGCCAGGCCCAGGGTGTCGAACCCCGGGCCGAGGTTGGCGGTGGATGCCGGGACGGTGACGCGTACGGTGCGTCCGACAGCTACCTCGGCCATCAGTTACCTTCCATACGGATGACGCTGCGCACGTTCTTCACCGCGTCCAGGACGTTGAGGGCTGCCACGGTCTCCTCGAGCGCCTGCTCGGTCGCGTGATGGGTGATGACCACCAGACGGGCGCTGTCCGTCCCCTCCTCCTGGCGGACGGTCTTGATCGACACGCCGTGGGCCGAGAAGGTCGAGGCCACCTCCGCGAGAACACCGGGCCGGTCCTGGACGGTCATGTCGACGTGGTAGCGGGTCCTGACATCACCGAAGTCTGCGATCGGCAGATTCGCGTAGGTCGACATCCCCGGGGCGCGGCCGCCATGGACGACGTTGCGCGCTGCGGCGACGACGTCACCGAGCACCGCGGACGCGGTCGGGGCGCCGCCGGCACCGTTGCCGTAGAACATCAGCCGACCGGCGTGTTCGGCGACGACGAAGATCGCGTTGAAGGACTCGGACACCGTCGCCAACGGGTGGGACAGCGGGACCAGTGACGGGTAGACGCGCGCCGAGATGGACTCCGCACCGGTCTTTTCGTCGGTGAGCCGCTCACAGATGGCGAGCAGCTTGATGGTGCACCCGACCGCCTGGGCCGCGCTGACGTCCTCGGCGGTGATGGAGCGGATACCTTCACAGTGCACGTCGTCGAAGGACACCGGCGAGTGGAAGGCCAGCGAGGCCAGAATCGCGGCCTTGGAGGCGGCGTCGTAGCCGTCGACGTCGGCGGACGGGTCCGCCTCAGCGTACCCCAGGGCCGTGGCCTCGGCGAGCATGTCTCCGTAGGATGCGCCCCGCTTGTCCATCGCGTCGAGGATGAAGTTGGTGGTGCCGTTGACGATGCCCATCACGGTGTTGACCTTGTCACCGGCCAGGGAGCGACGCAGTGGACCGACCACCGGGATCGCGGCGGCGACGGCCGCCTCGAAGAAGAGGTCGGCACCGGAGGAGTCCGCGGCGTCGGCGAGTTCCAGGGCGTGAGCGGCGACGAGCGCCTTGTTCGCGGTGACGACCGACTTGCCGGCCTTCAGGGCGGCGAGAACGACGGTCCGCGGGTAGTCGATGCCGCCGATGACCTCGATGACGAGATCGATGTCGTCACGCTTCACCAGGCCGAGGGCGTCGTCGGTGAGCAACGCGGGGTCCACACCCTCACGCGGCTTGGAGAGGTCGGAGACGGCGACGCCACGGACCTCGAGACGTCCGCCGATGCGGGCGGTGAAGTCCGCCTCCGCCTGGCCGAGGATGCGCAGCACCTCGCGGCCGACGGTACCCATGCCCAGGAGGGCGACGCCGACGGTGGGGGTGGTGGAGTCAGTGTTGAGTTCAGCCATTGTCTCTTCCCGTGGATTGCGGTTGCGGTGTGCAGGATGGTGCGCGTACTGTGACCCGATCATAAACGACGCCTCACCGGGGAGAATCGCCAGGTAGGAAGTTCTCCAGGGTGAGGACGTCACCGATGGTCTCCCGCCGGATCATCACGCGGGATTCGCCACCACCGACGATGACCACCGGTGGTCGGGTCAGCATGTTGTAGCGCGACGCCATCATGTAGCAGTAGGCACCGGTGGCCGGAACCGCGAGGATGTCCCCGGCGACGATGTCGTCGGGCATCAGGGCGTCATTGACGAGGATGTCACCGGACTCGCAGTGGCTGCCGACCACACGGGTGGGGACGAGTGAACCGGACGCGTGGCGGTTGGCCAGGCGGCAGTCGTACTCCGCCTGGTAGAGGGCCGGCCGGATATTGTCGCTCATCCCGCCGTCGACCGAGAGATACCGTCGGACGGTGTCGTCGGAGGTGTGGACGTCCTTCACCGTGCCGACGGTGTAGAGGGTCACTGTCGAGGGGCCGGCGATCGCACGGCCCGGCTCGACGTTGAGTACCGGGGCTTCGAGGCCGCGCTCGGCAGCTGCCTGACGGACCCGGCACAGCAGATCTGACGCCACGGTCTCGACGTCGAGTTCCTCCTGGTCGGGGGTGTAGGCGATGCCGTACCCGCCACCGAGGTCGAGAATGTCCAGGGCTGCGGACTCGTCGGACTCCTCCCCCAGCTCGTCGAGCAACCGGGCCCACAGCCCCAGCAACCGGTCGGCGGCGAGCCCGAAACCGTCGGCCTCGAAGACCTGGGAACCGACATGGCAGTGCAGACCACGCAGGCGCATCCCCGCGGCCTCCACTGCGGCGAGGCAGGCCCGCTCGGCGGACCCGGAGGCCAGCGAGAACCCGAACTTCTGGTCCTCGTGGCTGGTGGCGATGAACTCGTGGGTGTCGACGTGGACGCCGGGCTTGACGCGCACGAGGACGTCCTGGGTGACACCGAGATCACCGGCGACCTGCGCGAGGCGTCCGATCTCCTCGGCAGAGTCAATCACGATCAGTTCGACACCCGCCGCCACCGCGACAGTGAGGAAGGCGGTGGACTTGTTGTTGCCGTGCACGGTGATGCGCTCCGCCGGGAAGCCGGCGGTCAACGCGATCTCCAACTCACCCTGGCTGGCGACGTCGAGGGCCAGCCCTTCCTCGGCGACCCAGCGGGCGACGGTGACCGACAGAAACGCCTTCGAGGCGTAGTGGACGTGCTCACCCCCGCCGAATGCTGCGGCGAGGCGACGGCAGCGTCCCCGGAAGTCCCCCTCGTCCATGACGAAGACCGGGGTGCCGTGCTCGGCGACGATCTCGGAGACCGGGACGCCGCCGAGTTCGATCTCACCGGAGGACCGGACACATGTGTTCACGGGGAACACATGGGACGGGAGGGTGTTGAAGTCCTCCAGGGTCGCCGTGCGCCGACGCAGCGGGACCTGGGGCAGGTGCACCTCGGGATCCACGGTCACATCCTCTCAGGGGCGGAGACGCCGACCATGCGCAGGGCGTTGGCCAGGGTCACGCGGGTCGCCGAGGCCAGGGCGAGTCGGGCGAGGAACACCGGTGCAATGTCGTCACCGGTGGCGTCATCGCCCTTGGGCAGGATCTGGCAGGAGTCGTAGAACCGGTGGAAGGTCCCGGCGAGGTGCTCGGCGTAACGGGCGACACGGTGCGGCTCGCGCAGCTCCGCAGCGGTGGCCAGCACGTCGGGGAACTCACCGAGGGTCCGGATGAGGTCACCCTCGCGGTCGTGGGTGAGCGTGCCGAGGTCCAGCGTGGACAGGTCCTCCGGCAGACTCACGCCGATGTCCGCGGCCTTGCGCGCCAGAGAGCACAGCCGGGCATGCCCGTACTGGACGTAGAAGACCGGGTTGTCGCTGGTCTGGCTGGTCCACAGATCCATGTCGATGTCCAGGGAGGAATCGACGGAGGAACGGATGAGAGCGTAGCGGGCGGCATCGACACCGATGGCCTCGACAAGGTCGTCGAGGGTGATGACGGTGCCGGCCCGCTTGGACATCCGCACGGCCTTGCCGTCACGGACGAGGTTGACCATCTGGCCGATGAGGACCTCGACCTGGGCGGGGTCGTAGCCGAGCGCGGCGGCAGCCGCCGTGAGCCGGGCGATGTAGCCGTGGTGGTCGGCGCCGAGCATGTAGATGCACAGGTCGTGGCCCCGGTCGATCTTGTCGGCGATGTAGGCGATGTCACCGGCGATGTAGGCGGCGTTGCCGTCGGACTTGATGACGACACGGTCCTTGTCGTCTCCGAAGTTGGAGCTGCGCAGCCACCAGGCACCCTCGGCCTCGTAGAGGTTGCCGTTGTCCTTGAGGGTCTGGATGGCCTTGTCGACGGCACCGGACTCGAACAGGGCGTTCTCGTGGAAGTACACGTCGAACTCGGTGCCGAACTCC
>NZ_CACZOO010000043.1 GCF_902782855.1 uncultured Corynebacterium sp.
AGCGGGGTTGGTCGGGGTCCTGGCGGATCCGCTGCGATTATCCGTGGCTCCTGCTCGGCCCGCTGATGGCGGCTCTCGTCCTGGTTATTGTCGTCGGAATCAGGGGGCTGCTGGGCACCACCCCGAATGCGTCCCTGGGATGGTTGCTCCTCATCGCGGGTGCGGCGGCCCCGTTAATGGTGTGGGGGTACCAGGCGGTTGGTGCGTGCGTCCTCGCCGTCGATGACGAGGAGGTGCTGCACATCCGCCTCGGGCGACTGGTCCGCGCCCGGGTCGCCCTGGCGGACATCACCACCGCAGAGGTGGACACCGTCCTGTGGCACCGGGTGCGGGTGCGCTCGGAGGGGCGGATCCACCTGCGTCTGCTGGGGTCGGACTTCGATGTCAGTACCGTGACTGTCCCCGCGCCGTTCATCCACGGCGTGGACACGGGCGAACTGGCAGCGCTGCTCACCGATCGGTCGACAGCGGCACGCAGGGGCCACGACGGGACCGCCCTGGTTTAATCAGCCCGGCGGCGGAATGCAGTTTCAGATTATTGACCAAGCAACTGGCAAGCCTGCGACGATCCGAGTGTTGATCACTGGGCACGTTATAAAAGAGATTGATTAGGTATCTTGAAATGAATGTCAAAGACTTTAATTCTGTAGGTCATGTCAGGGACGATTCGAGCACTTCTTCAGGTGACTGCGAGAGTATAAAACCCGAGGTCTCCAGCTATTGGACGTCGATACTGAAAGGAATTTCAGCATTCGAGCGTCGTGTTTCCAAATTGATAGGTCGACCGTTCGAGCAGTCGTTTTTCGTTTCGGATGACCGAATTTATTATGGAAGTGACGAGCGGGGTCCTTCAAGCATGTTTGGGGTGTGCCGGATCGCGCCTGTGCCGGGGTCTTGGACGGTAGTCAGCAACGACGAAAGGGATCTTGAAGGACAGGAGTGTGCTCCGGTTGACCGATTCGAGGATGCGTTTAAGCAGATGCTCGCTTGTGTGATAAGGAGAATATTTTCGCAGAGCGATTCATGGTATAGTTCTGGGCGGATGGGGATCTTTTGGGACCGTGTCCCGGGGGAGGTCGAACGCATTACTCTAACTCCGTCACTTGCTCGAAGAATCTACAAGATCGATGAAGGATGGAAAGACGAGAGGCGAGCTGCTGCGATACTTAGGCTGGCTGAGGCAGGTGTGGAAGTTCTCTATCGATCAACAAGCGATACTGACGCTTGGATTGATGAGTTCGTGGGACGTTCGGTAACGCCCGAAGCGGTCTGGGGTTTCAATATCAGCATTGAGGAGTTTGTCGACCTGGCCTTCGACTGGGCGTTGTCGCCCACTCCTCTCGGCGGAACACCGATGTCGGAGCTCAAGCCCGGCAGATAGGCTGGGCGGACTTGGAACCAGGCATGCGCCCCGGTCCCCGAGCCCTGACCCCTACCGCCGCGGGTTCCGCGCCGGCTGCTCCGCCGGCGGGTTGCCGTCGATGGTGAACTCGCCGCGCACGTCACCGGCGAGATCGGCGAAACCGTCGCCGGCACCGTCCTGCCCGGCACCGTCACGGCCCTTCGTCAGCGCACAGTTCACCGTCCTCGAGCCGGCGTTCCAGGAGTCCTCCGCAATGGTGGTCCAGAACGGCGCCAGCGTCGACTGGTAGAGCGCTTCATCCCCGGCGTCCCCGCCACCCAGGTAGTCGACCGCCGCAGCCTGGCACACCCCGGCCAGCCACTTGTTCTGGTCCTCCACTGTCGGCCACGCGCCGTTGAAGTTCTCACCGAGGTTCACGACCTTCGTCACCTGCCACGAGTGCGGTTGCTCACACGGAACCTCCGACGCGGTATTCCCGTTCGCACGGACGCACACGTCCACCTGCGAGTACCGCGACTGGTCCGCGCCTGCGGCCACGCCGCTGACCTCCTCAGCCGTCCCGTCGGGGTCCGTCACCATGACCCCGCACAGCATCGTGCGGTCCCCTGCAGCCCAGCCCTCCGCAGGCGGCAGAATCGGCGAGATCGTGTACCGCCCCGTCGGGTCCAGCCTGCCTCCCATGTACTCCGTCACCGGGGCGGTGCACAGTTCGGCGGTGAGCTGTGCCTGCCGCTGCAGGTCCGGCTGCGGAGCGTCCTCCCCGAACTCACTCGTCGGGTACTGCGAGAGGTCCTCGCGCGTCGCCACCTCGAACCGGTGCGGCTGCGCGCAGTCCACCGTGACAATGTCGCGCGTCACCGTTCCGTCCTGCGTCCAGTTCAGACAGTTTCCCGCATCCGCATCAGAGAAGGCGGCAGGTTCGGCGGCAACGGCGTCCTTCCTCTCCGGGACGACCGGGCTTGAGCCGTCCGGGCTGACGATCGCGTATGTCGCCGCCGCGACACCACCGCACAGCGCGGCGACGAGAACTGTCCGGAGGACGCGGCGACGGCGCGGGTGCAGCGGACGCTCAGCGGATTGCGAAGGCGCTTCAGTGGACATGCCCACCATTGTGTCACGCCGGTGCCGCTAAGCTGGACGCCATGATTGATCTGAAGTTCCTCCGGGAGAACCCTGACGTCGTCCGAGATTCACAGCGCACCCGTGGCGAGGACCCGTCGCTGGTCGACCGGCTCCTGGAGGCAGATCAGCGCCGCCGCGACCTCATCGCCGCCGCAGACAAGGCCCGTGCCGAGGCCAAGGGCTACTCCAAGTCCATGGGCAAGCAGATGAAGGACGCCACCCCCGACGAGTGTGACCGGCTCAAGGCGAGGGGCAAGGAACTCGCGGACGCGGTGAAGACCGTCGAGGCCGACGAGAAGGCCGCCGAGCAGGACGTCCACGACCTGCAGTACAAGATCTCCAACATCGTCACCGGTGCACCCGCCGGCGGCGAGGACGACTTCGTCGTCCTGGAGCATATCGGCACCCCCCGCGAGTTCGACTTCGAGCCGAAGGACCATCTGGAGCTCGGCGAGTCCCTCGGACTGATCGACATGGAGCGCGGCGCAAAGGTCTCCGGTGCCCGCTTCTACTTCCTCACCGGTGACGGCGCCCTCCTGCAGCTCGCCATGCTGCAGCTCGCCGCGCGCAAAGCGATCGAGCACGGCTTCCAGCTGATGATCCCGCCGGTGCTCGTACGTCCGGAGATCATGGCCGGCACCGGCTTCCTCGGCGCCCACGCCGATGAGATCTACCATCTCGACACCGACGACCTCTTCCTCGTCGGCACCTCCGAGGTCGCGTTGGCCGGCTACCACTCCGACGAGATCATCGACCTCTCTGACGGTCCGGTGAAGTACGCCGGCTGGTCCTCCTGTTTCCGCCGCGAGGCCGGCTCCTACGGCAAGGACACCCGCGGCATCCTCCGCGTCCACCAGTTCGACAAGGTCGAGATGTTCGTCTACGCCAAGCCGGAGGATGCCGAGGAGATCCACCAGCAGCTGCTTGCCATGGAGAAGGACATGCTCGCCGCCGTCGAGGTGCCCTACCGTGTCATCGATGTCGCCGGTGGTGACCTGGGCTCCTCCGCGTCCCGCAAGTTCGACACCGAGGCCTGGGTGCCGACGCAGAACACCTACCGTGAGCTGACCTCCACCTCGAACTGCACCACTTTCCAGGCGCGGCGCCTCAGGACCCGCTACCGTGACGAGAACGGCAAGGCACAGACCGCCGCCACGCTCAACGGCACCCTGGCCACCACCCGGTGGCTCGTGGCCATCCTGGAGAACAACCAGCAGGCCGACGGGTCCGTCGTCGTGCCGGAGGCGCTGCGCCCGTTCATCGGCAAGGACGTCCTGACACCCAAGAAGAAGTAGCACCGAGAAAGTAGCTCGGAAGAAGTAGAGGTAGAGACATTCCCATGGCCTTCACGCTGCCCAAACTGCCCCGCGACCACTTCTGGCTGCCGAAGGGTTTCACCATCACCCCGGCGCTGCCGGACACCCCGCCCCACCCCGAGTCGCGGGAGCCGTTCTACGGGCGGATCATCATCCCCTTCGCGAAGCTGTGGATGCGCCGCATGCAGCACCTGCAGGTCGAGATCCAGCACCCCGAGCGCATCCCCGCCACCGGCGGAGCGGTCCTGGCGGTCAACCACACCGGCTACTGGGACTTCGTCTTCGGCGGCATCCCCGCCGCCTACCAGGGCGGACGCCTCGTCCGGTTCATGGCGAAGAAGGAGATCTGGGACAACCCGGTCGCCGGCCCCGCGATGTCCGGCTGCAGGCACATCCCCGTCGACCGGGCGGACGGTGCGGCTTCGGTCCGTGAGGCCACCGAGCGGGCCGCCGCCGGCGAACTCATCGGCATCTTCCCGGAGGCGACGATCTCCCGGTCCTTCGAGATCAAGGAGGTCAAGGACGGTGCCGCCCGAATCGCCCACGAGGCGGGCGTCCCGCTGATCCCGGTGGTCCTGTGGGGTTCGCAGCGGATCTGGACCAAGGGCCGCAAGCCGGTCTGGCGTCCGGACAAGGCACAGCTCATCGTCTCCGTCCGGGAGCCGGTGGAGGTCACCGGGGATGCGAAGGCGGACGCCGCCCGGCTGCATGATGCGATGGTCGCCGGACTCGACGAGGTCCGGGCCCGCTACGACGAGCTCTACGGGCCGTTCCCCGCCGGGGAGAACTGGCTGCCGGCGTCCCTCGGCGGGTCCGCGCCGACCCTGGAGGAGGCCACCGTCAAGGACCGGGCGGACGCGCAGAAGCGCCGCGAGGAGCGCGCCGCGCGCGAGGCCGAGAAGGCGGCCCACCCGGAGCCGGAGAAGAGGAAGCAGCCGGTCCGGCAGTCCCTGTGGAAGTCCCTGTGGAAGAAACTGCTGAAGCGCTGAGCGTGGACCCTGCCGTAGCAGCCTCCGCCACAGGTGCACCGGACGCGGGTGCCGCAGGCCCGCGTCCCTCGCTGGTCGTCAGTGATCTCGACGGCACCCTGCTGACCTCCGCCGACCGGGTCTCACCCCGGACGCGGGAGGTCATCGGACGGGTTGTGGCGTCCGGGGTGCGCTTCATCCCCGCCTCGGGGCGTCCGGCCCGGTGGATGCTGCCGGTCACTGAACAGCTCGGCATCGCCCCGGTGTGCGTCTGCGCCAACGGGGCGGTCGTCTACGACGCCGCCGCCGACCGGATCACCTACGCCGCCGAACTCGCCCCCGGGGTGCTGCACCGGGTCGCCCGCGCGATCCTGGACGCCACCGCCGCGCCGCTGGCCCGTCGTGGCCTGGGGCCGGTGAGCTTCGCCGTGGAACGCGCCGGGACCAGTGCCTTCGACCGGGCGTCGGAGCTCTTCGCCGTGGAACCGGCGTACCCGCACGCCTGGGACACCGACGAGCACGCCGTGGAGACCCGTGACGGACTACTCGCCAAGCCGGCGGTGAAGCTGCTGGTCCGGCACGGGCACATGCTCTCGGCCGACATGTTCGACCTGGTCAACCCGGTCGTCGACCCGTCGGACGCCCATGTCACCTGGTCGTTCCACGGTGGTCTGCTGGAGGTCAACGTCCCCGGGGTGACGAAGCTGTCGGGGCTGGCCCACGCCCTGGGGGACGCCTCGGGCACGGACGTCGGGGTGGACGCCGTGCCCTCGATCGACCCGGCGACGGTCGTGGCCTTCGGTGACATGCCCAATGACCTGGCGATGCTGCGCTGGGCGGGGCACGGGTTCGCGATGGGGAACGCGGTGCCTGAGGTGGTCGCAGCCACCGGACACCACACCGGGACCAATGACGAGGACGGCGTGGCGGAGGTCCTCGAGCGCTGGTTCTGAGCGTTCCGCCGGCGTGTGCCGCCGACTCAGCCGGTCGACTCAGCCGGTCACCGCTGCCGGGTACCCCGTAGAGCGTGAAGGCAGCTGTCGCCGTCAGCCGGCCGGACAAGACCGGACGGGGTCGGAGTCATCGGTCGTGCAACTGTGGGGAGGGTCACGCCGGCAATGGAAAAGTGAGAGCTGGAACGGGGCTACTGTGGTGGCGGTGTGTTCCGGCGCAACCTGTCGGGCACCGACAACTGAGAAACCAATCCGGAAGGAACAGTCATGGGTGAACCCCGTGTAGCACTCGTCACCGGCGCAGGTCAGGGCATCGGCCGTGGCATCGCGCTGAAGCTCGCCGCCGACGGCTTCGACATCGCCGTCGCCGATCTGCCTTTCCAGGAGGAGAAGGCCGAGGGCGTGGTCGCGGAGATCGAGGCCCTCGGCCGCCGCGCGATCTTCGTCGCGGCCGACGTCTCCCGGAAGGACGACATCGTCGCCGCGGTCGACGCTGCAGCCGAGCAGCTCGGCAGTTTCGACGTGATCGTCAACAATGCCGGCATCGCACAGGTCAAGCCGGTTCTCGAGATCACCGGGGAGGATCTGGACAAGATCTTCTCCATCAACGTCAACAGTGTCGTCTTCGGCATCCAGGCCGCTGCGGCGAAGTTCGAGGAGCTCGGCAAGAAGGGCCGCATCATTTCCGCGGCCTCCATCGCCTCCATCAAGGGGTTCCCGATCCTCGGCGCCTACTCGGCCTCGAAGTTCGCTGTCCGCGGCATCACCCAGGTCGCCTCCCAGGAACTCGCGCCGAAGGGCATCACGGTCAACGCCTACGCCCCCGGCATCGTCGGCACCGGTATGTGGGACCTCATCGACGAGCGTCTCTCTGAGATCAACGGCAAGCCCCGTGGTGAGAACCTCAAGGAGAACGTCGACTCGATCAGCCTCGGCCGGATCGAGACGCCCGAGGACGTCGCCGGTGTGGTGTCGTTCTTCGCCGGTCCGAACGCGGACTACGTCACCGGCCAGGTGCTGCTCGTCGACGGTGGCATGCTCTACAACTGATCACCGCGATCACACCCGCACCACGATCTTGCCGGTGACGTGACCGGCCTCCAGATCACGGTGCGCGCCGGTGAGGGTGGCCGCGTCCATCCCCTCCCGGACGTCCCCGGTGGTCGGGACGATGCGACCCGCGTCCACCAGGTCGGCGACGCGGTCCAGGATGCGGCCCTGGGACGTGGGATCGACCGCAGCGTCCGCAGCCCCCCCCGTACCACCGGCGCCGAAGATGACCTTCGTGAACATCGACTCCCAGTGCAGCGAGATCGACTTGCGCTTGAACGCGCCAAGCTCGAAACTCTCCGGATCGTCGATGAGGCACAGACGGGACGCCGGTGCCATCAGCGCGGCCAGGTCACCGGAGCGTCCACCGGACTGCGAGGTGAACACGTACCGCACCGGCGGCAGACCCTCCCCACCGTCCGCGACCGGCCTCTGCAGCGCGGCCACCTGGCCCGCGAGGTCCTTCCGGTGGTCGAGCACATGGTGCGCACCCATCCGCGTCATCCACTCCCGTGACCCGTCCCGTCCCGCCGTCGCGACGACCGTCAGACCGGTCAGTGCGCGGGCCAGCTGGACCATGATGCTCGGCACCCCGCCGGAACCACCGACGACCAGCAGGGACGCCGGGCTGGCCGGACCGGACGCGACACCCGAGTCCAGCCCGATGCCCAGCCGCTCGAACAACGCCTCCCACGCGGTCAACGCGGTCAGGGGGAGCGAGGCAGCGTCCACCGTGGAGACTGAAGACGGGGCTCGGCCGACGATCCGCTCGTCGACGGCGTGGAACCGCGAGTTCGTCCCGTCGCGCAGCTGCGATCCGGCGTAGAACACGGCGTCCCCCACGGCGAAGCCGGTGACCTCCGGGCCGACGGCGACGACCGTGCCCGCCGCGTCATACCCGAGAACGGGGCGCTCTCCGGCGGCGACGGCGGCTGCGGCCCGGAGGCGCATCTTCGTGTCTATCGGGTTCACGGACACCGCCGCGACCTCGACGAGGAGGTCACGGGGCCCGGGGGTGGGGACATCGACGACGACATCGGTGAGGCACCGCGGATCGGTGACGGGGAAGGCCCCCGTCACGGCTACGGCGGGCATGGTTTCGGGCATGGTTTCGGGCAGGGTCTCCGGCGGTGCGGTGGCAGTCAGGTCACTCATGCTGTCGAGGGTAGGTGACCTGTAACGTGGACGGTTATGAGTGACTCGAGCAACTACGACCTGATCGTCGTCGGCAGCGGTTTCTACGGACTGACCGTCGCCGAGCGTGCGGCCAGCCAGCTGAACAAGAGGGTGCTCGTCGTCGAGCGCCGCAGCCACATCGGCGGCAACGCCTATTCCGAGGCCGAGCCCACCACCGGCATCGAGATCCACAAGTACGGCGCCCACCTGTTCCACACCTCCAACAAGAAGGTCTGGGACTACGTCAACCGGTTCACCGACTTCACGGACTACCAGCACCGCGTCTTCGCGATGCACGACGGCACCGCCTACCAGTTCCCGATGGGCCTGGGCCTGATCAACCAGTTCTTCGGGAAGTACTACACCCCGGACGAGGCGAAGGCGCTCATCAAGGAGCAGACCGACGGGCTCAATCCGGAGGACGCCGCCAACCTCGAGGAGAAGGGCATCTCGCTGATCGGCCGCCCGCTCTACGAGGCCTTCGTCCGCGACTACACCGCCAAGCAGTGGCAGACCGACCCGAAGGAGCTGCCCGCGGCGAACATCTCCCGTCTGCCGGTCCGCTACACCTTCAACAACCGCTACTTCAACGACACCTACGAGGGCCTTCCCGTCGAGGGCTACACCGCGTGGCTGGAGAACATGGCGTCCCACGAGAACATCGAGGTGCGCCTCGACACCGACTGGTTCGACGTGCGAGAGTCGCTGCGCGCGGAGAACCCGGACGCCCCGGTCGTCTACACCGGCCCACTGGACCGCTACTTCGACTACTCCGAGGGGCACCTCGGCTGGCGGACGCTGGACTTTGAGACCGAGGTGCTGGACACCGGCGACTTCCAGGGCACCCCGGTGATGAACTACAACGACGCGGACGTCCCCTTCACCCGTATCCACGAGTTCCGTCACTTCCACCCGGAGCGGAAGAACTACCCGACGGACAAGACCGTCATCATGAAGGAGTTCAGCCGCTTCGCAGAGGGTGGCGACGAGCCGTACTACCCGATCAACACCCCCGAGGACCGCGAGAAGCTGCTGCGCTACCGCGAGCTGTCGGACGCCGAGACCGCGGAGAACAAGGTCTTCTTCGGCGGACGCCTGGGCACCTACCAGTACCTTGACATGCACATGGCGATCGGTGCGGCGCTGTCCACCTA
>NZ_CACZOO010000044.1 GCF_902782855.1 uncultured Corynebacterium sp.
CCCCGTACCGGTGTGCCGCAGCAGACCGCACCTCCCCCGGGGACCATCGGTGGCCTCGCCACACTGAGTGAGGATCCCTACCTGCCGCCGAATGCATGGAACGGTGGCGCCAGTCTGGCGCCCGGAACCACGGCCCCGGGGTCGACGCCACGCAACCCCGGCGCGGCCACCGGCACCGCCACGCCCGGTACCGCGACCGGCAGCCCCTCGACCCCGGGCCGCCCGCAACTGCCCGACCTGCCGTCATTCCCGGGCTTCCCGTCATTCCCCGATCCGACGGAAGGTTCCTCGACGGGGCAGAGCACGACCGAGGAAACCCCCGGCGATGCCGGGGAGGGCGCCGACCAGGATTCCGACGACCAGGATTCCACGGACACCCCGGGAAGCACGACCCCGGACGCGCCGACAACCACTGAACCGACCGGTCCCACCGAACCCACTGAGCTCAACTGAGCCCAGCTGAGCCCGGCTGAGTTCGACCAGCCCCGGGCCGTGCTGCCCGGCGCGGTCAGCCAGCTGTCGCGATGAAGGTGCGTCCCAACGACGTCACCCGCACGTCCGATTCCGTGAGCGCGGGCACCCACACCGCCTGCCCCGGTCGCAACCGGGTCGGAGCGGAACCCACCGAGTCGGCGAGCTCGGCACCACCGGCCGCCACCAGCACCACGGCGGGACCTGTCACCGGGGCGACCTGGCCGGTGTCGACCTCACGTAGCGCGAAGTCGGGCACGGGGACCTCGAAGCAGCCGTCGGCGTCGCGCGGGCACACCGGATCGTCAACCGGGGCGAAGTCCATCACACGCATCAGTTCGGGCACGTCGATGTGCTTGGTGGTGAGACCGCCACGCAACACGTTGTCGGAGTTCGCCATGATCTCCACACCGGTGCCCCGTAGATAGGCGTGGAGCTTGCCGGCGGTGAGGAACAGGGCCTGCCCCGGCTCCAGCACCACATGGTTGAGCAGCAGCGAGATCAGCACCCCGGAATCGCCCGGGTACTGTTCTGCGAGTTCGACGGCGGCCTGTGCCGGGCCACGCATCCAGCCGGGGGCCTCCCCCGAGTCGACCCGGTCCGCCAGTCGGCGGCACCCGGTGCCGGTCGCGGCAACGAGGTCCCTCTTCGCGGCGGACGGGAGGGTGATCCAGGTGGTGACCAGGGCTCGGAGATCCTCGGCGTCCGCCCCGGAACCTAGCAGCGCGGTGGTGCGCTCCAGGCCGGGAACTGCCAGCGAGGCGAGCAGTTCCCGGGTCTTCCCCAACGGACGGAACCCCGCGAGCGCCTCGAAGCGGGTGAGCGCCACGAGCAGCTCGGGCTTGTGGTTGTCGTCCCGGTAGTTGCGCTGGGAGGCCGTCAGGGGCACACCGGCTGCGTTCTCCCTGGCGAAACCCTCTTCTGCCTGCTGCTTCGTCGGGTGCGCCTGCAGGCTCAACGCCTGGTCCGCGGCGAGCAGCTTGATAAGGAAAGGGAGCCGGTCACCGGACCGGCCCGCGCCCAGCTGCCCCGCCGGGTCGGCGGCGATGATGTCCAGCAGTGTCCGACCGTCACCGGAGATGACGCTGGGTGCGGCCGGGTGCGCCCCGAACCACATCTCCGCCTCCGGGTGTTCGGTGGGCAGGGGGCGTCCGGTGAGGTCAGCCAGGGCGGTCCGGGAACCCCAGGCGTAGTTGCGGACGGTGCCGTCGATGCGCAGCGGCCGCGCCGTGGTCGCCGGTGTCCCGGCCGCCGCCGACGGCGTCGCGGTGTGCACCGGATTCGGTGGGGTCTCAGAAGTCACTGTGTCGGTGTCCCCTCTCTCACGCCCGGATGACCGAGAGTGCCTTGTCCACGACCTCGGCGACACGCCCGGCGGTCGGCGCCTCGACATTGAGCCGCAGCAGCGGCTCGGTGTTGGAGGCACGGATATTGAACCAGGAACCGTCGGCGAGCTCGACGGTCGCACCGTCGAGATCGTCGGCGGACACAGTTTCGTCGGCGAAGGCCGCGACCACTGCGGCGGTCCGCCCGGCCTGGTCGGCGACCTCGGAGTTGATCTCCCCGGAGGCCTCGTAGCGGGAGTACGCCTTCTTCAGCTCCGACAGTGGCTTGTCCTGTGCGCCGAGAGTGGCGAGGACGTGGAGCGCGGCGATCATGCCGGAGTCCGCGTTGAAGAAGTCGGAGAAGTAGTAGTGGGCGGAGTGTTCGCCACCGAAGACGGCGTGCTCCTCAGCCATCCGCGCCTTGATGAAGGAGTGGCCCACCCGCGTACGTACCGGCCTACCACCGAGTTCGGTGACGAGTTCCGGCACCGCCTTGGAGGTGATGAGGTTGTGGATGATCGTCGCACCCGGGTTCTGTGCCAGGTACCGTTCGGCGATCATGCAGCATATCGCCGAGGGGCTGACCGCGTCCCCGAGTTCGTCGACGATGAAGCAGCGGTCCGCGTCCCCGTCGAAGGCGATGCCGATGTCGGCGCCCTTGTCGACGGTGAACTTCTGCAGGTCCACAAGGTTCTTCGGGTCCAGCGGATTGGCCTCGTGGTTCGGGAAGGTGCCGTCGAGCTCGAAGTAGAGGTCGTGCAGGGTGAGCGAAGGCTCGGTGCCGAGCACTGCCGGGGCGGTGAGCCCTCCCATGCCGTTGCCGGCGTCCACGGTGACGGTCAGCGGTCGGATGTGGTCCAGCGGAACGAGGGACTTCAGGTAGGTCGCGTAGTCGGCGAGGACGTCACGGGAGCCCACGGTTCCGGGCGTGCCCCCGTAGGAGGGGACACCCCCGACCAGCATGTCGACGATCTGGGACAGGCCGGTGTCCTGGCCGACCGGTCGGGCGCCGGCACGGCACATCTTGATGCCGTTGTACTTCGCCGGGTTGTGGGACGCGGTGAACATCGCGCCCGGGCAGTCCAGGGCGCCGGCGGCGTAGTAGAGCTCGTCGGTGGAGGTCAGGCCGAGCTCGACGGCGTCGAGACCCTGGGATGTGACGCCGGCGGCGAAGGCCGCGGAGAGTTCCGGGGAGCTGGGGCGCATGTCGTGGCCGATGACCACGGTCTTCGCGCCCTCCCCACGCATGAGGTGGCCGAAGGCGGCTCCGGTGTCCCGGACCAGGTCGGCGTCGATGCCCTCACCGACCACGCCGCGGACGTCGTAGGCCTTGATGACGCTGCTCAGCGACTCGCGGGTGCGGGGGGACGGGGTGGTTGACGTCATGGGCGGTAACTCCTTGGGTTCTGGGGATCATCGGTGCGGGAGAGGGGTGTCCGGGAAGACCCGGTGGAGTGTCAGTCTGCGTCCCGGACCGCGTGGAGATGGCGGGCCGGGGTCCGGCGGGGGAGGTTCCCCCGCGACGGGTGGTGACCACTGGGCCGGGGCAGGTCCTCGCGGCGGATGATGGTGCCGGCGGGGGGCGGGGGATCGACGACGCCACTCCCGGTGGCGGCGTCCGCTCCCTGGTCGGCGGTTGCCTCCCCCACCGCCTCCATCGCCTCGGCGAGCACCTGCATCTCCTCGTCAGTGAAGTCGCTCGTGTCCGTGACAGCGTCGCCGAAAGGGTCCGGGACGCCCGCGCCGGTGATGTCCTCGCGGACCAGGTCCCACCCTTCCGGGACGGTGAGCCGCGAGACGTGTCGGCTGCAGAGGTCCCAGCTGTGCGGGTCCCCTCCCGGGCCCAACGCGGTCACGGTCGCACGGCTCGCCCGGTAGTTGTAACGCAGGGTGGCCACGGCCGGGGTACTGCATCCGGGCCTGGAGCACTGTCGGTAGTCAGTCACGGAGGCCATTTTAGCCCCCCGCGGGACTCCTGTGCGGGACCGGTGCCGGAGCGCGTGGCGTTCCCCGGGAGGAAAGGTCCGGGGGAAAGGGCCGGAGGACGGGGCAGAGGAGGCAGAGGAGGGGGCGGAGGACAGCGGTGTCATGCGCCGTGGTCGTGCAGGGCCCGGGTTAGGATCGGTGGCATGACAGAAAATGGACATCAGCGGGGGTCCCGCGGTTTCGGCGCCGTGCGCGCCGCTCACCGCGATCCGCGGGGCCGCGGCCTGCGCGGCATCCTCATGCCGGATCTGCCGAGGCACAGTACCCGCGCCGAGGCGTTCGATGCCGCGGTCCTCGACGTCTACGCAGATGTGCTGGACCGGTTCGGCGACCGGCTCGACGGGCTCGACATCGCGGTGGACATGATCCCCCGCATGCGGATGGACGCTTCGGTGTCCCGGTGGTCCGACGAGGTCGCCGCCGACGGTCCGGTCCCACTGGGGCGTCTGGTGCCGGTCGGGGTCGACGAGCGGGGGGCTCCGACACGGCCGCGGCTCATCGTCTTCCGGCGTCCGGTGGAGGAGCGCGCCAACGACCGGATGGAGCTCGAGCAGTGGCTGCGCTTTGTCATCGCCAGCCTGGTGGCGACCTACCTCAACGTGACCCCGGAGCTCGTCGACCCCGGCTTCGACTGGGATTGACCGGACCGGGGGACGGTGGTCAGCCGAGCCGCTTCTTCAGGCGCCGGCGTTCACGTTCGGACAGTCCACCCCAGATGCCGAAGCGCTCATCATGTTCGAGGGCGTACTCGAGGCATTCGTCGCGCACACCGCAGGCGCGGCAGATGCGCTTGGCCTCACGGGTGGAGCCACCCTTCTCAGGGAAGAAGGCCTCGGGATCGGTCTGGGCGCACAGCGCCTGCTCCTGCCACTCCTGGACGACCTTGTCGTAGAACTCGTCGAAATCCTGGGTGAGGTCGG
>NZ_CACZOO010000045.1 GCF_902782855.1 uncultured Corynebacterium sp.
CTGTCCACCCCCCTGGGAACCCGGTGCGCCGAAACCCCATCCGGACCGGTAGCGCCCCTCGCCCGATCCGCCGTTGTCTCCGGTGCCGCCACCGTTGCCTGCGCTGCCGTTGTCCGCCATCGGACTCTCCGTTCATCATGATTACTGCCTGTGACGATCTTGTACCGACCATACTGGCCCGGCATACTGCGACAGCTCTACAGACAACCTTGGAGTTGTCCGTGAGCCGGTCAGGTGTTCCTCACCAGACCCGCCAACTGCTTCTCCCTCACCCCGCAACCCGGTCCCCCACCACCGGCGACCTTCCCCACCCGCTCCCCACACCCATCCCCCTGCGCCGGGGAAAGGTCCGACAACGGCTCAGCCGGTCAGGGGGTGTTCTCCCGCAGTGCGTAGCCCACGCCGCGCACGGTGTGGATGAGCCGGTCCTCGCCCTCGGCCTCCGTCTTGCGACGGAGATAACCGATGTACACCTCCAGAGCGTTGCCCGAGGTCGGGAAATCGTAGCCCCAGACCTCCTCGAGGATGGTGTTGCGGGAGAGCACCTTGCGTGCGTTGCGCAGCAGCAGCTCCAGCAGAGCGAACTCGGTGCGGGTGAGACTGATCCGGCGTTCACCCCGGGAAACCTCACGGGTCTCGGGATTGAGGGTCAGATCGAGGAAGGACAGTGGCTTCGAGTCCTTCGCAGCCGCCGCCGCGGTCCGCCGGGACCGGCGGTAGAGCGAACGGACACGCGCCAGGAGCTCCTCAAGGGCGAAGGGCTTGGCCAGGTAGTCGTCAGCCCCCGCGTCCAGCCCGGCGACGCGGTCGGCGACCTCGGTCTTCTGGGACAGCATCAGCACGAGAACCTCACTACCGCTGCCACGCAACGACCGAAGGATCTCCAGGCCGTCGACCTTCGGGAGAACGCCGTCCATGATGACGAGGTCCGGGTTCTCCCTGCGGATCAGCGTCTGCGCCTCGTCCCCGTCTGCCGCCTGCACGACATCATATCCGTTGAACGTGAGCGATTGACGGAGCGTGTCACGCACGGACCGGTCATCATCGACTACAAGAATCTTCATACGGACCATTGTGCACCATGTGCTACTCGGCGGCCTCCCCCGCCGACGCCTTCTCAGGGAACAGACAGGAAGAAGTCCACTCCAGCACCCGGGAGGCCCCGGACACGGAAAAACCGCCCCCCGCAGACACGGGAGACGGCATGACCGGCGTACTGCTAGTCGAGCTCGACCAGGCCCAGCTGAGCTGCCTTGACCAGGCGGCGCGGGATCTGGACCTCACGACCCTGGACCTTGACGGTCTGCAGGGCGGTGTTGTCGGACTTCCACTGCGAACGACGCGAGTGGGTGTTCGCACGGGACATGCGGCGCTTCGGAACTGCCATTGTTCTCTACCCTCCTCTACGCGTTCTTCTTGGACGGACGGACGCGGGAACCGAACCGGCGCTGGAACTTCTCGACGCGGCCGGCGGTGTCCATGACACGCTGGGCACCGGTCCAGAACGGGTGGGACTCACTGGTGACGTCAACGACGATCAGCGGGTACTCGTTTCCGTCCTCCCACTCGACCGTGCGGTCGGAGGAGACGGTGGAACGCGTCAGGAACTGGTGGCCAGTGCTGGCGTCCTTGAAGACCACCGGGTGGTAGTCGGGGTGGATATCGCTCTTCATTCTCAATCCCTCAGGGTTGGGCACCAGGTCGGTCCCGCAGATGCGACGGTCGTCCGCGCGCACCGTAGGTCGTGCCTGGGTCGGGTTTGGAGTGTGGGCACACCGCGACCGAACGCGGCAGTGACACAGCGATCCACCATAACCCGAGACCCCCGGTTACGGAAAATCCGGCCCGTTCCCGCCGGCACGGGCCGTGAACGAAGGGATGCACGAGGGGAGGCACAGGGAACCGCGACGGTGGTGATTAGGTCCGGCGGCTCTGATGGGGTAGAGTTTCGCCTCGCTGTTGTCTAAGTAAACGTCATCGCCCGATCGACCATGTCCACACAGCGCCCCGGCACGCCTGCTTCCCGTCTAGTTGCGGGCACGTTTCACTGTCGGCGCGGCGCCCGGACCGGACGAGCGGGCGGAAGGAGAAAATACCCATGTCGGCATTTTGCCAGGTCACGGGTCGGAAGCCGGGGTTCGGCAAGTCCGTCTCGCACTCGCACCGCCGCACGAACCGTCGCTGGAACCCGAACATCCAGCGTCATTCGTTCTACCTGCCCTCTGAGGGACGGACGATCACCCTGAACGTCTCCACCAAGGGCCTCAAGACCATCGACAGGGACGGCATCGAGTCTGTCGTCGCCAAGATCCGCGCTCGTGGGGAGAAGATCTAATGGCACGTAACGATATCCGCCCCATCATCAAGCTGAAGTCCACCGCGGGCACCGGTTACACCTACGTGACCCGCAAGAACAAGCGGAACAACCCCGACCGGATCACCCTCAAGAAGTTCGATCCGATTGCTCGCAAGCACGTCGAGTTCCGCGAGGAGCGTTAACACATGGCGAAGAAGTCCAAGATCGCGAAGAACGAGCAGCGCAAGGAGACCGTCGCTCGCTTCGCTGAGCGTCGTAACGAGCTCAAGGCGATCATCAAGAACCCGAACTCCTCCGACCAGGAGCGCACGGACGCGCAGTTCGAGCTGAACCGCCAGCCGCGTGACGCTTCCCCGGTCCGCGTCCGTAACCGTGACGCCGCCGACGGCCGTCCCCGCGGGTACCTCCGCAAGTTCGGCCTGTCCCGCGTCCGCGTCCGTGAAATGGCTCACCGCGGTGAGCTGCCGGGCGTCCGTAAGTCCAGCTGGTAAAGGGGAGCTCACACAATGAAGCGCACCAATCACAAGAAGGCGCGGATCGAGCAGTCCCGCCGCCCGAAGAAGAACCCGCTCAAGGCAGAGGGTATCGAGACCGTCGACTACAAGGACTACGCTCTGCTGCGTAAGTTCATCTCCGACCGCGGTAAGATCCGTGGCCGCCGCGTCACCGGCCTCACCCCGCAGCAGCAGCGTCAGGTCGCCACCGCGGTCAAGAACGCCCGTGAGATGGCTCTCCTGCCGTTCCACAGCCGCTGACATCCGCTGACTTCAGCAGCACAGTCCGGCTGACACGGACTGCAGCTCTCCCTACAGAGCGTTTACACAGACACCTGAACCCCGCCCCGGTTGTCCCCGGAGCGGGGTTCAGTCGTACGTCAGGTACCGTGGTAGCGTACTCTTCTCCTGTTTTCCAACGAAAGCGACCTCCATGTCCACGCCCTCCGGCACCCCCGAGAATCCGTTCAGTGACGACCACGGTCAGCGGGACGCCGACCAGCACAGCGGTGCAGGTCCCCTGCCCTCCTACGACGCCTACACGAACTCCGGGACTACCGGTGATGGTACGGACGCCTACACGGGGGCACCGCTCACCGGAGCAGGAACCGATCAGCCGTACCCCGGAGCCGGCAGACGACTCGGCGCACTGGTCATCGACAACATCATCATCAGCATCATCGGCTTCGTCCTCGTCACGGTCATCGCCGGCAGCGACTTCACCGACTACGCCGACAAGTTCCAGACCTGGCATGACGCCGGCGAACCCGGCGACGCCCCGGTGCTGGATCTGGGGAACTTCGTCATCGCGCTGCTTCTCACCCTGATCATCTGGTTCGTCTACCGACTGTCCATGGAGGTCCGTCGCGGACAGACCCTCGGCAAAATGGCACTGAAGATCAAGGTGGTCGACGCCGACGGAAAGCTGCTGACCGCAGGGGCCTCCTTCAAGCGCAACTCCTGGTACATCGCCGTCTTCCTGCTGTCCATGTTCGTCGGCTTCATCGGCTCGATCGTCGTGCTGATCCTCATGGCCGTCCTCGGTGTCATGATCACCCGGAGCCCCTTCGGCCAGCACACCTTCGACCAGTGGGCCAAGGCCTACGTGGTCAACACCAATTGAGGAGACCGGTCCCGTGAGTAACCCTTACCACTCCCCCGATGAGTGGAACCCCTACCCACCGGGAGACCATTCCCGGGGCACCTACCCGTTTCCCGGCTACCCGGTGATCTCCCCCTACCCCGGGGCCGGAGTCCGCCTGGGGGCGCTCATCATCGACCATCTCGTTGTCGGCGTCATCATGTCTGTCATCGCCGTCACCGTACTCTGGGACGACATCAGCTCGTGGATCAATGAGGTGGAGCGGTGGGACGGCTACGGTGACGCCCCCTACCCCGACATGGGCGGTTTCTACCTCGTCGGAGTCATCAGCGTGGTCGTCTGGTTCGCCTACCGGGTCGGCATGGAGGTGACCCGGGGTCAGACGCTCGGGAAAATGGCGCTGAAGATCCGGGTCGTCGACGTCGACGGTGCACTCCCGACATTCGGGGCGTCCTTCCTCCGGAACAGCTGGTACCTCATCAGCTCCGTACTGAGCTTCATTCCGTTCCTGGGCTGGATCGCGAACCTCGGTATCCCGGTCGCCATGGCGGTCACCATCTCCAACCACCCGTACAAGCAGTCCTTCACCGACCGTTGGGCGAAGACCTACGTGGTCAGCACCCGCCCCGTGTTCTGAGTTTCCGCGTTCCGGATCCCCACCTTCTGAGCCCGGCCTGAGACGGTGCCCACCGCCCGTGGTCTAATGGTGCAATGCTCGGTGTGCTCAGCGGCTTCCTCGTGGTGGTCATCATCATCGCCCTCGGATTCCTCGTCGGACGCCGGGACCTGCTCGGACCGCGGTCCGTCTACACCCTGAACATGTTCGTGTTCTGGATCGCGACCCCCGCACTGCTGGTCAACTTCCTCTCCCGGGCGGACCTCGGCGACGTTTTCGGAGCACACCTCGCGGTCGTGGTCACGAGCTCCCTCCTCGCCGGACTGTTCGGATACCTCGGATTCCGGTACCTCGCCCGACGCGACGTCCCTGACAGTCTCGTCACGCTGCTGGCCTGCTCGTACTGCAACGGCTCGAACCTGGGCGTGCCCCTGGTCACGCATGTACTCGGTGACCCCACCGCGTCTCTTCCCGTCATCATCTTCCAGACCGCGGTCTACGGTCCGGCGGTGGTCCTGCTGCTCGACGTCTCCACCCGCCGCCGCTCCGGGGAGGTGGACGGCGGCGGCACCGCCGCGGGGCGGGGCCCCGGCCCACTCGTCCGAGAACTGCTGCTCGGCATCATCCGCAACCCGTTGATCATCGCCGCCGTCGCCGGAGTGATCCTGGCGGCACTGCGTTCCACCACCGGATGGACACTGCCCGAACTCATCGCCGAACCTGTCGCCACCGTCGCCGGGGCGGCCGTCCCGGTCGCCCTGATCGCCTTCGGGATGTCGATGGCTCAGGTGCGCGTCCTCGGCCCGGACAGTCCGAAACGCAGCGTGTGGGCTGCGGCGCTGGTGAAGACCGTGGTCCACCCGCTCATCGCCTACGCCCTGGCCCGACTGCTCTTCAATGCCTCCGGGACAGCACTGCTCGCATTCGTGGTGGTCGCCGCCCTCCCTACCGCGCAGAACGTCTTCACTTACTCACAACGTTTCGGGACGAACACGGTGCTCGCCCGGGACGCCGGTGTGGTGAGCACCCTGCTGTCGATTCCGTCGATCGCGGTGATCGCGGTGCTGCTGGGGTGAAGGAGGGCCACGGACCGTACGCTCAGCCGTCAACCGCCGCAGTGGCATGCGCGGCGGCACCTGCGACAGCCTCCGCCACCGCCGTGACCCGGGCGGGTGGCAACGGGGCCACGAGGGACGCGGCGACGATGTCCGGCAGATCACTCTGGACCACCGTCCGCCGATGTGAGAAAGTGTCGAACCCGGCCTGCCCGTGGTATGCCCCGGAACCACTCATGCCGATCCCGCCGAACGGTGCAGCATCGTTGAGGTAGGCCAGGGCGGTGTCATTGCGGGACACACCACCGGAGGTGGTGACGGTGAGGAACCGCCGGAAGTCCGCCGTGTCTCCGCCGTACCAGTAGCTCTGCAGCGGATGCTCGTTCGCGTTCACCCGGGCGATCGCCTCATCGACATCGTCGTAGGTGTGCAGCACGAGCACCGGGCCGAAAATCTCCTCGCCGTTGATCAGCGCATCCCCGGGCACCCCGGTCAGCAGCGTCGGTGCGAGGCGGCGGCGTCCGGCCGCATCGGCGAGCCGGTCCCGCTCACTGTCAGGGACTATGACGCAGGCCGTCGCGCCGCGGGCGACCGCGTCGTCAATGAGCCCGGTGACCCGCTCCATGTTCCGGTCGTTGACGATGGAGACGACATCGGGATTGTCGACGAAGGTGGGGAAATGGTCGGCCACCGCCGCCGTGTACGCGTCGATGAACTCATCCCGGCGATCGGCGGGCACGAAGGCGTAGTCCGGGCACAGACACACCTGACCATTGTTGATCATCCGGCCCGCCGCGATGCGGCGTGCGGCGTCCGCGACATCGGCGTCCGGGGCGACGACAGCAGGGTTCTTGCCTCCCAGCTCCAGCGTCACGGGGACGAGATTGGCGCCCGCCGCTGCGGCGACGAGACGCCCCACCTTGGGCGATCCGGTGAAGAACAGATGGTCGAAGCGCAGATCACCGAAGTCGGCGGCGGTTCGGCTGCCTCCGGTGACGACGACCATCTCCTCCGGCGAGAACCGGGACGCCACCGCGCGGGCGAACACCTCCCCGGTGCGCGGCGTGAAGTCGCTGAACTTCACCATCACACGGTTTCCGGCGGCGAACGCCTCCGCGGCGGGGACCACGACGAGCAGCACCGGGAAGTTCCACGGACCGATCACCCCGACCACTCCCTTGGGCCGGTGCTGGATGAACGCGGGGAGGGCTCCGTCGAGACCGGCCGGCAGCTCCGTCGGCCGCATCTGCTCCTCGATCTGCTCACGGGTGACGGCGATGGACGCCAGCCCGGAGAGGATGTCGAGTTCCAGTGAGGTCGTCGCCGGACGACCACCGAAATCGGCGTCCATGGCCTCAGCGAGTTCCGTCGCGTGCTCGAGCACGGCAGCGACCAACCGGTCGACCCGGTTCCGTCGGGTGTCGGCGTCCGGTACCGGATCCGCGGCCTGCGCCCGGCGCTGGGCGTCCAGGAGCCGCTGGAGTTCCGCCTTCGGAATCTCTGTGACGTTGTTGTCGGTGTTCATCGGTTCTTCCTTTTCTCCATCCGGGTACGGCAGCCGCCGTGTCCGTCAACTCTGTTCGGTGTGACTCATTTCACTGTGACGGTTCCGAACCTATCTCATCCAAAAAGAAGTCACAAGTGCTTGTTTTGTCGCAGACACTGTGCCATGGTGTGACATGACACACACTTGAAGGAGACCCCGTGCCCGCACCCGACAGCACCACCACGCCCACCCTCGCCGCACTGATCAGGGAAGGCGACATCCTCGACAACCTGGTCCACCACCTCCCGCCGGAACGCTGGTCGACCCCGACACCGGCGACCGGGTGGACAGTCGCCCACCAGATCGCGCACCTCGCCTGGACCGACGAAGCAGCCTGCGCCGCACTCTCCTCGACCCCCGACGGCGGGCCCTTCACCGCCTACCTGGACGCCGCGGCAGCCGACCCCGCCGGACTGCCCGACCGCACCGCCGCAGAGGGGGCAGCCGCCGCCCCCACGGACCTCCTGACCCGGTGGCGCAGGACCCGCTCCGCCCTCGCCGACCAGCTCCACGCCGCCCTCCGAGACTCCCCGGGACACCGTTTCCCCTGGTTCGGTCCCCCCATGGGCGCCCGGTCCATGGCCACCGCCCGGCTGATGGAGACCTGGGCCCACGGCCAGGATGTGGCCGATGCCCTCGACGTCACCCGACCGGTGTCGCACGGACTCCGGGACATAGCCCACCTCGGTGTCGCGACCGCGGGTTTCGCCTACGCCATCAACGGCGAGGAGCCACCGGAGACCGCTTTCCGTATTGAGCTCACCGGCCCCGAAGGACAGCTGTGGACCTGGGGGCCCGGTGACGGGTCGGCCGCCGGCACCCTCCGTGCTCCGGCACTCGACTTCTGTCTCCTGGTCACCCAGCGCCGCGAACCGGAGGCACTCGCACTCGAGGTGGAGGGCGACGAGATCCGACGGTGGGTCTCCATCGCCCAGGTCTTCGCCGGCCCACCGAAAAGCGTCATGCGCAACCGGTGACCCCCACACCGTACCCACGGACAGCCCCGCGCAGCTGTGGAGCGGTCAACGCCAGAGGATCAGCGCGTCGCCCTGGCCACCACCACCGCACAGGGAGACGGCGGCCTTTCCGTTACCCCGCCGCGACAGCTCGTACGCCGCAGCCACCACCAGACGCGCACCCGAGGCACCGATCGGATGCCCGAGCGAAATCCCGCCACCGTGAATGTTGGTCTGCTCCAGCGGGTAGCCGAGGTCACGCAGGGACTGGACGACGACGGCGGCGAAGGCCTCGTTGATCTCCAGGAAATCCAGGTCCGAGGCGTTCCACCCCGCCTTAACCAACGCAGCAGACACCGCCTGCGCCGGCTGGGAGTGCAGGGACGTGTCCGGACCCGCCGTCTGACCGTAGGCGCCCAGCGCCGCCAGCACCTGAAGACCATGGGCCTCGGCATACGCTCGGGTGGTCAACACCACCGCCGCCGCACCATCGGAGATCTGCGAGGAGGACGCCGCCGTGATCGTCCCGTCGGCCGCGAACGCCGGACGCAGACCCGCCAGCGACTCCTCGGTCGTCCCGGGGCGCACACCCTCGTCAGTGTCGACGATGACAGTTCCCTTGCGGGTCGTCACCTCCACCGGCGCAATCTCATCGACGAAGGTCCCCTCGGCGATCGCCGCCTCGGCCAGCTGATGCGACCGCGCGGCGACATGGTCCTGCTCCGCACGCGTGATACCGCGTTCGGTGTTCCCTTCCTCGGTCTCCACCCCCATCGCGGTACCGTGCACCGCATCGGTGAGACCGTCACGTTCCAGAGAGTCCTGCAACGCCAGGGAACCGAACTTCACCCCGGCACGGACACCCGCGGCCAGATGCGGAGCACTGCTCATCGACTCCTGACCACCGGCGACAACCACCTCGGCGTCACCCACCCGCAGCAGACGCGACGCGGAGACCACCGCGTCCAGGCCAGACAGGCAGACCTTGTTCACCGTCACGGCGGGGACAGCCACCGGCACACCGGCGGCCACCGCAGACTGCTTGGCCGGGTTCTGCCCCGCCCCGGCCTGCACGACCTGCCCCATCACCACATGGTCCACCGCGTCTGCCGCCACCCCGGCGCGTTCGAGGGCGGCACGGATGACCGTGGCACCGAGGTCCACGGCGGTCTGCGAGGCCAGGGCCCCGAGCATCCTGCCCTGGGCGGTACGCGCGGCACCGACGATGACGATATCCGACGGGGAAGGAGTGCGGTTCTGTGTGGTCATGGTGTTCGTCGTACCTTTCGTCAGGGGGCACCTCGGTGCCGACCCGGATTGTGCTGTGCAAACTCTTCTATTATGAGACATATTCGGGCGTCGCGTGGCCTGTTCGGACAGGTCGCCTCACCCTGAGCCGGTGGTCAGATTCGGACGGTCACCGCCACCCCCGTCGCGGCCTGCACCTCCTCGACGCTCACTCCCGGCGCGAGCTCGACGAGCTCGAGCCCCTCGGACGTCCGGTCGAGCACGCACAGGTCGGTGATGATCCGGTCGACCACCCCGGTCCCGGTGAGCGGCAGCGAGATGTCCGCCACGATCTTCGGAGCGCCGTCGCGGGTACGGTGTTCCATGAGCACCACAACCCGTCTGGCACCGACGACGAGGTCCATCGCCCCGCCCATGCCTTTGACCATCTTCCCGGGGACGATCCAGTTGGCGATGTCCCCACGGTCGTTGACCTCCATCCCGCCGAGGACGGCGACGTCGATTTTGCCGCCGCGGATCATGCCGAAGCTCATCGCCGAATCGAAGATGCTCGACCCCGGTAGAGCGGTGATGGTCTCCTTCCCCGCGTTGATGAGGTCAGGATCCAGCTCCCCACGGGTGGGCGACGGCCCGATGCCGAGTAGCCCGTTCTCGGACTGGAGGGTCACGTTAACCCCCTCCGGGACGTGGTTGGGGACCAGGGTCGGCAGACCGATCCCCAGGTTGACGTACTGACCGTCCTCGAGGTCCCGGGCGGCGCGTGCCGCCATCTCCTGCCTGTTCCAGCTCATCGCACGGTCTCCTTCTCCACTCGTTTGTCGGCCGCCTGTTCCTCGGTGAGTTCCACCACGTGGTGGACGTAGATGCCGGGCAGGTGGATGTCGTCCGGGCCGAGCTCGCCGACCGGCACGACTTTCTCCGCCTCGACGAGACAGAGCTCACCGCACATCCCCGCCAGCGGGTTGAAGTTACGGGCGGTGAGGTTGAACCGCAGGTTTCCGGCGGTGTCGGCGACTGCGGCCCGGATGATGGAGACGTCCGCCCGGATGGCGGTCTCCAGCACACAACGGGTCCCGTTGATCTCCCGGGTGTCCTTGGCCGGCGACTCGACCTCGATCTGCCCGTCAGCACCGTACTTCCACGGCATGCCACCGTCGGCGACCATCGTGTCCACCCCGGTGCGTGTGTAGAAGGCCTCGATGCCCGATCCGCCGGCGCGCATCCGCTCGGCGAGGGTGCCCTGCGGCGTCAACTCGACCTCCAGTTCACCGGCGAGGTACTGGCGGGCGAACTCCCTGTTCTCGCCGACATAACTCGAGATCATGCGCCGGATCTGCCGCGATTCCAGCAGCAGTCCGAGACCCACGCCGTCGAGCCCCGCGTTGTTCGACGCGACCTCGAACCCACCGACATCGCGACGGGACAGTTCATCCAGCAGCACCTGGGGGATGCCGCAGAGGCCGAACCCGCCGACCGCCAGGGTGGCCCCGTCCGGGATGAGATCTACCGCCTCAGCGGCACTGATGAGTTTCGTCATGCCTTCCCTCCGTTGTCTCCGGTGTTTCCGTCGGTGTAGAGCCCGAGAATCCCGATGGCTTTCTCCCTCATCTCGACCTTGCGGACCTTGCCGGAGATGGTCATCGGGAAACTGTCGGTGACGTGGACGTATTTCGGGATCTTGAACCGGGCCAGCTTCCCGTCGCAGTAGGCGTGGATGTCCTCGGCGGTGATGGTCCGCCCGGCCTCGACGGCGTCCGCGTCGGGGATGATCCACGCCATGAGTTGCTCGCCGTACCTTTCATCGGGGACCCCGATGACCTGGACATCGGCGATGTCCGGGTGCTCGTAGAGGAACTCCTCGACCTCGCGGGGGTAGATGTTCTCCCCGCCGCGGATGA
>NZ_CACZOO010000046.1 GCF_902782855.1 uncultured Corynebacterium sp.
CCGGCGGACCCGGCGGACCCGGCGGACCCGGCGGACCCGGCGGACCCGGCGGACCCGGCGGACCCGGCGGACTCGGCAGACCCGGTGCCCGGGGCATTCTGCGACCCGAAGAACCGGACCAGGTCCGGAGCCCCGGAACCGGACACGACGACGTCCCCGAACCCGGCGCGGTCGGTGGCGGTCAGCAGGACCAGGGCGCCGGAGAGGAACCCGAAGTGCGAGAAAGTGTCCAGCGGGTCGGAGAGCAGGTCCCGCTGGTAACGCTCGAGCAGTCCGAGACCGCGGGTGTAGTTGCCGGTGACCCCCAGGAACTCCATGTGCCGGCCGACGCTGTCGGGTGACTGGAAGCGCACGTTCGCTGCGGCGCTGGTGCGCTGCGCGTAGGCCGCGAAATCCGGGTCCCCGTGCCGTAGCGTGATGAGCATGAAGTCCGCCAGCGCCATCTCAGGCTGGACTGGGCAGGGGGTCCGCCCGTGGTCGAGGATCTGCATGAGCAGTCCGTGCGCCGTCTGGAGGTCACCGACGCGCACGGCGAGGTCGAAACGCCCCGCAAGGCGGCAGGTCGGGCACTCATTGTCCAGGTCGTGGCCGTCGGAGGCGTCGATCCGCGTCTGCAGCGCCAGGGCGGTCTCCACGTCCCCGTTGACGACCGCGTCATCGCGCCGGGCGATGTCCACCGAGGTCTCGGGCGCGCCGGCCGCCCGGAAGTGCGCCTCCATCTCGTCGAGCACCGTGTCGGCCTGTGCGCGGGGGAAGACGCAGGACAGTGCGATGGTGTGCGCGGCGTGCTTGTACTGCCAGAACAGGTTCGTACCGGCGCCGTCGCCCAGGCCGGGGAACCGCTGCGGGTCCCGGTCATGGAGAGCGACGGCGGTGGCGAAGTGCGTGAGGAACTCGGCGTTCTCTTCGGCGTTCCCGAGGCTGTCACACAAGGCGACCAGGGCGAGGAACTCGGCGTCCTGGTCGCCGGTCTCCCGGGTCAGCGCCAGGGCTTCGCGGAGGACGCTGCGCTCCTCCTCGCCGAACGGCATGGTCCGGGCCTTGTCGAGGAGGGCGGTGGCGGTCATTCCGGTGTCATCGGAGAAGTGCATGGGTGGGATTCTAACGGGGGCATCGGACAGCAGAACTCGGAGGTGATTTGGTGTCTGCGGCCGGCAACCGAATTGTGGCCTCACTGGGGCCACAACTGGTGCAGCGCTGGCGTCGATGGGTTCTGGCGGAGGAGCGTCCATGGTGTGGGGCAGAATAGCTTGACACAATGCGTTCGCTGACTCGCTCTTCACCCAGGCGTCGACCGTCATCGGGCAGACCCGGACCTACGTTGCCACCCGGGCGAACGCCGCGCTGACCATGATGAACTGGCGGATCGGCCGTCTCATCGATATCGAGGTGCTCGGCAGCGAGCGTGCGGAGTACTCCCGGCAGATTGTCGCCACGCTGGGGCGACAATTGACCGAGCGCTTCGGAAAGGGGTTTGAGGCCCACAACCTGCAGCGGATGGTCAAGTTTGCCCAGCTCTTCCCCGACAAGGAGATTGTGGTCTCGCTGGGACCACAATTGAGTTGGACCCCACTTCAGGGCGGTCCTTCCCGTCCCCACCGAGGAAGCCCGCGCCTTCTACATCGACCAGGCGATCGCCGGGAAGCTCAGCGTCCGCGCCCTGCGCGACCTCATCGGTCGTCAGGGCTACGAGCGCAAGGAGATCGCCAACGCCCAGACCTCCGCCAGTTCCGTCATCCCGACAGACAGCTTCCGTGACCCGTACCTCCTGGACTTCCTCGGGCTGCAGGACACCCGGCAGGAGAAGGACCTCGAGGACGCGATCATCCGGGAACTGGAGTCCTTGCTCCCGGAGGTCGGTAACGGTTGGACCTTCGTCGCGGCGTCCGAGCGCGTCGCGAGGAGGGAACTCGACTGACCCCTCGCGGCGCACCACGGAGCCTCGGGTACCCTCGCGACCATGTCCGACGAGAACCCCTCCACCCCGTCCGCCGCCTTCGAACCGCATCTCGTACTCGGTGACCTGCTGTTCGATGAACTACCGACACAGGAAGACGTGATCGCGACCGTCACCGACGTACCCGGCGAGCTCGACATCACCGCAGCCCCCGCCGACGGGCAGGACGGGGTCGTCGAAGTCCGTATCGGGAAATCCGGGTCGACGGTCTTCCTCACCCTCATCGATGCCCCGGTCCCGGGTCATGAGGCGGAATCCAACGCCCATCAGCTGTACTGCCAGGGGGAGGAACTGGAACGGATCTCCACCCACCGGGCGCAGATCCTCGTCGCGGTGCGCCCCGAGTTCGCCGGAGACGCCGCGGCACAGGTCGCCGACCTCACCCACCGGCAACTGCAGCTGGTCACCGCCAGGATCCACGGGATGGTGACGATGGCGTTGTCCCGTCTGCCGGGCCTTGCCGGGTACTACTCCGGATCCGCCGCCGCCACCTACGGACTCACGTTCGTCCAGCAGGTGATGACCGGACAGTTCGGGTCGACCCCGTGGCCGCTGTGGGTGTCCGCGCGTCTGATGCGGGGCCCGGAGGGGTTCTCCGCCCACACCCACGGGCTCTGGTCCATGGGGCATCCGGAACTTCAGGTGGAGAACACCGCCATGGCACCGGCGGACCTGTTCATGTACCTCATGGACACCTCCGCCTACCTCATCCTGGAAGGTGAGGAGTTCTCCGACGGTCAGTCCACCGGACGCAGCGCCGAGGAACTGTTCACCCTGCATGCGGAGCCGTGGATCGTCGATCCGGCGGTGCCGGCGTTCCGGATCGGGATGTGACCTACCCCAGCACCTCGCCGACCCAGCGGGCCAGTTGCACCGGGGAGACCGGGGCGACGCGCATTCCGACCGCGGCGAGCTGCCGGGTGACGCCCACGTTGTAGGCCACTCCGGTCGTGCCGTGTCCGGTTCCACCGGCACCGGAGCCGGTGTCCCCGTCGGCCAACGCCGCGCAGCCCAGCATCCGTACCCCGGACTCCACCAGGTCACGGACCCTGCCGACCAAGGCGGTCACCGACCCGCCCTCCTCGAAGTCGCTGATGACGACCATTGCGGTGCGGGTCGGGTCGGTGATCTTCTGCGACGCCACCGCCACCGCCTTCGCGATGTCCGTTCCACCACCGGGGGAGATCTCCAGCAGCAGTGAGAGCGGGTCATCGGTGTGCTCCGAGAGGTCCATGACCTCGGAGTCGAAGGTGAGGAAACTCAGCCGGAATGTCGACACACCCGACAGGATCGCCGCCGTGACCGCCGCGTACACCGTGGACGCCTCCATCGACGGGGACACGTCCGCCACCACGATGATGTGCCACGGCGAGGTCTTGCGCACCGGGGAGCGGAACACCGGCGTCTCCGGGACGATCAGTCGTCGCCCGTCCACCTCGGTGACGTGGCCCAGGTTGCGTCGGATCGTCGCCGGAAGGTCCAGCTTCCCGGATCGGCGGGTCGTCGGTCGGCTCCCCGCCAGCCCGGCGAGCACCGGGGTGATCGTCGACGCCAGTTCCTTCGTCAACTCCGCCACGAGCTTCGACACCAGGGGGCGCAGCATTCCTAGCTGTGACTCCGAGAGCGCACCCCGAAGGCTCAACACCGTGCTCAACAGCTCCACGGACGGGCGCACCACCTCCGGATCAAGGGTTCCGCGACCGTCGGGGCCGAGCAGGGCGTCCACCCTGCCCTTCTCCGCCGCGGTCGCGAGGATCTCCTGGACCTGGTCAGCGCCGAACAATGCCTCGATCTCCCCGGACCAGGTGCGGACGTTGACCCGGCGCGGTCCACCGGTGCGACCCCGGCGTCCCCGGATCCGACCGTCGGCCGCACCGGTGGGGTCACTGCCCGGATCACCGTAGAGCTCGTCGAGGGTACCGGCCAGTCGGGACGCCGTGGCGGGAAGCTCCTCGGGGTCCGCGCCGAGGATCAGCCGCCACCGGGTCTCCGGGGCGAAATGCACGTCGGCCAGCCCGAGCGCCTCCAGCCGGTGCCGTGCGGCGATGTCCGCGGCGGCGAAGGACGACACCTGGTCGGCGGAGACGTCCGTTCCTGCGTCCGGCCGTTCGTCGAGCAGAAGTGCCAGCTCGTCGAGGAAATCCTCCCGTTCGGCGGGGGAGACGGTGTCGAAGGCTCCCCGCAACGGTGGGAGGGCGGCGACGAAAAGTCCGTCATCGACCGTGTTCACCCGCTCGATGAGTCCGGTCAAGGACCCGGAGCTGACCCAGGTGTTCCGGGCGGCGGCGAGGTACCCGGTGAGTCGCCGTTCCAGGACCCGTCGCGTCGCCGCATGGGCACCGAGATCGAGCCAGCTGCCGATCCGGGACGCCGAACCGTGCGTCGCCGCCTGCCCTCCCACCCGGTCAAGCACGGCCAGCGCGGCCCCCGACATCAGCGGCGATCCGTGATCCACGAGTCCGCCCAGGGCCCCGGTCAGCTCAGTGGCGTGGTCGTCCATCAGGGACGCGGCGCGCCCCAGCATGCGGGCGTCCGCCGGATCGTCACTGCCGGACACTCCCTCGATCTCCCGGACGACTGCCCCGGCGGTGCGGTCGGCGAGCCCGGCGCACCGGTCGCGGGTGCGGTCCGAGAGGAGGGCGGCGGCGGGCAGACGACCCGCGACCGACCCGAGCAGTTCAGTCGCCTGCACCGCCGTGGAGAACCCGATCGAGCCGAGCAGCGGACCGAAGGCGTCGAGAGCGCGGCTCAGGGCGGTGTCGGACCCGGTCCGGGCGGCGTCCCGCAGGACTGCGAGGACATCGGGGATACCGGGGTCGCCGTCGGAGCCCCGCGCCCGGGTGAGCCGGCCGAGCAGGACCATGGACGTGGCCTGTCCCAGGGTGACGCCCGAGGAGCTCAGCAGACCCAGTGCGGCGGTGGTGTGGGTCCGCCAGGAGACGGTGGCGGTGTAACTGCGGTTCTCCAGGCCACGGGTGCTGCCGGCGGTGGACTCGACGAGGAAAGGGACGTCCAGGGCGTCGAAGCGTTCCAACAGGACATGGCGGGCCAGTCCGGTCCGCCCACCGAACGGTGTGACGCGGACGTCCTTCGCCGCCGAGCGTTCCCTCGTGGGCATGCCGAGGGCGGCGGCCTCCTCACGGACGGCGGCGAGCAGGGCAGGTTCCGGGCAGTCCGGGGGCAGTTCCCCGAGCCGGTCGCCGACCATGACCTGCTGCAGGGCCGCGGCGACGGCCCGCCCGTGCCCGGCGACGGACCCCTGGGCGAGGACCGTGGTCAGTGCCTCGAGGACCTCGCCGCGTCCCGGTGCCGGCAGGTCCCGCAGCGCGGCGAGACCCGTGGCGACCCGCACCGTCTCGGCGGCCTCGGCCGGACCTGCGGGATGACCGGCAGACCGCAGGGCCCGGGCGACATCGGTGACAACGTCGGTGACAAGTGCGTGGACCTGACCGGGGGAGTTGACCGGGAGAACCAGCTGACGCCACCGTGGGTCGCGGATGCCGGAGGGGTAGCCGCTGCGGCTGTCGAGCTGGGTGAAGGAGTACGGCACCAGTGAGGAGACGACCGGACGGATCTCCGGGGCGGGGTCCGCCTCGACATTGTCCTCCGCCACCAGCGCCGCGGCATGGAAGCTGCCCACCACCGCCAGCACAGGACCGTCGATCCCGTCGAGCGCCCGGCGCATCCAGGTCTCCCGGGCGGCGGTGTGGGCGTCCACCGACCGCTCACTGATCCGGGAGGCGTAGCCGACGGCCAGCGCCGCACGGCGGACCCTGCACCAGTCCGCGCCGACCGACGGAGTCTCCACCCTGGCGTCCCAGGAGTCCTGGCCGACAAGGTCGGTGACGTCGACGGTGGGGGTCAGGTCGGACGTTTCCCCGGGTTCCCGCGGGCCGGTGACGTCCACCGCCCCGACCGGCAGGTCGATCGCATGGACCGGGACACCGTGGGCGACCGCCCACCGGACCGCCGCCAGCTCCGGGGAAAAGTCGGCGAACGGGTAGAGCGACATCGCCCCCGGGTCAATCATGCCCTGGTCGCCGGGGGTCGCCGGGGTCGCCGCCGGGCTCACTGCCGCGGCCACCGCCACCGGGGTGACCAGGTCCGGGTTCCCCAACCACCGCAGATGCCCGGCGAGGTCCGCGGGGAACTCCACCGCCACCGCCGCCGGACGCAGCTCCTCGGCCGCGGCGCACACCGCGCGGGTGCAGGCCGGGGAATGGTGCCGGACGCCGAGGACGGTGAGCCGGTCACCCGGCACGGGGTCAGCGGCCAACCGGTCCCATACCGGGTCAGCCCGCTCCGGACGAGTCGTCACCGCAGGTCCCCGCGGTGGTCCCAGAGTTTCCGCCACAGGGCCGCGCGAGCGTCTCCGGTCTCCTCGCCGGCGCGCCGCCGCACCGTGGCGTCCCAGTAGGCCTGCAGGCGGGCGGCGTCCTTGTCGTCGTCCTTGCGCACCGCGCCGAGCAGGTGGCCGGGCAGCAGTGACACCGCACCGGACACCGCGCCCTCCGAACC
>NZ_CACZOO010000047.1 GCF_902782855.1 uncultured Corynebacterium sp.
GAGCACGGGGAGTTGAGCACGGGGAGTTGAGCACGGGGAGTTGAGCACGGGGAGCGCCGCCCGCTCCGGTGACCGACCCCCGTCGGATACCTGTTCCAGTCGGCGTTGTCAAGTATTTCATTCATGCCGCACCGATGACACCGTGCGGATCCAGATGTGGGGATAACGTTCCCTCCTGTTGTAGACAGAGCAGTCTGTCTGAGTATCTACAGGAGGATGCATGAAGACGGGAGCAGTGCTCGCCGCGACCGGTGTCGTCGCCCTCGGCGTCATATTCGCCCTGCCCGGCGGTACCACCGACGACCCGGACGCGACCGACGTCTCCTCCGGATCCCACCGGATCAACCTCATCGCCTACTCGGTGCCCAAGCCCGGCTTCGAGGCCGTCATCGCCGGCTACCGGGCCACCGGGGACGGCCGGGACACCGGCTTCGCCGAATCCTACGGCGCCTCCGGTGACCAGTCCCGCAAAGTCGCCCGACGCGTCCCCGCGGACCTGGTGAACTTCTCCCTGGAGCCGGACATCACCCGGCTGGTGAAGGAAGGCCTCGTCGCAGGGGACTGGAAGACCGGCGTCCCGGGTGACGAATCCGGCCGCTCGGTGCCCTTCGGCTCCGTGGTCTCCTTCGTCACCCGTGAGGGCAACCCGGAGAACCTGGGGAACTGGGACGACCTGCTCGCCCCCGGCATCGAGATCATCACACCCAACCCGGCGTCCTCCGGATCGGCGAAATGGAACCTGCTCGCACCCTATGCCGGCTGGTACTTCCAGGCCCTGGACAGCGGGAAGGATGCGGCGGACGCCCACGACGAGGCCCACGCCAAGGTCGCCGAGCTCGTCAACGAGCATATCCACGTCCGGCCCAAGTCCGGCCGTGAAGCCACCAGTGCCTTCGAACAGGGGCAGGGAGATGTGCTGCTCTCCTACGAGAACGAGGCGATCCTGCTCGCCCGCGACGGAGACGACATCACCTACCTCAACCCGGCCGACACCTTCCGCATCGAGAACCCCGTCGCCGTGGTCACCGGTGACGATGCCGGGGATGATGATGCGGCGACAGCCTTCCGGAACTACCTGTTCACCCCGGACGCCGAGACCCGCTGGGCCTCCCGGGGGTTCCGCCCCGGCCCCGACCTCTTCAGCGACGACGGGAGGACCCCGGTCATCGACGCACTCCCCGCAGACCAGCGGGACGCCTTCCGGCCGACGCGGAACGTGTGGACCATCGACGACCTGTCGGAGCAGTTCGCGGGGATTTTCCCGGACCTCGCCGCCGGTGATCCCGGCAAGGACAACGGGAAAACCGGCTGGGCCCTGGTGGACGCCGTCCTCTTCGGCACCGACGGCGCCGTCACGAAGATCTACGGAGGAGACGCATGAGAGCCTCGAAACTGAGCATGGGCACCGCAGTCCTCTGGCTGTCCGTCATCGTGCTGCTGCCGTTGGCGGCGCTGGCCACCCAGGCGTTCGAGGGTGGCGTCCCCGCTTTCCTGGACGCCGTGACCACCTCCGGGGCGCTCGACGCACTGTGGGTGACGGTGCTCGTCTCTGCGGTGGTCGGCGTGATCAGCGCCGTCACCGGAACACTGGTCGCCTGGGTGCTGGTCCGCGACGACTTCCCGGGCAAGAGGATCGTGGACGCGCTGATCGACCTGCCGTTCGCCCTGCCGACCATTGTGGCGTCGCTGGTGCTGCTGAGCCTCTACGGGCCGGACAGTCCCTTCAACATCACCCTCAACGCCACCCGGCCAGCGCTGGTCATCGCCCTGGCCTTCGTCTGCCTGCCGTTCGTCGTCCGGGCGGTGCAGCCGGTGCTCATCGAACTCGACGGTGACGTCGAGGAGGCGGCGGCGTCCCTCGGCGCGAACAACGCCACGATCTTCCGGCGCATCATCCTGCCTGCCCTGGTCCCCGCGATCCTCTCGGGCACCGGCCTGGCCTTTGCCCGGGCACTCGGCGAGTTCGGGTCCGTGGTACTCATCGGCGGGAACATCCCCGGTGAGACCCAGGTCGCCTCCCAGTACATCCAGGAGCAGATCGAGTCCGACGTGCCGCAGGCCGCCGCCGCGGTCTCGGTGGTGCTCCTGGCCATCACCTTCCTCGTCCTGCTGGTCCTCCGCATCGTCGGTGAGGGCGGGGCACGAAAGGAGCAGCGCGCATGACGCTCTCACGCAAGACGGTCCTCACGCTGCGCATCCTCGCCCTGGTGTGGATCGGCGTCCTCGTCGTCCTGCCGGTCGGCACCATCCTGTGGCGTGCCCTGTCACCCGGTCTGCCCCAGTTCTGGGAGTGGATCACCACGCCCGCCGCGATCTCGGCCCTGAAGACCTCGCTGCTCATCGTGGTGATCGTCGTGCCGCTCAATGTGGTCTTCGGCATCGTCGTCTCCCTCGGCCTGGTCCGTGGCCGGTTCCCGGGGAAGAACATCGTCCAGGCCGTCGTCGACCTGCCGTTCTCGGTCTCACCGGTGATCGTCGGCGTGTCCCTGATCCTGCTGTGGGGCCACGGCGGCTGGTTCGGCGGCATCGGGTCCACCGGGTTCCAGGTCGTCTTCGGACTGCCGGGCATGGTGCTGGCGACGATCTTCGTCACCCTGCCCTTCATCGTCCGCGAGGTCGAGCCGGTGCTCCACGAGATCGGTACCGACCAGGAGCAGGCGGCGTCCACCCTGGGGGCGAACCGGTGGCAGACGTTCCGGCGGATCACGCTCCCTTCGATCCGGTGGGGGCTGTCCTACGGCATCGCGCTGACCGTCGCCCGCTCGCTCGGTGAATTCGGCGCGGTGATCATGGTCGCGTCCGGGTTCGCCGGTGGCGGGCAGACCCTCACCCTCCTCGTCCACTCCCGCTACATCGACGACCACAACGTCTACGGCGCCTACGCCGCAGCGACTCTGCTGATGGTCGTCGCCGTCATCGTCCTCGTCATCATGACCGCACTCCAGAAGAAGCAGGTAGCGAAATGACCATCTCCGTCGCCCACGCCGTGAAGACCTACGGCTCCTCCCCGGTATTCAAGGCTCTCGACGACGTCTCCCTCGACATCCCGGAGGGGTCGCTGACCGCCCTGCTGGGCCCTTCAGGATCCGGCAAGTCCACGCTGCTGCGCACCATCGCCGGCCTGGAGCAGCCGGACTCCGGGTCCGTCATCATCGACGGGCGCGACGTGACCCGCCTGTCGCCGCAGGACCGCGGGATCGGCTTCGTCTTCCAGCACTACGCGGCCTTCAAACACATGACGGTGCGGGACAATGTGGCCTTCGGACTGTCGGTCCGCAAGCGTCCGACGAAGGAGATCGACAAGCGGGTCGACGAACTCCTCGAGATCGTCGGCCTGGCCGGCTACCAGTCCCGGTACCCGGGGCAGTTGTCCGGTGGCCAGCGGCAGCGCATGGCCCTGGCCCGGGCGCTGGCTCCGAACCCCGGGGTCCTGCTGCTCGACGAACCCTTCGGCGCTCTGGACGCCAAGGTCCGCGAAGACCTGCGGACCTGGCTGCGCCACATGCACGAGGAGTTCACGGTGACGACCGTGCTGGTGACCCACGACCAGGAGGAGGCGCTCGACGTCGCCGACCGCATCGCGGTGCTCTCGGCGGGACGCATCGAGCAGGTCGGCGCACCCGCGGAACTCTACGACCACCCGGCGACGCCGTTCGTCCAGGCGTTCCTCGGACATGTCACTGAGCTGGACGGTCAGACGGTGCGTCCCCACGACATCCGGCTGGGGCGGACCGCCGACCTCGCCGTGCCGGGCAACGAGACACCGGCGACGGCGGTGCGTGAGGCGGTGGTGGAGCGCGTGGCGGTGCTCGGCTTCGAGGTGCGCGTCGAGCTGAAGGACGCCACGACCGGCTCACCGTTCACCGCGCAGATCACCCGCGGTGACGCGAACGCGCTGGGACTGACGGACCTCAGCGCGGGGGAGAGGGTCTACGCCCGGGCCACCGAGCTGGAGTAGGGGCGGACAGTCTGCCGTTTCGCCACTTCACCATTGGTGTGACGTGGCACCACCGGACTTCTTGGTAGAATGTATGTTCCATTAATGTGAAGATGTGCGGGCTGCTGTCCAGCCTCTCTGGCATTGTCACCGGAACGGGTCAGTCCGCTGCTGACCTTGAACGGACATAGATGAGGTGGGGAGAAGCATGACAACCAGCAGCACGTACCATGCAGGGGTGGATACACCGGAACTTCGTAAGGCACGCGGGGCATTCTTCACGCCCGAGCCCGTTGCGAGGTTCATGACGGAGTGGGCCGTCAGAGGTCCAGAAGACCGGGTGCTGGAACCTTCGGCAGGGGACGCGGAGTTCCTGGTTTCCGCAGTAGAGCGGCTTCGTGAACTGGGAGTGGAACGCCCGCGCGTCCACGGCGTCGAGATTCACCGGGACAGTGCCGACGAAGGACGCCGAAGAGTTGAGGCGGTCGGCGGGGAGCCCCTCATCACAGTGGGCGACTTCTTCATGGTTCCTGCTGCCCCCAGATATGACGCTGTGATCGGTAACCCGCCGTATATCAGGTACCAGGATTTTGCTGGTGAGGCCCGTGAGAAGGCACGTGCGGCTGCTCGGACCGCCGGGGTGGAACTGAGCGGACTGGCATCTAGTTGGGCCGCATTCACCGTCTACTCTGCGAAGTTCCTTGCTCCGGGCGGACGTCTCGCACTCGTTGTACCGGGGGAGCTGCTGAGCGTGAATTATGCGGCTCCGGTTCGCGACTTCCTCGTCAGGAGCTTCGCGAAAGTGGACATTATCCTGTTCGACCGTCAGGTCTTCAACGACGCTGAGACTGATGCGGTCCTGCTCATGGCCTCCGGCTTTGGTGCCGGCGGAAATGCCGACGTCACATCTGTGCGCATGGAGAGGTTCGAGGACCTTGCTGTACTGGGTGGAAGCATCCCGACAGGGGACCCGGTGTCGACAGGCCGGACGGTCGGTGACAAGTGGACTGTGGGGCGCGACGGTGCTGCCATCGTGGAGATCCTTGACGAAGTGGTACGAGACCAAGCATTCGGAGTTCTCGACTCCTGGGGGGACACCACACTGGGTGCGGTTACCGGGAACAACGCATATTTCACGCTGTCCTCGGATGAGGTGGCCCTGTGGGGTATCCCGGAGAAGGAACTGGTGAGACTGTCTCCTCCGGGGAGCCGGCACCTACGTGGACTCCGGTTTACAGTCGAGGACTGGCTGAGCCTCGGGGATGCTGGAAGGCCCATCTGGCTGTTCCGTCCGGGAGCAGAGCACTCACGTGCTGCAAAGAACTACCTGGCTGAAGGAAGATCGCTAGGGGTCCCGAACGGGTACAAATGCCGTACCCGGAAGATCTGGTACCAGACCCCGCTTGGGAAACCTGCGGACCTGCTGCTGACCTACATGAACGCGGATACTCCGCGGCTGGTCAGGAATGAGGCCCATGTGCAACACCTCAATTCTGTTCACGGAGTATTCCTTCGCGATGAGTTCCGGACTCTGGGCAATGATCTCCTCCCTCTGGCAAGCCTGAACTCCGTCACGATCCTGCATGCAGAACTTGTGGGGCGTGCTTACGGGGGTGGGGTGCTGAAGCTGGAGCCGAAGGAAGCAGACAGATGGTTGGTGCCCTCGGGACGCCTTGTCGCGGAGAAGCAGGCTGAACTCCATGCGATCCGTGAGCAGGTGGAGAAAGCTCTCAACTCAGCCGGACCGGTGGCAGCAGCACGACTGGTTGACGAGGTGGTTCTCGGCGGTCTCCTGGCTACTGAACAGATCGCTACGGTTCGCGAAGCAGGACGGGAACTGGCGGCCCGTCGCGCAGCACGAGGAAAGAAGAGTTAGATGAGCAACAAACAGATCGCCTGGGAGAAATTTGACGGGATCGTCAGTGCCGCCGCGCCTGACGGTGTTTATACCCAACCTTGGGAGAGTCGAGCTGGTCGACTCCACTTTGTCCCGGATACGGTCACTCTGGAAAAACTCCTCGTCGTCCCGTTGATGATGGACACGACCTCTCAGACGGCAGTTCGTGCACTGGCGTTGGATGTCTGGCTGAGTTACGAACTCAGGCGTGCTGGATTCCATCCAGACATGACCTGGCCGCGGGCAGAGCCTCCGCGGGTGCTCCCGATGGCTGTCTCAAGTCTGCTCAACGCCAAGGGGCTGTCTTCTGAAGCGCGTCGCGAGCTCGCCGAATTGATACGCAAGACGCCCGGGGCAAGCTATTCCGAGGCGCGTGTGCTCGGAAAAAACTACGCGAAACAGGTTGATGTGGTCATGTCCGACTGGAGTTCCGGACCGGAGCTCCTCATCTCGACAAAGCGCATGGACTCGTCTTTCGGGAAGAACGCGGCACACCGCATCGAGGAGGCTTACGGAGACGCCAGGAACCTCCGTGCACGGCACCCGATGGCGGCACTGGGGTTCCTGTTCGGTCTCCGGTCCTCGGTGCTCGATGAGGCCCCGGACACTGCTGAGCTGTTGATCGACCTCATCGGCAAGCTCGGGAGGGAGGACGACGCGTACCACGCGACATGCCTGGTGATGATGGACTACGAGGATGGCGGTGAGGTGGTGAAGGTCCGTGATGACCTCATTCCGTTCGAGCTGTCCATGTCCCGGTTCCTCGGGTACATGGTGAACCGAGTGCTCGACGGCAGTCCTGTAACACGACATCGTGAGGCGCGTGAGCGAAGGGCGGCTGCGATGAAGGAGCAGGGCCCGGGAGGTTTGGGTTCGGTTCGCGCAGACGCATAGCTTACGGGCCGGCCCTGTCCGTGCCATGTCGGTGGTGACAAGTCACCGGAGTACTGCATCTTGTGCACGTTTCAGCGAGAGGAGAGGACTGTGCACGTAGAGAAGGCATCGA
>NZ_CACZOO010000048.1 GCF_902782855.1 uncultured Corynebacterium sp.
CCTTCCCATATCCCTTCCCATATCCCCGGCTACCCTGACGCGTCCGCCATTCCGGTCCGCCCCCGGACCCCTTTCCGCGGCCTCACGATCGCGTCCACCATCATGGTCATTCTCGGCGCCGTCGTCGGCTTCCTCGCCTACGTGAACTCCTCGACTGTCGAGGAGCTGATCGCCGGACTCGCATTCGTCATCATCGGCGTCGGCGGTTTCATCAGCCTGACGCTGTGCACCGTCGGTGCCCACCTGGCGCAGCGTCGGTAGGACAGCCGACAGCTGGACTGGTGGTCGCGGTCGACTGGCCCGCTGTCCTGGACCAGCCTCTGAGACCCTCGGATACGTCCCGAACCGTGCCGGACCCGACGCGGAAGCTGCAACCTCCTGCGACGGGTCCTGGGGCGAGTTGCCGCCAACGCGATCGTGGACGTCGTCCGTGATCTCAGCAAGTGACTGCGTGGACTCTGAGGTCGGAACGGTTGACCCGCGTACGTGTGGCGGTCGCCGGTTCTCCGTTGATGAGCGGTCAGGTCCCCTCCCCACCGCGCGGGGGTCGGCCCCGGTGGGGCCGGCTCGTCCCGCGCCAGGTCACGGAGCGTGCCGGCATCCCGCCACGCGTGCCGCTAAGGTGATGGAGGTGCCTGTTCTTCCTGTCTATATCTGCGGAGAAACCGTCCTCCGAACCCCGACGACACCGGTCACGAACCCTGGCAGTGTCAGGGGCCTGGTAGATGACCTCCACGAAACCCTTGACCATATCCCGCAAGGCACCTCCCTCACCGCCAACCAGGTCGGTATAGGGCTCAGTCTGTTCGTCTACCATTGCCCCGACATTGAGGGCCCCCACGGGGCGAGGAAGACAGCCGACAGGATTGCCGCCCACGGCGGACCCCGACGCAGGGGTTACGTCATCAACCCCACCATCGAGACTTCGCCCCTCCCCCAGACAATGCCGGATGAGGTGTCCGACCGTGAGACGTGTCTCTCGATGCCCGAGCTCATCCTGCCCCGAGGCCGCGCAGACTGGGCCAGGGTCACCGGCATCGACACCAGCGGTGGCACCGTCATCGTCGAGGGGTTCGGGTTCTTCGCACGGTGCTTGCAGCACTCCGTCGATCATCTGAACGGACACCTGTTCACGGACAACCTCATGGGCCACTACCGCCGAGATGCCAAGCGGGAGATCAAGAAGCGCGGCTGGACGATACCGGGCCGGACATGGCGCCCCGACCAGTGTCCTCCCCCACCGCGTGGAAACTGATCCGGTGCGTCCCGGCACCTGACCACGGACAGGCTTTCACCCCCGGTCGCGGTGTCCACGTCCGTGCCGGCGGTACGGTGATCGACACCGACCACACCGCACCGACAGGAAAGCCCCGCACCCATGGATGAGCAGCAACGACCCGTGAACCCCTACCGGACCACGCCTCCGGTGACCCCGGCACAGCCACCGCAGCACCAGCCGCAGCCGGCGTCCTTCGGCAGCCAGCTCTCCGCCATCGCGAAAGACGCCACACTCTCCGCCGCGCGCGCAGCCGCCGACCGGATCGAGCAGAAACCACAGGCCACGGGCAACGCACTGTTGTGGATAGGTGTGGTCCTCGGCATCCTGGGCGTTTTCGGCGGCGCGCTGATGTTCTCCGATTCGCTGTTCTCCGGGATCGGGACGGTGCTCTTCGGACTGGCCATGGTCCTGCCGTGCGCGCAGCCGCTGCGCTGCCGCAGCCGTGACCGGAAGGCGGTGGCCGCGTGGGAGCAGGAGCAGGCGCGGAACCGGGAGCTCGCCGGGTACCTCACCGAGGAGGACGCCGCCATCGCCGCGGCCCTCACCCCCACCCCGCCGCCGGCCCGGACCCCGCGGCACCGGGCCCCGGTGTGGATCACCACCGCGGTGCTGCTGGCGCTGTCCATGGTCTGCATCGGGCTGGGTGACGATACGCTGCAGGAGTCCAACCTGCGGTACGAGCAGCAGGAGCAGCTCTGACCGGCTGATCCCGAGGTGACGGACCCCGGTCAGGGCATCGGTTTCCGCAGCGACGACCACCTGGTACGCCAGGTACCGCCGCCTGCCGCTGTCAGCTTCTCGGGCTTTCCGGCACGCCAGCTCAGACTGAGATTCACGATGCACACCGTGGCCAGGATCAGCAGGGGCGTCGACCAGTTGCCGAACGCCGAGTGCCCCAGGTTGAGCAGCACCGGTCCGGTGGCGGCGACCAGGAATCCGACGGACTGGGCGAAGGAGGACAGGGCAGCGGTATGCGCGTGGTCTCTCCCCCGGTGGGCGTACAGCACCGCGGGCACGGCCTGCCCGCCCCCCAGACCGACACCTGCCAGCGGAACCCATAGAGCGGTGGCGAGTCCGGGGGCGAGAGCCAGCCCCACGAGGCCCACGGTGCACAGGGTGATGATCACGGCGACGAGTCTGCTCTGGTCCCTGCTCCTGGCGGCGATGAGGGGAGACAGCAGCCCACCCAGCGAGATGCCGATGATGAGGACGGTCTGGGCGATTCCGGCAGAGCCGACGCTATGCCCGGTGGAGACCAGAATCGACGGTAGCCAGGCCATCAGGGCGTAGAACAGGAGGGTCTGGACCCCGAAGAACGCGGTGAGGCTCCACGCCAGCCAGGTGCGGGAGACCCGGGGGGCCGCCGCGGATTCTCCTGTCGACGGGACGCGGGCCGGTTCTGCCGACGACGACGCCGCAGTGACGCCGTCGTCCATCATCCGGCTCCCCACCAGGGCCGACAGAGCGGGAAGTGCGACTACCGCGACGGCCGTTTCCCAGTGACCGGTCAGGTGGGCGACAGGCACAGTCACAAGTGCCACCAGGGCCGAGCCGAGCCCCATCGACAGAGCGTAGGCGCCGAATACCGGGCCTGAGCGTCTGCCGGGGAAACGGGACACGACGTAGACCGGGATCAGAACGTTGATCACCCCGATCGCCAGGGACACGACGGCGGTGCCCGTGATGAGACCGGTGACCCCGAAGGGGCGGCCCACCGCCCCGGCGAGGGCGACGCCTGAGGCGACCAGGAACAGACGCGTCTCCCCCAGGCGCCGCAACAGGTGGGGCACGAACGGTGCGCTGATCCCCATCGCCAACGGCGGGATCACCCCTAACAGCGTGACCACGGTGGAACTCAGATCCGCCACGGGAGCCAGTGGCCCCACCTGACCGAACGGGGCGCGGGTGTTGAAACTGACGAGGACGAAACCGACGATGAGTGCGGTGGCTGATCTGGACGGCACCAAGGTGACCCTTCTCTGAGGCTGACCGGGACGCTGCAAGTCTGCCCGCTCAAGTAGACTTGAGCGCAAGCCTGAGTTTCCCGACCGTTACCGCAGGCACGCAGGCACCGTGAACCGGAGGAGGGATCAGCATGGCCCGGGACCGTGGGGACCGGACGCTCTACTCGATCAGTGACGTGGCACGCGGTTTCGGCGTCAGTGTGCCGACGCTGCGCTACTACGAGGAGCAGGGGCTCATCGAACCGACAGCACGGAGAGGGCGGGTGCGCCACTATGACTTCGATGAGCTCTGCTCACTGGCCTATGCACTGCTCTGGCACCGGGACGCGGACATGACCATAGAGTCGACCCGGGAGATCATGAATGCGCCGGCGTCGGTGGAACGCCACAGGATCATCTCGGAGCACCTCGATGACATCGACGCCCGGATACACCGCCTCGACGAGGCGCGCAGGACCCTGGTCCATCTTCTGAGCTGCTCCTCCGATGATCCGCGAACCTGTTCCCGCACGGGCGCCGCCCTGACCCGGACCGTCCGGGAATCCATGGGCACGGAGGGCTGACCGATGCCCCGGGCCGGGGAACCTGCGCTACAGGATGGACCCCAGCGGGGGCTCCTGACCCCGGAGCACGTACCGCCCGATGTGCTGCTTCTTCCACCGGACCGGGTCGTGGAGGGTATGGGTACGGGCATTGCGCCAGAACCGGTCAAGCTGCAGGTCGGGTGCAGTTGCCCGGGTGCCGGTCAGTTCGAAGACGTGGGTCGAGACGGTCAGTACGGCGGCATCGGCGATGATCTTCGCCTTCGCGACATGGAGCGACACCTCGGCGCGGTCGTCGCGCTCTCCCGACAACAGCTCGTCGACGGCCCTGCCCGCCGAGGCGAACGCCGCTTCCGCCCCGAAGACGGCCACCTCCAGCTCACCGGCGTTCTGCAGTGTCAGTGGGTCATCGACAGCCCGCTCCACCTCCGCGTCGGTCCACGGTCGGGCGAGGCGACGGGCGATGTCCAGCCCGGTCGTCAACGTGCCACGGGCGATCCCCGTGTCGATACCGACGTGCAGCAGCTGCGAGTACGCGCCATAGCCGCCGGCGGCCCACACCCGGTCGCGCGAGATGAGATCGCCGGTGGTCACCACGACATTGTCCAGGGTGACGGTGCCTGACCCTGTCAGCCGCTGGCCCACGGCATCCCAGTCGTCGACCACCGTGATTCCCGGGGACGCCTTCGGAATGAAGGCCGCCCAGACTCCGGGGGTGACGCCGTCCGCGTCCTCGTCGACCGTCGCGGTCACCGCGAGGTATGTCGCGAACGGGGATCCGGTGGCGTAGTACTTCGTCCCCCGCAGCAGCCAGGTACCGTCCCCCTGATAGGTCAGGGTGGTCGCCGTGTCCGCTGCGGTGCGACCGTGCCGTTCCGCCTGCGCGTTGGCGATGTGGCCACCGTTGAGCACCTCGGCGAAGAGGCGTTCCTTCTGTTCCGCGGTACCGGCCGCCCCGATCCACCGGACGAAGGCGAAGTGGTTCTGCGGGACCTGCCCGATCGACCCGTCCGCCGTCGAGAGGATGCGGACGATCTCCGCACCCACCGACGGAGCGCCACCGGGACCACCGAATTCGGTGGGGACGGTCGCCGCCAGAATCCCGGAGCGGTGGATCTCATCGAACTCCTCCACCGGTGAGCGCCGTGTCCTCTCCCGTTCCGGGGCACCGGCGGCGAAATGCGCAGCCAGGTCCCCGGCTTTCCCGAGAAGTGATTCCACCGTTGTCGAGGTCATGACAGAGCCCTTTCCGAATCCGTGTCACGTGCTTCGATCTCCCGCACGAGCGGTATGACCTTTCTACCGAACTCCACCAGTTCCTCCCGGAGATTGAGGGCGCCGACCAGGATGAGGTCGACGCCGATATTCTTGAGATCCACGATCCGCCCGGCGATCTGCTCTGCGGTACCGATGAGATTTGTCCGGAACCCTTCGTTGAACTGGATCAGATCTTCACGACTCGAATTCGCCCACATCCCCCGTCCCTCCGGCGACGAGGCCCCCGCCTCCCGCGAACGGGCGAAGAAGTCCTCCACCTGTTCCCTGTCGGACTTCTCTATGATCTCCCTGAGGACGGACTGCGCCTGCTCCTCCGTGTCCCGGAGAATGACGAAACTGTTCACACCGACGGGAGGGGCGGGCCTGCCCGCTTTCCCGGCTTCTGCCCTGACCTCCGCGATCCGTGCGGACAGCTCCTCCGGCGTACCACCGTTGGTGAAGTACCAGTCCGCCTGCTGACCGGCGACCCGGTGGGCGGCCTCCGAGCTTCCCCCCTGGAAGAGTGCCGGTGCCACCGGGGCGGTCGGTGTGACGGAGGCACCGTGCAGGGTGTAGTACTCACCGTCGAAGTCCACGGGGCCGCCGGCGAACAGTCGGTGGAGGATCTCCATGAACTCCCCGGTACGGGCATAGCGCTGCTCATGGTCCAGCCAAGGTTCCCCGAGGTTCTCGAATTCGTCCCGGTGCCAGCCCGAAACCACATTGATCCCGAACCGTCCCGAGGAGAAGAGTGAGGCGGAGGACGCCAGTTCGGCGAGAACCCCGGGATGGATCAGCCCGGGGTGCACGGCGGCGATCGAGGTCAGCCGGGTCGTCGCCCCGAGAATGTACTGGGACGCCACAATCGGCTCAGAACGGTCACCCTGGTGACGGATGGCATTGAGGGTATGACTGAAGCCGTGCCGCTCCGCGAGCTGCGCGGTGCTCACAACGTAGTCCGGATCGTATCCGGTCGAATTGTCGACGCCGCTGGCCACGAGCCCCCGGGCTATGGTCGGAGACCAGTATCCGAATTGAATGTTGTTCTTTACCATTCACCGTAAAGTACTCCTGCGCCCAGACGGAGCAGAACCTTTAGATTCATAGTGCACCGATCGGTCTAGTGCACAGGTTTACCGGTGTTACGATCTGACCCCCGAAAGCTTCCGTCAGACAGATAACACAACAAAAGGGGACAGAACAGATGTCACCGACCACCGGAAACCGGGGCATTGTCCGCCTCGCCGCACTCGTGCTCATCGGCGCGACAACATTGACGGGTTGCAGCGCCGTCAAAGAGGCGTCCTCGTCTGCCGGAGAGGAGGCTTCCGAAGGGGACAACGTCATCAGCGTCATCGCGACTGATGATCCGGCGTTCTCCGAGCCACTGGACCAGGCGAAGACGAACCTGGAGAAGGACGGCTACACCGTGAAAGTCGATCTCGTCACGGACATCGTCCTGCCGAACACCGCGGTCGAGCAGAAGCAGTACGACTTCAACTTCTTCCAGAACAACGCCTACCGGGAGAACTTCAACGAGGAACGCGGGACGGATATCCAGCCCGCCTTCTACGGTTTCGGAGCCCCCAGCGGAATCTACTCGAAGAAGTACCGGTCGATCGCCGAACTCCCGGAGGGTGCCCGGATAGCGATCCCCCAGGATCCCGCGAACAACGGCCGGACGCTGAGGCTTCTCGCCGATGCCGGACTGCTGACGCTGAAACCGAACAACGTCATCCGGACGAGCCAGCGGGACATCCTGGAGAACCCCCGAAATCTCCGGCTCATCGAGGTCGACCAGCAGACCCTCCTCAAGACCCTGCCGGATGTGGACGCCGCCTTCCTGTTCGGCCGGTACGCACTCCGTGCGGGACTCGACCCGGTGAAGGACGCGCTCCAGTTCGAGACCGAGGAGGCGGTGCACCTGCCGTACAGTCTCGTGGTCGCCACCAGGGCCGACCGGGTCAACGGCAAAGAGGCCCAGGATTTCCGGAAGGCGTTCCAGCAGGACAACGTCCGCCAGAAGTACCTCGATCTCTTCGGCGACTGGGTCCCCCTGCCCTGGGACCGTGACCCGCAGGCCGATATCGCGGAATGGAACAGCTGATGGGCGACACTGCAACGTCTCCGGTCGCGGTCCGGCTCCGGGGGGTCACCAAGACCTACCACGGCCGGTCCGGTGAGTTCACCGCCCTGCGGGACATCGACCTCGATGTCCCCGCCGGTTCGGTGCAGGGCATCGTCGGTTTCTCCGGGGCCGGGAAATCCACCCTGGTCCGCACGATCAATCTGCTGGAACGCCCGACATCGGGGACGGTCCACATTCACGGGGAGGACATCACCACCCTGGGCCGGCGGGACCTGCTGCACCGACGTTCCCGGATCGGCATGATCTTCCAGCACTTCAACCTCCTCAACAACCTCACCGTCGCGGGCAACGTCGAGCTCGCGCTCAGGATCTCGGGCGTCCCCCGGTCACAACGACGGGACCGCGTCGCCGAGACCCTGGAGATCGTGGGCCTCCCCGACAAGGCGGGGCAGTACCCGGCAGCCCTGTCGGGAGGTCAGAAGCAACGGGTGTCGATCGCCCGGGCCCTGGCCAACCGGCCCGGTATCCTGCTGTGCGACGAACCCACGTCAGCGGTGGACCCCAAGACGACCTCCGAGGTCCTCAGCCACCTCGCCCGGATCAACCGGGACCTCAACGTGACCATCATCCTCGTCACCCACGAGATGAACGTCGTCCGGGCGATCGCCGACAACGTCGTGGTCATGGAGTCCGGCCGGATAGTAGAACGGTTCGATCCCCGGGACGGCGGCTACGTGCCCCGCACGGAGATCGGCACCTACCTCGTCAAGGATGAGGTGGAGATCAATGTCTGACGTTTCCGACCGGTGGACGCCGACCGGGTCGTTCCTCACCGCCGAGGGCAGTTTCTCGGACACCTCCACCTCCCTCGACAGCATCCGTGACGAGATCAGCATCGCCCTGCCCGATCTCTGGCTCGCTCTCGCCCAGACCGGGATCATGCTGCTGTTCAGCATCCCGGTGACGATCGTCCTCGGCAGCGTCCTCGGGATCCTGCTCTACTCCTGGAGCCCGGAGGGCCTGCGACCCCACCCGCACATCTACCGGGGCGTCGGCACCGTGGTGAACGTCATCCGGTCCTTCCCGTTCCTCGTCCTGATGATCGTGCTCTTCCCCGTCGCGAAGTTCGTCGTGGGGACGAGCCTGGGGACCGTCGCCGTCACGGTCCCCCTCGTCGTCCACCTCGTGCCGTATTTCGCCAGGCTGGTCGAGCAGAACCTCCGGGAGGTGCCCCGTGGCGTGATCGAAGCGGTCGAATCACTGGGCGGTGGCTGGTTCCGTATCGTCTCCTCCGTCCTGCTGCGTGAGTCCCGCTCCGGGATCGCCTCCTCGGTCACGATCATGGTGGTCGGGTTCGTGTCCCTGTCCGCCATGGCCGGAATGGTCGGCGGTGGCGGGATCGGGGACTTCGCCATCCGCTACGGCTACTACCGTTACGAGACCAGCGTCCTGATCCTCGCCGTCATCGTCATGGTGGTGATAGTCCAGATCGTGCAGCTCATCGGCGACCGGACCGCCCGTGTCCTGGACAAGCGGAACGCGGGCGGAAGGTGACGTCCGGTCCGGTGGGCGCCCTGGTGGCCGGCGGAGGGACGCCAGCGGGCGGGGCGACGCACCGGAGCTCCACACACTAATATTCTCAGCGTTGAAAACTATTGCGTCGGAGATAAATATCAGTGTCTACTCATATGTATGACTGATACGGCACCTGTTTCCCTGCACTGGTTCCTCCCCACCTACGGGGACTCACGGAACATCACAGCCGGAGGCCACGGCTCCGGCTTCCACTTCGGCAGTCGCTCCGGCGACCTCAACTACCTCACCCAGATAGCCCTCGCCGCCGAGGAGAACGGCTTCGAGGCGGTCCTGACCCCCACCGGCCTGTGGTGCGAGGACGCCTGGGTCACCACCTCCGCCCTCCTGTCCCGGACCAGCCGCCTGAAGTTCCTCGTCGCTATCCGCCCCGGACAGGTCAGCCCGACCATCATCGCCCAACAGGGGGCGGCATTCCAGAAGTTCTCCGGCAACCGCCTGTTCATCAATGTGGTCGTGGGGGGAGAGGACCATGAGCAACGGGCCTTCGCCGACTACTCGACCAAGACCGACCGCTATCTCCAGGCCGATGAGGCGCTCCAGGTCATCAACCGGCTCTGGACCAGCAGCGAACCGGTGACTTTCACCGGCGACCACCTGAAGATCGAGAACGCGGTCCTCAAGGAAGTTCCTGAGCAGGCTCCGCCGGTGTTCTTCGGCGGATCGTCGCAACTCGGCATCGAAGTCGCCGCTCGGCGCGCCGATGTCTATCTGACCTGGGGGGAGACCACCGAAGCGGTCGCGGAGAAGCTTGACCGTGTCCGCGGGGAGGCGGCGAAGAACGACCGGAGTCTGGACTACGGCATCCGGCTCCACGTCATCACCCGGGAAACCGAGGAGGAGGCGTGGGCGGAGGCGCAGCGTCTCTACGACCAGCTTGACCCGGAGGAGGTGGACCGGATCCAGAAGGGTCTCGCCCGCTCCCAGTCAGAGGGTCAGCGGCGGATGAGCGAGTTGCACGGGCACGGCGGTGCTTTCGTCAAGGGCGGGGACGCCAGGTCCCTGGAGATCGCCCCCGGACTCTGGGCCGGGGTCGGCCTGGTCCGCGGTGGGGCCGGGACCGCACTGGTCGGTTCCTACCGACAGGTGGCCCAGGCCATCGCCGACTACCGGGAGATCGGGCTGACCCACTTCGTCCTCTCCGGCTACCCGCACCTGGAGGAGGCTTACCACGTCGGCGAGGGCGTCGTCCCGGAGCTGCTCAAGCTCGGCGTTCCGGTGAAGAACCACGAGAATGACGGCGCACGGCCGGCCGCCGCCACGCCGTTCCTCACCAACTGAACCGGCCGCCCCCGCCGCACAGTGCCGGTAGCGTGGCACAGGGCTGCCAACAGGTGCGCCGGCGGTGGATTGTGAATCCCGGGTCGGCGTGGTCACGGGCACCGCAGACGGTCTTGGGCGTCAACGGCGATGACCCGACGGCCGGAGTCGTGCCCGGTGCATGTGAAAATCCATGCTCCGGCGCCAGATCGAGTCAGTCCGTGTCAACACCGGACGAGGCTCGACGCACGGTGACTTCTCCAGGGCGTCGTTGCAGGCCAGATCGGCTATGTGCCACCGGTTCAGACTCCTCATCAACGAGTATGCCGTCGCGGCCTGATCAACAGATAGACGACCCTCTACAGAACCCGGGGCTTGACAGTGTCCTAGTTTTGCCTGTTAATCGCACCGAAACCGTGGTGGACGTCCGGCAGTGTGCCGTTGACCACGTGGTCACCGACAGCCCGCGCCTTGTAGATCACCGGGTTGTGCGACGAGATGGTCCGCACGTTCCGCCAGTGCCGGTCAAGAGCTAGGTCAACGCTGGTTGCCGAGGCGCTGGCGGCGTTGAACAAGTTCCATGTAGCTTCTCCTGCCAGGCGGGTGTTGATTACCTGAACCTGAGCGGAACGGATATTCACGGCGTCAAGGTCATCCTGTAAGTGGCTGGCGTTGTAGGCGTCGAAGCTGCGGGCCAGTGCTTCGACCGCGGCTGCGGCAGCGAACCGGGCAGTGTCGACTTCGCCGACAACCTCGAGGACCTGAGGATCGTGCCGTGGTTCCGGGACGGTGGCGAGGGGGTAGGTACGGTGGCGCTGGCAGACGACGTCGCTGAGGTCCTCGGCGACCCGCCTGATGATGCCGGCCTGGGTTGCGGAGTGGACGAACTGGTAGAACGCCCCGAGGTAGGTGTCAATGGCCGGCTCGGTACGCGGGATAGCGTAACCGTCCCGGACCTCCACATCATCGAATACGGTGGTGCCGCTGGCGGTGAACCGCTGCCCGAATCCGCCCCAGTCGTCGACGGCGGTCACACCGGGATCGTCAATGCGGACGACAACCTCCTTCGCCCCGTTTTCATCGACGACGACCACGCTGATCCAGTCAGAGTACAGGCTTCCGGTGGTGTAGTATTTCGTGCCGTTGAGCAGGGTCTTTCCGCCCTGCTCGGTGAGGGTGGTGGAGTGGTCGATGATTCTGTCGGCAACTGGGCCCCCGGGCTGTCCGGCGGCGGGGACCGAGGCTGCGGGGCCGACGAGTTCGCCGTGTCCGATCGCGGTCAGCAACGTGTCCCGGACGTGGCCTGTTTCGAGGTCGATGAGGAATTCGACGAAGCCGAGGTGTCCACGCAGGAGCTGGACGAAGTTGGAGTCCGCGGCGGCGAGGTTGACCAGGACTTCAGCGAGGTCGGTGACGTCGGCTCCGAGGCCGCCGAATTCGGTGGGGACGCGCAGTCGGCCGAGGCCGGCTGCGGCGAGTTCGCGGACGCGGGGTTCCGGGCTGAGGTTGTTGAGTTCGCGGTCGACGGCCTCGTGTCGGATGGTGTCCGCGACGTCGGCGATGGCTGTCTTCGCTGATTCGACGGCGTCCCGCGTTGAGGTGGAGGTGGTGTCGGTGGCGGATGTGGTTGAGGTGGTCATGGTCGGGAAACTCCTGTTCAGGTCAGTGGTTCGTGTGGGTGGTCAGGCGTGCTGCAGTCGCGGGAGCGAGTCCAGCAGCCTGCGGGTGTACGGCTCCCGCGGCGAGAGGAAGACCTCGTCCGCGGTGCCCTGTTCGACGACTTTTCCGCCCTGCATGACCAGGACGCGGTCGCTCATGTGGTGGATCACGCCGAGGTCGTGCGAGATGAAGAGGTAGCTGACGTTGAGCTGCTTCTGCAGGTCGGACAGCAGGTCGAGGATCTGGGCCTGGACTGAGACGTCCAGGGCGGAGACCGCTTCGTCGAGGACGACGACCTCCGGGTTGGTGGCCAACGCCCGGGCGATGGCGACGCGTTGCCGTTGGCCGCCGGAGAGCCGCACAGGCAGGGTTCCGGCGACGTTCGGGGACAGGCCGACCATTTCGAGCAGTTCCACCACGCGGTCCTGTGGCCGGTCGGCGTTCCCGGGGTCGCCCAGGGCGACGGCGTCCCGCAGGATCCGGGAGACGGTCCAGCGCGGGTCGAAGGAGCTCAGCGGGTCCTGGTAGACGACGGCGATGCGCCGTCTGATGCGGCGTTGTTCCCGGCCGGACGCCGTGCTCCAGTCACCGCCGTCGAACCGGACATCGCCGTCGTCGGGGGTGACGAGGGACAGGGCGATGCGGGCGACCGTGCTCTTGCCGGACCCTGATTCGCCGACGATGCCGAGTGTCTCGCCCCGGGCCAGGGTGAACGAGATGCCGTCGACGACCTTCCGCCGGCGACGGTCGGGCCCCCGGTAGGACTTGGACACGTCACGGACCTCGAGGAGGGGGCCGGTGGCCCCGTCCTGCGCCGACTGTCCCGACGGGTGCGGGGGGAACAGTGCGGCGGCGGTCCGGTCGGGGGGTGTGGTGTGTGACAGGCGCGTGCCGCGGGTGTGTTCGCTGGGGACCGCGTCGATGAGCTGCCGGGTGTAGGGGTGCTGCGGGTTGTGGAGCAGGTCGTCGGCGGGGCCGGATTCGACGATGCGGCCACCCTGCATCACGAGGATGTCGTCGGCGAGCTGGGCGACGACGGCGAGGTCGTGGCTGACGAGGATGACGGAGGTCCCGTCGGCGATCATGGTCTCCAGCACCGAGAGGACCTGGGCCTGGACGGTGACGTCGAGGGCGGTGGTGGGTTCGTCGGCGATGACGAGGTCCGGGTTCAGTGCGATGGCGGAGGCGATGAGCGCGCGTTGCCGTAGTCCGCCCGACAGTTCCCCGGGGCGTTGCCGGGCCCGCAGCGGGGGTTCGGGGACGCCGACCCGGTCGAGCAGCTCCTCGGTGAGTTCCCGCCGCCGGTGCCGGTTGTGTGGGCCGCCGAGTCCGTGGAGTGCGAGGGTCTCGCTGATCTCCCGGCCCACCGGCCGGAGCGGGTCGAGTGAGACGAGGGCGTCCTGCAGGATGAATCCGATGCGGCTGCCGCGCACGCCGCGCCACCACCGGTCCGGCCGGTCGAGCAGGCCCTCGCCGTCGAAGTCGAGGCGGTCGGCGGTGACCGTCGCCCCCTCGCCGGGGAGACCCACCAGGGAGCGGGACGTCACGGATTTTCCGGAGCCGGATTCGCCGACGAGGGCGGTGCAGCGGCCGCGCCGCAGGGTGAAGCTGACGTCCTTGACGATGTGGCGGGGGCCGTCGGGGCCGGGGAAGGAGACGTTGAGGTTCTCCACGCTGAGCAGTGGTGCCGGGGTGCCGGTGGTCATCGGGTGAGTCCTTCCGATCGGTCCTGGATGTAGCGGCCGAGGTGGGTGAACACCAGGGCGGTGAGGGCGATGGCGAGTCCGGGCATGACTTCGAGCCACCATGCGGCGGTGATGTCGCCCTTGCCGGAGTTGAGCAGGGCGCCCCACTCCGGTGACGGTGGTGCGACCCCGAGGCCCAGGAAGGAGAGTCCGGACGCCCAGACGACGCTCTGCCCGATTCCGAGCGCGACGAGTGCGACGAGGGGGCGGAAGGCGTTGGGGAAGATGTGCCGGCGGAAGATCGTCCACCGGGTGTGCCCCAGGGCCAGGGCCGCTTCGGTGTAGCCGGAGTTCTTCACGCTGAGGCCCTGTGCCCTGACCAGGCGGGCGTACCCGGGTGCCGAGCCGACGCCGACGGCGATGACGAGGCTCTGGGCGGAGGGGCCGAGGAGCGCGACGAACAGGAGGGAGAGCAGGAGCACCGGGAAGGCGAGGAGGATCTCGAGGATCCGGTCCACCGGGCCGGCGATCCACCGGGGCCCGAGTGAGGAGAGGAAGCCGAGGACCAGGGCGAGCACCAGGGACAGGAGGATCGCGCCGAGTCCGATGAGCAGGGAGGTGCGTGTCCCGTGGACGATCCGGCTGTACAGGTCGCGGCCGATGCTGTCCGTCCCGAGCCAGTGGTCACCGGACGGGCCGGCGAGGGTGTTCCCGAGGTCGACCGCGGTGGGTGAGTGCGTCGCGATGACGGACGGGAGGACGGCGGCGACGAGGATGAGGGCGGCGACCACGGCCGCGAGGATGACGGACACGGGGACCCGGACGCGGCCGCTTCTCCGCCGGGTGGGCCGGGTGGGTCGCTTTTCGGCCGTGGGTGCTGTTGTCGTGGCGGTGCTCATCAGTCCTCCTTTCTGAGTCGGGGATCGACGACGATGTACACGACGTCGATGATGAGGTTGATGACGACGTAGAACGCGGTGATGAGGATGACGATCCCGATGACGAGGTCGAAGTCCTTGTTCTGGACGGACCGGACGAGGAGGGCGCCGAGACCGGGGCGCGCGAAGACCTGCTCGACCAGCACCGCACCGGAGATGAGGCTGCCGACGGCCCAGCCGGACAGGGTGATGCCGGGGATCAGTGCGTGGCGCAGGATGTGCCGGGCGCGCACCGCACCGTCACCCATGCCCCTGGTGCGTGCCGTCAGGACGAACGGTTGCCCTGCGGCGCGTTCGAATTCGGTCCGGGTGGCCTGCCCGATGAACCCGGCGAGCGGGATCGCCAACGCCAGTGCCGGAAGGACCGTCGCCGCGATCCCGGTCCCGCCGATGACGGGGAACCAGCCGAGGGTGACGGCGAAGACGATGAGCAGCAGGGTCCCCACCCAGTACTGGGGCAGTCCGGCGGTGAGGGTCTCGACGGCGCCGCCGAATCCCCTCGTGTGCCGCGACCGTCCGGCGGTGAGCAGGGTCCAGGCGACGGAGATGACCCAGGCCAGGACCAGGGCGGTCAG
>NZ_CACZOO010000049.1 GCF_902782855.1 uncultured Corynebacterium sp.
GGCACCGTACCCCCGCCACTTCCGTCGCCTCCGTCGCCCCCGTCGTCCCGGTAGCCGCACCCCTGACACATCCCGGGGCCGCGGGTAGGGGACCTTCCGGAGGCGCACCCCCACCCCCGCGTTCTACGGTGGACACATGACCACGGGCGGACCCGCCCCCACATCCACCGAGAGGCCCGACCATGCCCGCCACCACACCGACCACACCCACCACCCCGGCCGGCTCGTCCGGCTCGTCCGGCACGGTCGACACGGTCGACACCGCCGCCGCCCGCGCCGACGGTCTCACCAGGATCTACGGTGAAGGGGACACCCGGGTCACCGCCCTGGACCATGTGTCCGTCACCTTCGCCCGCGGTGAGTTCACCGCCATCATGGGCCCGTCGGGCTCCGGAAAGTCCACGCTGATGCACTGCATGGCAGGGCTCGACACGCCCACCTCCGGATCCGCGTACCTCGGTACCACCGACCTCGCGTCCCTCAACGACAAGGCCCTCACCACCGTCCGCCGCGACCGGCTCGGGTTCATCTTCCAGTCCTTCAACCTCGTCCCCACCCTCACCGGGGCCGAGAACATCACCCTGCCCACCGACATCGCCGGCCGGAGGGTCGACAGGGCCTGGTTCGACGAGGTCACCGGGCGTCTCGGTCTCACCGACCGGCTCTCCCACCGCCCCGCCGAACTGTCCGGCGGCCAACAGCAGCGCGTCGCCTGCGCCCGGGCACTGGTCTCCCGCCCGGAGATCATCTTCGGCGACGAGCCCACCGGCAACCTCGACTCGAACTCGTCGGCCGAGGTCCTCGACATCCTGCGCACCTCCGTCGACCGCGACGGCCAGACCGTCGTCATCGTCACCCATGACGCCCGGGCCGCCTCCTACGCCGACCGCATCCTCTTCCTCGCCGACGGCCGTATCGTCGAGGAGCTGCGTCAGCCCACCGTCGAGTCCATTCTCGCCGTGATGTCCCGCATCGAAGAGCTGTAGCCGTGTCGGCGTCCTCCACCATGCGCCGGGTCTCCCTGCGCAACCTCGCCGGGCACAAGGTCCGGCTCCTGCTCACCGTCCTCGCGGTCGTCCTCGGGACCGCCTTCATCTCCGGGGCGCTGATGTTCACCGCGTCCCTGTCGAAGACCTTCGACACGCTGTCCGCATCCACCACGAAGGGCGTCGACGTCACCGTCACCCCCGACGAGGCCACCGGACGCCCCCTGCCGCTGGAACTCGGCGGCATCCTCGCCGACGCCGACGGTGTCGCGAGAGTCAACAACTCGACCCGGACCACCGTCGTCATCTCCCACGACGGCACCACCCTGCAGACCGGCGGGGCCCCGAGCTTCGCCTCGATCTGGTACCCCGACGCCGACCAGGTCGGCCCGGCCACCACCGTCATCGCCGGGGACGCCCCGCACGGCGCCGACCGGGTCGTCGTCAACTCCAGCGCCGCCGAGGACCACGGCATCGCCGTGGGCGACGTCCTCAAGGTCGTCGACACCGGCGGCGTCCACGATGTCACCGTCTCCGGCATCTACGACATCGACCTGGGGGACACGGACGGCGGCGGATTCCTCGGCCTCCTCATGGACAGTGACGCCTACCTGCGGACCTTCGCCGACGGCCGCACCGCCACCGGTTTCTCGCTCGCCGCGGACCCGGGTGTCAGCCAGGACCGGCTCGCTGCGGACGTCACCGCCCACCTCGAGGGAGCCGGGGTCGGCGGAGTCGAGGTGAAGACCGGTCAGCAGGCCGCCGACGAGCAGGCGGACGCCATCAACGACGCCCTCAGCTTCGTCAACTACTTCCTCGTCGCCTTCGGACTCGTCGCCCTGGTCGTCGGCACCTTCATCATCGCCAACACCTTCTCCATGATCGTCGCCCAGCGCACCCGCGAGTTCGCACTGCTGCGCAGCCTCGGTGTCTCCTCCCGGCAGCTCACCGGTTCCGTCGTCGGTGAAGCAGTCGTCGTCGGGCTCCTCGGCTCCGCCGTCGGCGTGGTCGCCGGCGCCGGACTGACGCAACTCATCTACGCCGCCATCGGCTCCACCGGCGCCGGTCTCCCCGCTACCGGACTCGAGGTCACCGGTGCCTCCGTGGCCGTCCCCCTGATCCTCGGCGTGATCGTCACCGTCGTCTCCGCCTGGGCCCCGGCCCGCCACGCCGGTGCGGTCCGCCCGGTCGAGGCGATGCGCTCCGGTGACCTGTCCTCGGCGTCCTCCCTGCGCCGCCGTACCGTCACCGGTACAGTCCTGCTGGTCACCGGCGTCGCCGCCGCACTGGCCGGCGTCCTGCTCGACGGCTCCGGCACCGGGGCCCGCGCGGGCCTCGTCGGGATCGGCGCACTCGGCGTCCTGCTGGGGGCCTTCCTGGTCTCCGCGGCGCTGGCGGTGCCGGTCGTCCCGGCGATCGGCCGGATCATCGGCGCACCGTTCCGCTCCGTCGGACGCCTGGCGTCCACCAGTTCGTCGCGCAACCCGCGACGCACCTCGACCACCGCCTACGCGCTGACCCTCGGGGTTGCCCTGGTGGCCGTGTTCGGGATGCTCGGAGCGTCGATGAAAGCGTCGATCAGCGGACTGGTCGGAGACACCGTCACCTCCGATCTGGTGCTCTACGGCCCCTCCGACGGCTCCTTCCCCATCCCGGCCGGGGCACTGGACGCCGCCCGTGACGTCGAGGGCGTGACCGGGGTCTCCGGTTTCGGCCTCGCCCCGGTCTCCCTCGGCGGTGCCACCAGCGACTCGATCGTCAGCGCAGGGTTCGGCTCCGGCTACTTCGTCGGTGATCCGCGGGTCACCGGCGGGGTGACCCGGGTGCAGGGGGACGTGGACCTCGGCGAGGCGGGCTTCATCGCCTCGGAATCCGCCGCGGCGAGGAACGGCTGGACGGTCGGCGCCCGGGTTCCGCTGCTCTCCGACGCCCCCGGGGCGGACGCCAGGGACCTGGGCACCGTGCCCTTGCTCGGCATCTACGAGGACAATGACCTCCTCGGTGACCAGGTGATCTCCTGGTCGGCCATCGAACCCCACATGGCGGCCGGCGAGTTCGGCACCGGCAGGTACGCCCGGCCCATGCTCTTCGCCGGTTTCGTCGACGGTGACATTCCGCTGGAGGACCTCCGCCAGCGCCTGGAGGACGCCACCGACCAGTTCATCGTGGTGCAGGTCCTCACCCCGTCCGAGTTCGCCGGGACGCAGGCCGTCTTCGTCGACCAGATGCTCAACATGCTCTACGCGCTGCTCGCCCTGGCGGTCATTGTGGCGGTGCTCGGCATCGTCAACACCCTGGCGCTCAACGTCATCGAACGGCGCCGGGAGATCGGCATGCTCCGCGCGGTCGGCGCCTCACGTCGGCAGGTGCGCCGGATGATCACCCTGGAGGCGGTGCAGATCTCGCTCTATGGCGCGGTGATCGGCGTGGTCGTCGGCCTGGCGCTGGGCTGGGCCTTCCTGAAGGTGCTGGCCGGTGAGGGGCTGGACACCATCGCGGTGCCCTGGGGCCAGGTCGTGGGAATGGTCGTCGGCTCCGGTGTCATCGGCGTCCTCGCGGCGGCGTGGCCCGCGGTGAAGGCGTCGCGGACGCCGCCCCTGGAGGCCATCGCCGACTGACCGCCCGCCCGATTCCTTGGTCTGCTCATCTCCTTCGGCGTCCTGCTGCCGATGTTCACCAGTGGTGATCTGCCGGGCACCGGCGACATCTCCGAGGTCGTCTCCGGCACCTTCTCCGATGATGTCCGCTTCGTCGGCGCGGGCACCATGGCCGTCGCCGCGGTGTGGACGCTGGCGAAGATCATCGGCCCGGTCATCCGCGGTATCCGTGAATCCCTGGCGTCCTCCCGGGCACGCAGTCACGGGGACGAGGTGGACATCACCGAGCGCGACATCCCGGTGAAGACCGTCGTCACGGTCATCATCGCCCTGATGGTCCCCATCGGCCTGGTCCTCTGGGTCTTCCTCGACGGCACCGGCATCAGCCACCACACCGGCTCACTGATCACTCTCTCGGTCATCTTCGTGCTGGTCCTCGGACTCGTCATCGCCGCCGTGTGCGGTTACATGGCCGGCCTCATCGGCTCGTCGAACAGCCCGATCTCCGGCATCGGCGTCATCATCGTGCTGCTCGCCGCGCTGCTCATCAAGGCCGTCACCGGTAACGACAACGGGGGCGACCCGACCTCCCTGGTCGCCTACACCCTGTTCACCGCGGCGGTCGTCTTCGGTGTCGCCACGATTTCCAACGACAACCTCCAGGACCTCAAGACCGGTCAGCTCGTCGGTGCGACCCCGTGGAAGCAGCAGGTCAGCCTGATCATCGGCGTGTTCTTCGGCTCGCTGATCATCCCGCCGGTCATGGGGCTGATGGCGTCCGCCTTCGGTTTCGTCGGCGCCCCCGACGCCGGCCCGGACGCGCTGGCCGCACCGCAGGCGGGCCTGCTGTCCTCCATTGCACAGGGTATCTTCGGCGATTCCCTCGACTGGTCGAAGATCGGTCTCGGCGCGCTGATCGGTGTCGGCGTGATCATCGTCGACGAGCTGCTCTCCCGTTCCACGAAGGCCGGTCCGCGCACGCTCGCACTGCCGCCGCTGGCTGTCGGCATGGGCATGTACCTGCCGGTGTCGCTCAGCCTGATCATCCCGCTGGGTGCACTGATCGGCTGGCTGTACAACCGCTGGGCCGACCGCGCCGCGCGGAACGGGACGGTGAAGGACGCCGCAGACGCCAAACGGGTCGGCGTCCTCGGCGCGAC
>NZ_CACZOO010000050.1 GCF_902782855.1 uncultured Corynebacterium sp.
CCGGTCAGTGCCGGTCAGTGCCGGTCAGTGCCGGTCAGTGCCGGTCAGTGCCGGTCAGTGCGAGAAAGACACGTCCGGCAGGATCCGGCGCAGCCACGCCGGGCACCACCACGCCGCCCGCCCCGCCAGCAGCATCACCGCGGGCAGCAGGACCAGGCGGACCAGCAGCGCGTCCAGCAGCACAGCGGTGCCGAGGATGATGCCCATCTCCTTCGGCGGCAGCGGCTCAGCGAGGGCGAAGGTGAAGAACACTGCCACCATCACTGCGGCGGCGGCGAAGATGATGCGCCCGGAGTGGGCCATGCCCTCGGTCACCGCCAGGCGGGCGTCACCGGTCCTCTCGTGGTGCTCCTTCACCGTGGCCAGCAGGAACACGGTGTAATCCATCGCCACGGCGAAGATCATCGCGAAGAAGAACACCGGGCCCCAGCCGTCGAGGAAGCCCTGCGGCTCGAAGCTGAACAGGCCGGACAGGTGGCCGTCCTGGAAGATCAGCCGGGCCACACCGAAGGCCGCACCGGTGGACAGCAGGCTGACGACCGTGCCGACCAGGGCGGTCAGCGGGGCGCGCAGCGCGACAAGCAGCAGCAGGAAGCCGAGCACGAGGATGACGCCGATGATCACCGGCAGCCAGTCGTCGAGGGCGTCCTGCAGGTCGATGTTCTCCGCCGGGGCACCGCCGACCAGGGCGGACCCCGGCAGGTCGGCGCGCAGGTCGGCGAGAATCCCGGTCATCGCACTGTCCGAGGGATCGACCTCCGGCACGGCCTGGAACATGACGAGACCGGAGTCGTCCGTGGCAGGAATGGCCGGGGTGACCGCGGCGATGCCGTCGGTGGACGCGGCGAGGGCGGCGGCGGTCTCGGCGTCCCCCGCTTCGACGACGACCTGCAGCATCCCCGGGGCACCGTCGCCCATGGCGTCCTGCACGAGGTGGTATCCCTGGCGGACCGGGGCGTTTTCGGGGACGACGGCGATCGACGGCATCGCGACCTTCAGGCCGAACACCGGCAGTGCGAGCAGCACGAGCAGCGCCGCGGACCCGAGGACAGCGACGAGCGGGCGCCGCTGCAGTCCGGCGGCCCAGCGGGCGAACAGCGGTGAGCGGTGCTCCTGCTTCTTCGCGAAGGGCAGCGAGACGGCGTTGATCCTCCCGCCCAGCGCGCCGAGCACGGCCGGCAGCAGGGTGAAGGACGCTGCGAGCACGAACACCACGGCGAGCATGATGCCGACCGCCATGGTGCGCACCGCCGGCGCAGGCACGAGCAGTACGGCGGACAGGCTGATCAGCACCGTGACTCCGGAGAGCAGCACGGCTTTGCCCGCGGTGGCGTAGGTTTCGGCGACGGCGTCACGGGTGGCATGGGCGGAGTCGCCGTGGACCCGCAGCGCGTCGCGGAAGCGCGCGACGAGGAAGAGCGCGTAGTCGATGCCGAGCGCCAGGGCGAACATCAGCGCGAAGTTCATCGCCCACACCGAGATCGGGGTGACCGTGTTGAGCAGCACCAGGGCACCGGCGGAGGCCACGAGCCCCGCGAGGGTCAGCATCAACGGCAGGCCGGCGGCGACCAGACTGCCGAAGGCGAGCACGAGGATGAGCAGCGTGACCGGCCAGGACATCATCTCGGCCTTCATCATCGCGTCGTGGTTGGCGTGGTTGAAGTCGCTCCACAGCATCGACTGGCCGGTCGGGAAGACCTCGACACCGGCGGTGGGGTCGGCCAGGGCGGTGACACTGTCTGCGAGGTCGTCGGCGAGGCGGACCATGTCATCGGTGTCGGCGGCCGCCCCGGCGATGAGGATTCCGGTCCTCCCGTCCTCGCTGACGGTCACACCCGGGGCGGGCGGCATGATGTCGGCGATGCGGTCGTCGGCGGACAGCAGGTCGGTGGCCCTGTCGATGACGGTGGTGGTTGCGGCGTCTCCGATGGTGCCGTCGTCGGTGTGGATGACGACCTGGATCGCCGAGGACGCATTGCCGCCGAAGTGCTCGGTCGCCAGGTCACGCACGGCGACGGACTCGGAGCCGTCCGCCTGCCATCCGGCACCGGCCAGGGAGCTGAACACGGAGGGGGCGGCAGCGCCGAGGCCGACGAGGACCAGCAGCCAGACACCGAGGACTGTCCTCATGTGCGTCGCCGTCCAGGCAGCCCAGCGGGCGAGCGCCCCGGGTGGGGTGTGGTCGCGGGGTGGGGTGTGGTCGCGGGGGTGGTCGGCGGTGCTCGTGCCGGTGGTCTGGTCGGGCGCTGTCACGGGGTTCCCTTCATCGTCAATATACCCCGGGGGGTATCGGTGAGAGTTGAAGATACCTACGGGGGTATAGGATCGCAACCATGAAGCTCAACGACGACACCACCACCACCGCACTCGCCCGCCTCAAACGGGCCCGGGGCCAGCTCAGCGGCGTCATCGACATGCTCGAGTCCGGCCGCGACTGCCAGGACGTGGTCACCCAACTGGCCGCCGTGTCCCGCGCACTGGACCGTGCCGGGGTGAAGATCATCTCCGGCGGCATGCGCGAGTGCATCCGCTCCGCCGAACGCGGGGAGAGTCCGGAACTGTCCGAGGAACAACTGGAGAAGATGTTCCTGTCACTGTCGTGACAGGCCACCGCCGCCACCCCGGCCGCCCCGGCAACCCCGGCCGCCCGGACCGCGACCGGACGCGGAAAGGTGAACGGGGCTATAAACGGGGGTATAAGTGGAACTCGGGGTCCCATAATCCCCACCCCACCCCCGACAGGAACTTTGCCGGCGAACGATCCGACCATTGTTGTGCAGGCATTTCCGCCTGAGTTCGCCGGGCGCCCCACCAAACGCCCCCTCGACTCACTCCCCCCGGAGGCACACAATGGATGTCGTCGACATCTCACGGTGGCAGTTCGGTATCACCACCGTCTATCATTTCATCTTCGTCCCACTCACCATCGGCCTGGCCCCCATGGTCGCCGCCATGCAGACCTTCTGGCACGTCACGAAGAAACCGGCGTGGTACCGCGCGACCCGGTTCTTCGGCACCGTCCTGCTCATCAACTTCGCCATGGGCGTGGCCACCGGCATCGTCCAGGAATTCCAGTTCGGCATGAACTGGTCGGACTACTCCCGCATGGTCGGCGACGTCTTCGGTGGACCACTGGCCCTCGAAGGCCTCGTCGCATTCTTCCTCGAGTCGACCTTCCTCGGCCTGTGGATCTTCGGTGCCGGACGCATCCCGGACTGGATGCACACGGCATCCATCTGGCTCGTCGCCGTGGCGGTGAACCTCTCCGCCTACTTCATCATCGTGGCCAACTCGTTCATGCAGCACCCGGTCGGTGCGGAGTACAACGCCGACACCGGCCGCGCCGAACTCACCGACATCGTCGCACTGCTGACCAACCCGACCGCCCTGGCCGCGTTCCCGCACGCGGTCGCGGGTTCCCTGCTCACCGCGGGAACCTTCGTCCTCGGCATCACCGGCTGGTGGATGGTCCGCGACCACCGGGCCCGCCTGGCACTGCAGAGAACCGGCGAGACGCCGGCCGCCCAGGGCAGGGCGGACAGGGGCACGGCGGACGGAGGCACGGCGGACGGGGGCACGGCGGACAGGGGCACGGCGTCCACCCCCTCCGACGGCGACCGCCACGACATGCACCGCCCCGCCCACCGGCTGGCCTGGTGGACCACCCTGGTCTCCGCGGTCGCCCTCTTCTTCACCGGAGACACCCAGGCGAAGCTGATGTTCGTCCAGCAGCCGATGAAGATGGCGTCCGCCGAGTCCCTGTGCCACACCGCCACCGACCCGATGTTCTCCGTCCTGACCATCGGCACGCACAACAACTGCGAGAACGTCACCCACCTCCTCGAGCTGCCGTGGGTGCTGCCCTTCCTCGCCGAGGGGAGGTTCAGTGGCGTGACGCTGCAGGGGGTGGAGGATCTGCAGCAGCAGGCCGAGCTGATGTACGGCGCGGGAAACTACTCCCCCAACCTCTTCGTCACCTACTGGGCGTTCCGCGCGATGATCGGCCTGATGGCCGGGTCCGGGCTGCTGCTGGTCGCCAGCTGGTGGTTCACCCGCAAGGGCCGCGTCCCCTCCGGTCGCGCCGGCACGGTCTTCAGCTGGATCTGCCTCATCGCCGTCCCGACCCCCTTCCTCGCCAACTCCGCGGGCTGGATCTTCACCGAGATGGGCCGCCAGCCGTGGGTCGTCCACCCCAACCCGGACTCCGTCGGTGACTCCCGCACCGAGATGATCCGGATGACCGTGGACATGGGCGTCTCCGACCACGCACCGTGGACCGTCATCGTCACCCTCATCGGTTTCACCCTGCTCTACGCGGCGCTGGCGGTGATCTGGTTCTGGCTGATCCGACGCGTCATCCTCGCCGGGCCACCGACCGGGACCGGTCCGGACCCGGCGGCCACCGTCGGCGCCCGGTTCGGTCTCACCGGGAAGGACACCGACACCGACGCCCCCGACCCGGTCCACTTCAGCACCGCCGCAGCATCCGGAAAGGAGTTCTGACATGTCCGCCCTCGACCTCCCCGTCGTCTGGTTCATCCTCCTCACCGTGCTCTTCGCCGGATACTTCCTGCTGGAGGGCTTCGACTTCGGCGTCGGCATGCTGCTGCCCTCCGCCGGGCGCAGAGATGACGCCGACGACCCCGCCGCAGCATCCGACGCCGCCCGCACCGGCCTGGTCCGCACCATCGGCCCGGTGTGGGACGGCAACGAGGTGTGGCTCATCACCGCCGGAGGTGCCCTCTTCGCCGCCTTCCCCGGCTGGTACGCCGCCCTGTTCTCCGGCTTCTACCTGCCCCTGTTCCTCATCCTCGTCGCACTCATCCTCCGCGCCGTCGCGTTGGAATGGCGCGGCAAGGTGGACACGCTGACCTGGCGACGCCGCTGCGACCTCACCGTCACCGTGACCTCCTGGATGCCACCGGTGCTGTGGGGCGTGGCCTTCGCCAACCTCGTCCGCGGTGTTCCGCTCGATGCCGACCAGAACATGGACAGCGGCCTGTCCACCCTCATCGGCCTGCTCAACCCCTACGCCCTGCTCGGCGCGGCGACATTCGCCTGTGTCTTCCTGCTGCACGGACTGAGCTTCCTACGGCTGCGCACCGCCGGTCACCTGCGGGACGCCACCGACCGCCTCGTCATCCCGGTCGCGGTCGCCGCCGCGGTGACCGGTGCGACCTTCGTCATCTGGACACAGCTCGCCCACGGTAAAGGCTGGACCTGGATCGTCACCGCCACCGCGGTGGGCGGCGTCCTCGTGGCGGTGGCGGCGATGCTGCGACACCGCGACGCCACCGCGTTCCTCGCCACCGCAGTCACCGTGATCAGCGCCGTGGTGCTGCTCTTCGGTTCGCTGTACCCGTGGCTGATGCCCACCACCCTGGCAGGCGGGGTGGGACTGGACATCCGGAACGCCTCCTCCGCCGACTACACCCTCACCGTCATGACCTGGGCGGCACTGTTCCTCGTACCGTTCGTCCTGGCGTACCAGGCGTGGACCTACTGGGTGTTCCGGAAGCGGATCACCGCAGCACCGGTGGTGGAACCGCAGCGCACGGGGCCCGGCACCGCAGCCCCCGGCACCGCAGCACCGGTGGTGGAACCGGAGCGCACGGAGCCACCGAGGTGAGCACCGGGCCTGTCGACCCGCGGCTGCTGCGGCTGTCCGCCCCGACGCGACGGTGGACCGCAGTCCTCGCGGCCGTGACGGCCCTGCGCACCGTCGCACTCGTCGCATCCGGCGTCCTGCTCGGGCACGTCGGTGCCGCCGTCGTCACCGACCACACCGGTGTCCCCGACCACCGCACCGCCCTGATATGGCTCGGCATCCTGGTGCCGGTGCAGGCCGGGCTGGCCTGGGCGGAGAAGCGGTACAGCCACCGGGCGGCGGCGAGGGCGACCGAGGACCTGCGGGTCCGTGCCCTCGACGCCCTGGCCCACCGGGACCCGCGCAGTGTCGACCGGGCCGCCTGGCGCACCCTGCTCACCGAGGGTGTCGACGGCCTCGGCCCCTACCTCACCGGCTACCTGCCGGCTCTGCTCTCCACCGCACTGGCCACCCCGGCGATCCTCGTCGTGGTGTGGTTCCTCGACGTCGGCTCCGCGGTCATCGCGATAGTCACCCTGCCCCTGATCCCGGTGTTCATGTGGCTCGTCGGCACGCTCACCGCCGGACGCACCGAGAGGAAGCTCGCCACCCTCGGTGTCCTGTCCGACCAGCTGCTCGACCTCGTCACCGGACTACCGACCCTGCGCGCCCTCGGGCGGCTGCACGCACCGGTCACCGAGGTGCGGCGCCTGTCCGACCGGCACCGCCGGTCCACCATGGAGGTGCTGCGCATCGCCTTCCTGTCCTCGATGGTGCTGGAGTTCCTCGCCACACTGTCGATCGCCCTGGTCGCCGTCGGCATCGGGTTCCGCCTGCTCGACGGGTCGATGACGCTGGCGGCCGGGCTGACGGTGCTCATCATCATCCCGGAGGTCTACAACCCGGTCCGCCAGGTCGGCGCCCGGTTCCACGACGCCCGGGACGGGATCGTCGCCGTCGACCGGATCCTCACACTGCTCGGCGGCACTCAGGAGGACGCCGGGGCGGCCGGGCACACCGGGCACACCGGGGCATCCGGGGCATCCGGACCGGCGGTTGCTCCGGTTCCCGCCGCAACCGGCCTCACCGTCACCTTCGACCACCTGTCGGCCACCGGACGCGACGGCCCACGCCCCCGCGACGTCACCGGAACCGCCGCACCGGGACAGCTCACCGTGCTCACCGGCCCGAACGGGGCCGGCAAGTCCACCGCCCTGCTCGCCCTGCTCGGCATCGCCACCGACGGCGTGTCCGGCACCGCGGTCGTCACCGACAGCACCGTGGACGGCGACCCCGCTACGGTGCTCACCGGACCCGCACTATGGGAACGGACCTCCTACCTGCCCCAACGCCCCGTGCTGGACGCCGTCGACGCCACCGCTGTCGGCGACACCTCCGGGCTCTCCCTCGGACAACGTCAGCGTGTCGCCGTGTCCGCCGAACTTGACCGGGGACGTGCCACCGGACGCGACCTGGTCCTCCTCGACGAACCGACCGCACACCTGGACACCGACAGTGCACGGGCCATGCTCGACACCCTGGCCCGGCGCGCCGCCGACGGGGCGACGGTCCTCGTCGCCACCCACGACCCGGTGGTCACTGCCGCCGCCGACCACCGGATCGAGGTGCGGTCATGACCACACTGCGCACACTGCGGACCGCCCGGCCGATGACCGGGCTGCGCCTCCGGGACCTCGTCGGACCGGTCGCCACCGGGACGATGACACTGCTGGCGTCCCTCACCCTGACGGTCGTCTCCGCCTGGCTGATCACCCGGGCATGGGAGATGCCACCGGTGATGGACCTCACCGTCGCGGTGACCGCGGTGCGCGCCCTCGGCATCTCCCGGGCGGCGTTCCGCTACACCGACCGGTTGGCGTCCCACCGGCTGGCACTGCGGTGCGCCGGGACCGCACGGGTCACCGCCTACCGTCGGCTGGCCGCGGCACCGACGTCGCGGACCGCCGCACTGGGCCGCGGTGAACTCGTCACCCGCTTCACCGACGACATCGACGCCGTCGCCGACGTCATCGTCCGTGCCGTGGTCCCCGCCCTGGTCGCCCTGGTCACCGGGGTGCTCGCCGTGGGCTTCACCGCGGCACTGTCGGCACCCGCGGCGATCGTGCTGGCCGTCGGGCTGCTCATCGCCGGTACCGGTGCCCCCTGGGCGGTGGCGCGGTCGGTACGCATCGCCGAGTCGCGACGGGCCACCGCCGCCGGACGCTACGCCACCGCCGTCGACCGGGTGCTCACCGACTCCGCCGCACTGCGGGTCCGGGGCACGCTGACCGATGCGCTCGCCGGTGCCGGTGACGCCGCCCGCGGGCTCACCGCAGCCGCCGAGGCCGGCGCCCCCGCCCGTGCCGCCGGGACCGCGCTGTCCGTGTTCGCCTCCGCCGCGACGGTGGTCGGCGTCCTCCTCGTGGCGACGGTCGGCTACCTCGATGCCGGTGCCGCGGTCCGTTCACCGCAGTGGTTCGGGGTGCTGGTGCTGCTGGCCACCGCCGCGTTCGAGGCGACCTCCGCACTGCCCGAAGCCGCCGAGGCCGCCACGCGTGCCTCCGGTGCTGCCAGCCGCCTCGCAGCCCTTACCGGTGAGGACGCCGTGCCGGCCGGCGGGACCGCCCCCGCACCCGCCGCCCCCGTACGGTCTGTACCGTTCAGCGGTGTTCCCCGACTGCGCGCGACCCGCCTGTCCTACGGTCGGGACCGGGTGCTGGGCACCGTGGACCTGGACCTGCCCGCCGGGGCACGGTACACGGTGACCGCGGCGTCCGGCACGGGGAAGACCACTCTGCTGCTCACCCTCGCCGGACTCCTGCCGCCACTGGCAGGACGGATCACACTGGACGGGGTGCCGCTGGCCGGCATCGACCCGGAACTGCTGCACCGTACGGTCGCCTACCTGCCCGAGGACGCCCATGTCTTCGCCACGACCGTGCGCGACAACCTGGCGGTCGGTGCACCGGACGCCACGGACGGACTGATGCTGACGGTGCTGGACGCCGTCGGTCTCGACGACTGGGTGGAGGAGCTTCCCGAGGGTCTTTCCACGGTCCTCACCGACGGGGCGGAGAGTCTGTCGGGTGGGCAGCGTCGGCGACTGCTGCTGGCGCGGATGCTGCTCACCGATGCACCGGTACTGCTGCTCGACGAGCCTTTCGAACACCTTGACGCGGCGGGGACCGCTGATCTGGAGGCCCTGTTGGCGTCCGACCGGCTGCCGGGCGCCCGGACGACGCCCGGCGGGAGGACGGTCGTCGTTGTCCGGCATCCGCGGTAGCGGTGGTGGCACGGTGGCGGGCGACAGGGCAGCGCGGTGGCGGGCGACAGGGCAGCGCGGTGGCGGGGTTCCGGAACCGACCTCACCCACCGGTGAGCCGCTCCCAGAGCCGCACGTCGAAACCTGTGGTGCCACCGCCGGCCCCGCCCGTCGCGGACGCCGCGCTCATGTGCCGCACCGCATTGTCCAGCTTCGACCGCCAGGTCCACACCGCGACCTCCGCATCGCCCGTGACCAGCGCCGCCATGATCCGCCGGTCGTCGGCGAGGATGCGCGGCACCGCTGGCCCGTAGTTGAGCTGCAGCACCGAGATGAACATCTGCAGCCGCAGCGTCAGCGAGTGAAAGGTCCGGGCCGACTGCCGCAGCCCGCTGGCGTCAGCGAGTTCCTGCTGGAAGTACAGGTCAGCCTGGTCGACGCGCACCGCGTCCCCCCGCACGACCGCAGCCTCCAGCGCCCGCAACGCAGTCTGCGGACCGAGCAGCCGGTGGCGTGGACCGGCCGCGCACGCCCGCAGCAGCACGGTACCGACCTGCAGCCGCGCGGCGTAGAGGTCGATGATGTCCGCACCGGTGACCAGTGGCAGCGAGAACACCCCGTTGCTGGAGACCAGGAGGCCGTCGTCGACGAGGCGACGCATCGCGGTGAGCACCGCCGACTGCCGCAGGCCCATGTGGGACGCCAGCACCACGCTCGTCACCCGGTCCCCGGCCGCGTAGCCGGCGTCGGTGATCTCCTTGCGCAACGCGACAGCCACCTGTTCCGCCATGGAGAGTTCGCCGACGACGGGGGACGGGTACGGCGGAGACGCCGAGCGTTCCGAGTCAGAATGCGGGTCATCTTCACCGGGGGGCGAGGCGTCCCCGTACCGTGCGATTCCCCCGGTACGGGTCCACCGCACCCCGTGGAGTCCCTGCCCCACCCTGACCGACAGGGCGGTCAGCAGGGCCCCGGGCACAGCGTCCACCGAACGTCCGCAGGCGGCGAAGAGGTCGGAGATACGGGCCAGGAAGGCGTCCCACGACTGGCGCCCGGGTTCCCAGTACACCCGGACCACGTCCGGCCCGAGGCCGGGGGGCGGGTCGAACGGGGTGTGACCGGTCGCGGTTGCGGCGTCACCGACCCGTTCGGGTTCCTCGGCGCCCGGCGCGCGCCAGGTCGTCGGCCAGGTGTCCGCCCCGGAGATGCGCAGCGCCGCCATCACGGCGGTGATCCTGCGGTCGAAGGCCTGGTACTCCCCGGCGATGTCCTCCCCACCAGCGGTGAACTCGATGCGGATGCGCGGGAAGTCGACGACGAAGACGGAGAGCCGCAGGGTGCGTCGGGCGGGCGCAGCAGCCGCGGTACGCGCGGCGGCCGCCCCCGCCCCGGCACCCGGCCCGCGGATCCGCCTCATCGCACGGCTCACGAGTGGCTGGCTCACCCCGGTCATCATCGAGATCCGGCGGGTCGAGTACTCCCTGCCGCCGACCCGCGGCCCGGCACCCGCGAGCACACCGGCGACGATGGCGTCCGCCTGCTCCTGGATCCGGGGGCGGCCACGGTGACCTGTATCCACACCGAGCAGTCTTTCACATATTTCTGACTCATAATGGTCCGATCGCCGGTGACAGCGCTTTCTCCCGCCGCGTCCACGCTGCACACTGCACGCCATGACCATAGACAACACGACCCCCGACCCGACCGTCCCCACCGAGCTCACGGACCCCACTGACCTGGCGGACCTGGCGGACAAGGCCACCGCCAAGGTCACCGCCTGGCTCACCGCCGCCCGCGGCGCCGGAGGGAGGGGCACCCGTACGAGGACCAACGGCGCCGCGAAACGCCTCGCCGCCGTCCTCTCCGACCCGAACGGACTCGACTTCACCGTCGGCTTCGTCGACCGGGTCGTACGCACCGAAGACCGTACGGCCGCCGCCACGGCTCTCGCCGACCTCGGCGACATCACCCCGAAGACCCTCTCATGGCTCGACCGCGCCCAGATCAGAGCCGGCTCCGCACTGGCCACGACCGTCCCGCAGGTCGTCATCCCCGTGGCCAAGTCCCGCATCCGCTCCATGGTCGGCCACATGGTCGTCGACGCCAACGACAAGCCGTTCGGAAAAGCCGTCGCCGAACTCACCGCCGGCGGCCACCGCCTCAACATCAACCTCCTCGGCGAAGCGGTGCTCGGCGAGGAGGAGGCCGACCACCACCTCGCCGAGACCCGACGCCTCCTGGCCCGCCCCGACGTCGACTACGTGTCGATCAAGGCGTCCTCCGTGGCGTCCCAGATCAACCTGTGGGGCTACGACGAGACCGTCGAGTACATCGTCGGGCGGCTCACCCCGCTGTACACCGAGGCGGCGAAGGCGCCGAAGGGCTCGAAGTTCATCAACCTCGACATGGAGGAGTACCGCGACCTGCGGCTCACCATCGACGTCTTCAAGAAGCTCCTGAGCCTGCCGGAGACGAAGGACCTGGAGGCCGGCATCGTACTGCAGGCCTACCTGCCGGACGCCCTCGGCGCGATGCAGGAACTCGCCGCCTTCGGTGCGCAGCGCGTCGCCGCCGGCGGCGCGGGCATCAAGGTGCGGCTCGTGAAGGGTGCGAACCTGGCGATGGAGACCGTCCACGCCGAGATGCAGGGCTGGCCCATCGTCACCTGCGCCTCGAAGCAGGCCACCGACGCGAACTACAAGCGCGTCCTGCACTGGGCCCTGCACCGGGAGAACCTCGCCGGCCTGCGCCTGGGGGTGGCCGGCCACAACCTCTTCGACATCGCCTTCGCCCACATCCTGTCAGTCGAGCGCGGCGTGGCCGACCGTGTCGAGTTCGAGATGCTGCAGGGCATGGCCAACGACCAGGCCGAGGCCGTGAGCGCCGATGTCGGTCAGCTGCTGCTCTACGTCCCGGCGGTGCGTCCCGCAGAGTTCGATGTGGCGGTGTCCTACCTGGTCAGGCGACTGGAGGAGAACTCCGCGACCGCGAACTTCATGTCCGGCGTCTTCGACATCGCCCCGGGCAACGAGATCTTCCGGCGCGAGGAGAAGCGGTTCCGCGCCTCACTGGCCGACCTGGAGGTGCTGCTCTCCCACAGCGGTTACACCGCGCCCGGTCCGAACCACCTGCAGGACCGTGGCACCGAGGTGCTGGAGGACGCCACTGCCGCCGTCTACGCCGACGCCCCACTGCCCGCCTTCGCCAACGAGCCGGACACCAACCCCTCACTGCCCGCCAACCAGGCGTGGGCAGCGTCCGCCATCGCGGACTCCGCCGCCGAGGGCTTCCTCGACGGCCTGACCTCCCCGGAGTCCGTCACCGACGCCGACATCGACCCGCTGGTCGCCTCCGTCTCCACCGCCGCGGAGGCCTGGGCCGCCCGCCCGGCCCACGAGCGTGCCGCGGTGCTGTACCGCGCCGCCGACATCCTGGCGTCCCGCCGCGGGCACCTCATCTCCGTCGCCGCCGCCGAGGTCGGCAAGTCCGTCCAGCAGGCCGACGTGGAGATCTCCGAGGCCGTCGACTTCGCCCGCTACTACGCCCACGGCGCCGGGGCACTGGCCGAGGTCCGCAACGCGACCTTCACCCCGGACCGTGTCGTGCTGGTCACCCCGCCGTGGAACTTCCCGCTGGCCATCCCCGCCGGCGGCACCTTCGCCGCGCTGGCCGCCGGTGCCGGTGTGATCCACAAGCCGTCGAAGCCGACCCCGCACTGCTCCATGGAGATCCTCACCGCGCTGTGGGACGCCGGCGTGCCGCGTGAGCTGCTGCGCGGCGTGTACCCTGCCGAGCGTGCGGTCGGAAAGACGCTCGTCTCCCACGAGGGCATCGACCGGGTGATCCTCACCGGCTCCTCGGAGACCGCCGCGATGTTCAGCTCGTGGCGTCCGGGCCTGCGGATCAACGGCGAGACCTCCGGCAAGAACGCCGTCATCGTCACCCCCTCGGCCGACCGTGACCTCGCCGTCGCCGACCTCATCCAGTCCGCGTTCGGGCATGCGGGGCAGAAGTGCTCCGCGGCGTCCCTCGGCATCCTCGTCGGCTCGGTCTACGAGTCGGAGCGGTTCCTGCGCCAGCTGGTGGACGCCGCGTCCTCCATGATCGTGGACTGGCCGACGAACCTGCGGGCGACGATGGGGCCGCTGACCGAACTGCCCTCCGACAAGCTCCAGCGCGCACTGACGACCCTGGAGCCGGGCGAGAAGTGGCTGGTCGAGCCGAAGTCCCTGGATGACACCGGCCGGCTGTGGTCCCCGGGCATCCGGGCGGGCGTGAAGCCCGAGTCCTTCTTCCACCTCACCGAGGTCTTCGGCCCGGTGCTCGGCCTCATGCGCGCCGAGACGCTGGAGGAGGCCATCGAGCTGCAGAACGCCACCGACTTCGGCCTGACCGGCGGCATCCACTCCCTCGATGTCTCCGAGGTGCGCGAATGGTCGGAGAAGGTGCGGGTGGGTAACGCCTACGTCAACCGCGGGATCACCGGCGCGATCGTGCAGCGGCAGTCCTTCGGCGGCTGGAAGAAGTCCTCCGTGGGGCTGGGTTCCAAGGCCGGCGGCCCGAACTACGTCATGCTCATGGGGTCCTGGTCGGACGCCGTGGCGAAGCCCGTCGAGATCGGTGTGGCCACCGGCTCCGGTGCGATCGACGCCTTCCTCGGTTCGCTGGCGGGCACCCTGTCCCACGGCGGGCACGCCCTGTCCGCCGATGACCTGGCGTGGCTCACCACCGCGGCGGTGGATGACGCGGCGGCCTGGTCGGAGGAGTTCGGTACCCCGCGTGACCTCTCGGGTCTGCAGGCCGAGGCGAACATCTTCCGCTACCGTCCGGCGGAGGTCGTGCTGCGCGTCAGCGCGGACGCCCGTGCCGTGGAGGTGGCCCGTGCCCTCGTCGCCGCGTACCGGGCGGGTGCGTCGGTGCAGGTCATCGCGGATCCGTCGGTGTCTGCGGACGTGACGGCGGTGCTCTCGGCGTCCGGTGGTCTCGGATTCCCCGTCTCGGCCCTCGACGACGACACCTTCACCGCCCAGCTGCACCTCGGCGCACTCGACGACGACGCCTCCGCCCGCGTCCGCTACGTCGGCTCGGTGGCGGACGCCACCCGCGAGACCCTGGCGGGACGCCCCGAGGTCGCCCTGCTCGATGACGAGGTGACCGCCTCGGGTCGGGTCGAGCTGCGGCTGTGGCTCAAGGAGCAGGCCTTCGCCATGACGCTGCACCGCTTCGGCAACCCGGCCCCGGCGTTCCACGCGCTGGCCACGGAGCTGAAGGGGTAGGTTCCCCGGCCCGCGCCGTTCCCGGGGCCGGTGGGGCCGCCCCTACCCGCCCCTACCCCTCGATCAGGCAGCGGTCACGCCTTGAGGTTCTGATCCGTCGGGCGGATCATCACCGTGTCCACATCCATGTGCGCCGGCCGGTCCGCGACCCAGCGCACCGTCTCGGCGATGTCCTCGGCCTGCAGGTTGAGGACGTTCTCGTACACGGCGTCCGCCTTCGCGGCGTCCCCCTTGAAGCGGTTGAGGCTGAACTCGGTCGCCACCCGGCCCGGGTCGATCTGGCAGACTCGCACGCCCTTCTCCGCGAACTCGATGCGCATGACGTCGCTCAGCGCGGTCTCGCCGAACTTCGCGGCGTTGTAGCCGGCGCCGCCCTTGTAGCCCCAGCGTCCGGCGATGGAGACGATGTTGATGACCTGCGGTGCGGGCGTCCGCGTCAGCTCGCCGAACAGTGCCTGGGTGACCTGCAGGGTCCCGATGACGTTCGCCTCGTACATCCAGCGCCAGTCCCCGACATCGCCGTCGAGCACGCTGTCCAGGCCACGGGCCCCACCGGCGTTGTTGACCAGCAGATCCACCCCACCGAACTCGGCGACGCGGGCGGCCAGGTCAGCCACCGACTCCTTGTCGGTGACGTCCACCTTCACGATGTGCGTGGTGGCGTCCGGTGCCGCCTCGCTGATGCGTCCCGCCACGGCCTCGAGCTTCTCCGGACGCCGCGCGGCGAGGACCACGTCCCAGCCGTCGACGGCGAGCGCGACGGCGGTGGCCTCACCGATCCCGGCGGACGCCCCGGTGACGACGGCGAGACGGCGGTGCTCGGAGGAGGTGTTGTTGTCAGCAGCAGTCATGTGCGCGATCGTACCTCCCACTTCCCCGGCGGCGGCGAGCTCCACGGGTGTGGGCCCGGGGGGACTTCGCCTGCCTGCCGACACCCGCGTGAACTTCCCCGGCAGACCGGGGCCCGGACTCTGAGGCATACTGGAGTCCATGATCACCAGCTGGACGGAGGTCACCGACCGGACCACGGACCATTCCCGCAACGTCGTCGCGCGGTGCGGGTCATTCAGGGCACGGAGCCGTGGCATCGGCGGGGAGACCCGCCTGACCGGGGTGCCGGCGTCCGGCCGGGCCCGGATCGTCAACGCATCCCCTGAAGCCACCGAACCGGAGGTACCCCATGAATGAGCTGGAGAACGCCGGAGGCGCCGTCGCCCAGGTCGTGTTCCGCCACGACCCGACCAGCAGTCCCCAGTGGTCCTACTACGGGATCAACGCACCACTGACCGGTACCGCCGCCAAACTCTCGGAGGCGAAGTTCGCCGCCACCCAGGACCTGCAGTTCCTCTCCGGTGAGGCGGCGCCCGAGATGCGCAGTTACGCGGAATGGGTTGTGGCGCAGGATACCGAGCCGGAGGCGATGCTGGCACCCGGCGTGCCGATGTTCGTCCGCGCCCTCCAGGACGAGGACACGAACCACCGGCTCCACCGCCAGAACCTCGCCCAGGCGTACCTCGAGGGTATCCGCGCGACCCCGGAGATCCGCGCCTCACTGCCCGGACTCGTCGGCGACGACACCGCGGATGGTGCGGAGGGCCCGGCGGCCGTCATCCTCGTCACCCTGTTCCCCGACGATCTGCTGGGGGACGCCCTGCTCAATCTCACTGCCCAGGACACGGTCGTGTTCTGTCTGCCCGACGGTGATTCGCTGAGTTTCCTGCCCGTACGCGGCGACGAAGTGTGGCCCGCCGACGGGCCGGGGATGCTGGAGCAGCTGGGGCTCGACGAGTTCGCGACGGTACAGGACCTCATGTCCGTCAGTGACGACGGAGAGTGACTCCCCCTCACTATCATCTGTGAGCGCCTGTGACTGGTGGTGCGTTTGATCACGGACGGGCCTCGGGCGATACTGTTGTCCATGACTTCCTCTCCGCGCACGTCCACCGACTCCCCCCTCCCCGGCCGACACCGTGCGCACCCGGCCCGTTCCCAGTCCCCGGTACGCCACCGCCTCGCCGCGGTCGCCGCTGCCTCCGGCCTGGCCGCGGCGGGCCTGGCCGGCGTCTCCTCCGCGTCCGCCGCTGATCTGCCGCCCCTTACGGCTTCATCGGGACACTCCTCCCCCGGACACCCCACCGAACCCACCGACGCCGAGGCCGCCACCACCTCAACGGACCTCTCGACGGAGTCGAGCCTGGCCCTCGGCCTCTTCACCGAGGAGGACGGGGCGGTCAGCTCCGCGGTCTCCACCGGCAACGACATGATCGACAAGCTGCTCGACAAGGTGGCCGGCTCCGTGCCGACCACCGACATCACCGGTTCGCTGATCGCCACGGTCGGTTCCCTGGCGACCGGTAGCCTCGCCGCAGGCTCCTGGGAGGGCCTGCCCGGTTCCTCCGCCGGCGCTGGAACCCCCGCCGAGTAGTCGCCGCCCCAGGGGCCGACCCCTGCTCCAGTCGGCCGGCGCACCCGCCTGCCGCTCGGGCAGTCGCGCGGCCTCAGTACCCGTAGCCCCCGCCGTAACCGTAACCGTAGGGGTTGTAGTTGAACCCGTAGCCCGGGCCGAAGATGTTGTCGTCGTAGCCGTCGCCGTCCAGGTCGACGAACGGCGGTGCCACGGGCTCAGGCACAGGCTCCGGCGCCTCGGGGGTGGGGGGCGCCGAGGTGGACGCCGAGGTGGCCGTGTCATCGTTCTTCTCCAGCAGCGTGGGATCAGGCTCGATGTAGCCCTCCTCCAGTGGCTTCGCCATCCGACGGACGTCCTTCGGCGCCGGCCCCTCGGTCGGCTCCTCGCCGGTCCGGCCCCATGATGCGGCCCCACCGGAGCCGTCGGGTGGGGCGGCGGTGTCACTGATCGATCCGCCGTCGTACATCTGCCGGTAGATCTCCGGGGCGAGCTGCGCGGCGAAGAGGTTCGTGAAGTGCTGCGCGTCGCGGTAGACCAGCACATTGCCGACCACACCGGGGCAGCGCGTCTCGGTGCACACCGCATTCGTGATGTCGATGTCGGTGACGTCGAGCCCCGCGTACGCCTCGATCGCCGGGTTCACCGGGCTCATCGCCTCCGCCCGGTCGACACCGCAGTCCTTCTCCGGGTTGTCCCGCTCGTAGTCTCCGTCGGCGACACACACCCGGGCGTTGCCCTGGGCGCCCGGACGGTCGAGGATCCAGGGGGTGTCGCGGACCCCCCAGGTGTGGATCCCGGCGTCCGACAGTTTCCTCACGATGTCGAAGTACTCGGCGGGGACCTGGTCCGGCCCGTCACCCTGGATCGTCGTCGGGCGGGTGACGGTCATGAACACACCGTCGGTCGGCGGGTTGTGGAAAATGTAGTCCTGGGCCTTCTCGTCCCACTCCTTGCACTCCGGGTAGTCACTGCCGTCCCATTTCGGCAGGTCACCCATACCGAGAACACACCCCAGCTTGAGGATCGGCACGATTTTGATGTGCCGCTGCCTGGCGATCAGTTCCAGAGCCGGCAGATAGTGCTCCGAATGGGAACCACCGACGAGGTACATTGTCCGGTCGGATTCAACGTCTCCGTAGACGCACGGCTCATCGGACCGGTTCAGGTTCTTCGTCCACACCAGGTCGGTGGTGTCGAAGAGGGCGGCACAGACGTCCTTGAGGGTGTCCGCCATCATCGGGCCGTCATCGATCGGGTCGGGCAGGATCTCGTCGACATCCGGCACCGGTGCACCGTCCAGCAGCGCAGCCGGCCCCGGGTACATCGCCTGGTCGACATCGGTGACGGTCAGGGCCCGGGCGCGCTCACTGTTGCGCGCGTCAACCCACGGGTTGAAGGCCAGGACTCCGACCGTGACGACCGCCAGCACCCCCGCGGACACCGCCCGCACCTTGCCCGCACCGGTGCCCAACGAGGGGAAGAGATACCCACGGTCCCCGATGATCCAGGAACGCACCGGCTTCGCCTGCTGCTGCAGCGGCTTCTCGATGTACCGGTTCGTCAGCCAGGCGAGCACCGCGGACACCACGATGACGGCCACCCCGACCGCTGCACCGCGGCCGGTGCCGAGCGTGGCGGTGATGCCGCTGAGCCCACCGGCGGTGGTGACCGTCCCGGTGGAGAAGTAGAAGGTGGCGAGGACCAGCAGCGGCCAGTGCCACAGGTACAGGCTGTAGGACATCCGGCCGAGGCTCTGGAACAGGCGGGTCGACAACAGCGCGGTGACACCCACCGGGCGGTCCGCGGCGGTGGGACCCGCAGCTTCCGCCGCCTCACCGTCGGCGTCCTCCCGGACGGGATTGCCCGCCAGGATCACCAACGCCGCACCCGCCAGCGGGATGAGCGTCAGCGGGCCCGGGAACTGCGCCGCGCCGTCGAGGAAGAGGCCGGTGCAGATGATCAGCGCCAGGCCGACGAGACCGGCCGGCCGGCGCAGCCGGCGCGGAACCGGCCGACGCAGCAGGTAGAACCCGAACAGGCCGCCCAGCCCGATCTCCCAGAACCGGCTCAGCGGCGAATAGTAGTTCAGCCCCTGGTCGGTGCCGTGCAGGTGCACCGCGTAGGCGAAACTCGCCACTGTCGCAGCAGTGACGAGGACGCGGCAGGCACGCCCGCCGGCGGGTTCACGGAACACCAGGCTGAGCGCGCCGACGACCAGGGTGATGACCAGCAGTGACCCGAGGTACACCTGCAGCTGCGCCGACATCGACCAGATGTGCTGGTAGAGGCTGACATCCGTGCCGATCGCCGAATAGTCCTGTCCCGCGGACGCGAGGTTGAGGTTCTGGAAGTACAACAGGGACGCCACCGCGTCCCACGAGGCGTGCGCCCAACGGACCTGTGCGTACACCGCCACCGCGATCGCCAGGGTGACACCGACAACCACCACCAACGCCGGATAGAGGCGCCGGAAGATCCGGAGGAACGCCTGCACGACAGTCAGACCGCGCGGATTCAGCGCATTGCGGATCTGGGGGCCGAAGAAGAAGATGCCGCCGATGAGCAGGAACACGTCCACACCGGAGGACACCCGGCCGACGAAGACGTGGAACACCACCACGAGCACGATGGCGAGCCCACGGAGACCGTCGATGTCGTGACGGTGCGTCAGGGTCTGTCGCGGCGGTACCGGCGGGTCAACGGTGTCTTTCATGGCGGGTAGCAAGCCTACCGCGTGGAGACGTCATCGTCGCAATGCAGCGTGCCGTTACAGGGGTGCCGTCAGTCCTCCCCGACCTCCCCCGGCTTACGGATCCGGAAGACGTCCTTGCCGGGCGTCGCACCGGCGCCGTCGGAGGGTGTCCCGGCGTCCGCCACCGCGGCCCCCTGCGCCGCCGCTGTCTCGGCGAGCGCCACCGGATCGAACATCTGCCGCTCCAGCTCCGGGGCGAGCATCCGGGAGTAGACGTCACTGAGATGGTTGCCGTCCCGGTAGACGAGCACGTTGCCGACCACCGCAGGGCAGCGTCCGTCCCGGCACAGGGCGGGGGTGAGGTCGATGACGGTGACATCCAGCCCCGCGAAAGCCGCCAGCGCCGGATTGACCGGTGACAGGGACTCGTACCCGTCGGCACCGCAGTCCGCCGCCGGCCCGCTACCCGACCCCTCTGCCACACACAGCCGGCCGTCGCCCTGCACGCCCGGCGCCTGCATGTTCCACGGGTTGTCACGGACACCCCAGGTGTGGATCCCGGCGTCCGAGAACACCCGCACCATGTCGACGTACTCCGCCGGGGTGTAGTCCGGACCGTCACCCTCGAGGGTTGTCGGCCGGGTGACCGGCATGAACACCCCGTCGGTCGGCGGATTGTCGAGGATGTGGCGCTCGGCCTTCCCGTGCCATTCCCGGCACTCCGGGAAGTCGTCGTCACCGATCCGGGGAAGCGGCATGCCCAGCACACAGCCCATCTTCAGCACCGGGACGATGCGGACACCCCGCTCGCGCCCGATGACATCCAGGGCGGGAAGGTAATGCTCGGAATGTGAGCCGCCGGCGAGATACATGGTGCGCGGGGAGCTCAGGTCGCCGTAGGCGCACGGTTCCTCAGAGTTGTTGCCGTCGCGGGTGAGCACGAGCTCCGTGTCCTCGATGCGGGCGATGCAGCCGTCCGCGTCGGTCTGCGGCATCATGTGGTCCGCATTGGCCACGTCCGGGCGCACCGGCTGGCCGTCCGGCACAGGCGCATCCTCGAGGAACGCCCTCGGCCCCGGGTACAACGCCGGGTCGAGTTCCTCGGCGTCCGTTGCGGCCAGCCGCACGTCGTCACGGTGCCTGATCACCGGCCCCGCAGCGAGGACGCCCACCGTGGCGACCACCACCGCCGTGACGACGGCAACGGCGGTGCGGTGCCCCGGGACGTCCGTCACGACGGTGGCCGACGGCAACCACGCGCGTGCGGGCCTGCGGGCCTGACGCAACGGCGTCTCGATGTACCGCTCCGTCACCCGGGCGAGCACCAGGGAAATGACGATCACCGTGGTGCCGATGACCAGGCCGTCACGCGTCCCCAGCGTCGCGGTGATGCCCTGGACGCCGGTCGACCGGTTGCCGAGCACATCGGAGAAGTGGAACGTCGCCAGCACCAGCAACGGCCAGTGCCACAGATACAGACTGTAGGAGATCCGGCCGAGGAACTGGAGAGGCCGGGTGTTCAGCAGGGAGGACACGCCCACCGTGCCCCGGCCGTCGGCGACCGGGTTACCCGACAGGATCACCAGCGTCGCCCCGGCCAGCGGGACAAGTGTCCACGGGCCCGGGAACTGGGCGGCACCGTCGAGGAAGAGACCGGTGCCGACGATCAGAACCACGCCCACCACACCCGCGGGCCAGCGCAGCCAGGCCAGGTGGGAGGGTGTCTCCCGGTGCACCAGCCAGATGCCCAGCAGACCGCCGAGGCCGATCTCCCAGAACCGGCTCAGCGGCGAATAGTAGTTCCACCCCTGGTCGGTGCCGTGCAGGTGCACCGCATAGACGAAACTCGCGAGCGTGGCGACGATGAGGAGCACGTGCAGTGACCGTGCCGGGAAACGCGACGGCACTCTCTTCAGCAGCCACGCCAGCGCCACGATGGCCAGGAGACTGCCGAGATAGATCTGCAGCTGCGCCGACATCGACCAGATGTGCTGGTAGAGGCTGACGTCGCGTCCGACCGCCGCATAGTCCTGCCCCTGGTCGGCGAGGTGGAGGTTCTGGCGGTAGGTCAGGGACGCCGCCGCGTCCTCCGCGGTGTGTCGCCACCGGGCGCGCGCGTAGACGACGAATCCGGCGGCGAGTGTGACCGTGACGACGACAAGCAGTGCCGGGTAGAGACGTCTGAGCAGGCGCACCACCGACTGGATGAGTGTCTGACCGGCCGGATCCAGGGCGTTGCGGATCTGTGGACCGAAGAAGAAGATGCCGCCGACCAGCAGGAACACGTCAACACCGGAGGAGACCCGGCCGATGAACACGTGGAAGACCACCACGAGGGCGATGGCGAGACCGCGCAGACCGTCGATGTCCCGACGGTAGGGGCGGCGCTTGGCGCCGGTTGGAGCACTGGCTGGAGCACTGGCTTGGGCGCTGCTGCCGCCACCGGGATTGGACGAAGACATAACGGCACCACCGTACCGACCCGGGCACTCCTCATACACTCCGGACACGCTGTCATCACTGAAACAACGGTGTTCACGGCGCCGGGGCCGCGCCCGGAATACCGGTGACAACGCTGATTGCCGCGCGGCAGGGGTCAGGTGGTCGGAGACTCTGTGCCCTCGCCGCGTCAGAAAGCGGCGGACGCCGTATCCAACGCCTCGACCTCGTCCTCATCGAGATCCAGGGCGGCGCCGGTGAGCAGCGGGGCTACCTGCCCCACGGTGCGTGCCGAGGCGATCGGGACCACGCCCTTGGCCCGCAGCCAGGCCAGGGCGACAGAGGCCGGTTCCACGCCGCGTCCCTCGGCGACGGTCACCAGCGTGGTGACCACCTCGAACGGATCCGCGTCCCCCTCGAAGTATTCGGTGGTCTGTCCCTCCCGTGCGACACCGACGAGATCGTCACGGGACCGGTACTTGCCGGTGAGCAGGCCCGAGGCGAGGGAGAAGTAGGAGAACACGGCGGTGCCGGCGACCTCGGCGAGCGGCCGGTAGTTGTTCTCGTAGCCGGCGCGGGCGAGCAGACTGTACTGCGGCTGGATCGCGACCGGGGCGGCAGGCGATCCGGCGGCGGCGGTGAGGAACGCACGCATCCGCACCGGCGAGTAGTTCGACAGTCCGATGCGGCGCACCCGGCCGGACTCGATGAGTGCGGCGGCGGTGGCGACCTGGTCCTCGATCTCCACTGATTCGTCGTCGTAGTGGTAGTAGTACAGGTCCACGACATCGGTCCGGAGCCGCTCCAGGGAGTCGTCGAGGTTCCGGTCGACCACGCCACGCTCCAGGCCCGGCGCGGACCGGATCGCACCGACCTTGGTGGCGAGAACCACGTCAGAGCGCTTTCCGGACGCCGCGAGCCACTGGCCGAGCACGCTCTCCGACTCCCCGCCGACGTGCCCGTCGGCCCACTGGGAGTACATGTCGGCGGTGTCGATGAGCGATCCACCACCGGACACGAAGGCGTCCAGGACCGCATGTGACTCCTCGGCATCCGAGGTCCAGCCGAAGGTGTTACCGCCGAGAACGACCGGTAGGGCGTCAGTGAACAGATCGTGGGTGTCAGTCATGCGGACCACGGTACGCCCGCACACTCCTCCGCCGCCGCCGTTCCGCCGGACCGTCGTATGTACCGAGGGCACGCCCCGCAATACCGGCGCACATGGTTCCGGGGGGCTTCCCGGACACCAATGGACAGCCACTCTCCGATTGACAACAGCGGTACACCGGGAAAAAGTGCCGGGAGATTTCCCTTGTCATCGAAATCACGAAACCCCACCGTTCCCGAACCGCCCACAAATACACCTGGAACCCCTCGGTCATATCTGGTAGTCATCTCGACCGTCCACTGGCCGATGACACTGTCCGGTAGAACTACCATGTTTCCCGTACTGCCGTAAAAGTGGCCCCACAGGTCAGCGGAGTTCTATTCATGAAGTACAGGTTCCAGATACTGAATTCCGACCGCTGCGGTGGGGGAATCTGCTTCCTTGACATTATTTCCCTCTCCCGAACGGATGTCGTATCCAGAGAAGTCCGGGGGCCGGCATGCAGGGATAATTCCATTGTCACAAGACCTGATCTGCAGGTCTTCCCGGTCGAGAACTTCAACAGCTGCCCCGGAATGATCCTGCCCATCAGTCGCCTGAAGCACCCTCACCGGTCCACATCTATGTTCCACCTAACATCATCTTCTTTTCCTGCGTTATGCACCCGTGCCCGGGAGTGACAAGCGCGCATACTCCCCGGCACGGCCCGCCGCCGGCGCACCGGACCCCGTTTCAGCGGAACCGCTTCGGCAGTTCCGGCTCACCCAGGGACAGCATCAGACGGTTCGCCCAGTTGAAGAAGGACGCCGCGTTGATGACGTCGACGATCTCCCCGTCCGACAGACCGGCGTGACGCAGTGCGGCGACATGGGACGCGCCGAAGCGCACCGGCACCGTGGCCAGCGCGACCGAGGCGTCGCGGATGGCGTTCCACAGGTCGGAACCCAGGTCGGCGGAGACACCCTCGTCGCAGAGCCGCCGGACGGCGTCCGCCTGCTCCCCTGCCAGAGCTGCCGCCTCCGGGGTACCGGCCACCTCAGCAGCCTTCGCGGACTCCACGATCGCGCGGCCGGTGTGCACCGAGGCGCAGTACACGCAGCCGTTGAACCGGCTGGTCACGGCGGCGGAGAGCTCACGCTCGGCGCGTCCTGCCCCGTCGGTGACGTTGAAGAAGATGTCCTTGTCCGTCAACGTGCGGGCCTCCAGGGCCTCCGGATCACGGGCCAGCAGACGGAAGTACTCCGACTTCGCACGCAGCGGGTCGACCAGCGCCTCCTTCTGCCGCTCCGTGAGATCAGCCTCGTCCACCGGCGGCACCCACGGCACCCAGCCGAGGGAATGGGTGACGAACCCGGTGGGACGCACCAGGTCAGGGTAGGTGAGGACGTCGAAACCGGCGTCCAGCCCGGTGCCGGGCGCCTCCTCGGCGTGGACCGGACGGCGCGGGGCGTCCGTCTGCCGTCCGCCGGCCCGCCGCCCGGGCCGGCGGACGTCGCCCTGTGGCACGAACTTCGTCGACAGGACGCCCAGTCCGTGCGCGGTGCGGATCTGGAAGGTGAGGAACGACACGAGCTGGGCGAGTCGGACGACCTCGGTCGGTGACCATCCGGTGTCCGCCAACGGCTGGAGCCGTTCGGCGCGCGAGTCCCGCGGGTGCAGGACCAGCAGGTGGGTGAACTCGAGGGCGGTGGAGAGACGCGGCCCGAGGACCTTCTTCTGCGCCTCGAGCAGGCGGAACTCCGGGCCGGGCACGGACTCGGCGGCAAGGTCCGGCTCCCGGTAGACACCGTAGGGGGTGGGCACCCCGGCGGCGTTGACGTGGGCGCGGGCATCGGAGACGACGGCGGCGAGCGTGGTGAGCAGCGCATCGGTCTCGGCCGGTGCGGCGTTGCCGTCAAGTTCGTCGACCAGCAGGTCGGTGTAGAGGCTCGTCGCACGCGCGGCGGCGGTCGCCCCACCGTGCAGCCCGGCGACGAAGGCGGCGACGGCGTAGCGCTCGGCGAGGGTGAAGTCGCCCGGGGTCTCCGGCTCGAACAGGGCATGGAAGGACCGCTGGGCGTTGTCCCGGGCCTGGGCGCGGTGGTGCCGCAGCCTGGCGACCGGACCGGAGATGTCGGAGTCCGGGTCGAGGTCGGCGAGGAAGTCGATGATGTCGGCGGAGGCGGTGGTGGTGCCTGCGGAGGACTCGGTAGTCATGGTGGCCAGGGTAGTCCTCTCCCGGTTCGAGGGTCAGGGGCCCGTGACTGCCGTGGCCGGTGTCTTCATCGCAGGAGTGTCCTTCACCGAAACATTGCAGTACCAATCGAACTGGTGTACTATCGAATCCAGATGAACAAGGCTCGGAAACCACATCTCAGGAAGGGGAGGACCATGGACGACACGACCGGAACGACCACCGCAGACCCCTGGTCCGATCTGCCTGACGACCCGTTGATACAGGAAGAACCCGCACCACTTCACTTCGGCAGCACAACCGACCTCGTCAATGCCGTCGCCGCACTCGATGATGCCGTGGAGACCATTCTCGCCCAGGGAGAGCACACCTGGTCGCGTATCAGCTCAGGTGAGCGAGAGAAACTATACCGGCGACTGGAGCGCTCCCGCCGGAAACTCACCGCCGCGGACGCAGCGATGGTCACCAGTCTCCGCACCGACTTCGCCATGCCCTGTGGACCCCGCGGCTTCCGCTGGCTCGCCCGCACCTTCGGGCTCACCCTCCGCGAAGCGAAGACCAGGGTGGCTGCCGCAGACCGGATCACCACCACCGAGATCACGAACCTCGCCGTACCGACCTCGACGCGTCTCCCCGTCCTGGGCGAAGCCGTCCGGGTCGGTGTCCTTGACGCCGAGCCCGTCGCCCGCCTCGACCGGCTGCTGCGCGCCCTGCCCCTCGAGGTCCAGGACCGCGTCGCCACCGCCGCCGACGCCCCGGTCGCCGAGCTGGTCCGCACTGCCGGCCCTGATGCAGTGGCGGACCTACGCCCGTTCCTCATGGGAATCGCCGGAGTCGACGAACCCTACACCGACGATGACCGGGCCCGCCTCCGCGGTGTCACCATCGGTCGGCAGCGTGATGACGGTATGTCCCCGATCGCCGGTGACCTGACACCGGAACTGGCCTCTCTCCTGCAGCGGCTCATGGCCGACCACGCCAACCCCGGCGACCTCACCGTCGGCGCCAATGCTGCCGATGCCGCCGATGCCGGAGAGCGCGGCACAGTGCAGGATCCCGCTGAGACGGATGGCCGCAACCCCGCCCAGCGGCGTCATGACGCCCTGTTCGCCGCCGTAGCCGCGGGTTACGGTCGTGGTAAGGAGCTTGCCCCTGGACGGGGAACCACCACCATCGTCGCCGCAGTGACTCTCGAGCAACTGGCCGCACGCACCGGTACGGCAGTGACCGACGCCGGGGTACGGATGACCGTCGGGCAACTGGTGGAAACCTGCGACGCCCGTGACCTTTTCCTGCAGGTCATGGACTTCCACGGCAGGTCACTGTACCTGGGCCGGTCGCGACGGCTGGGGTCGGTCGACCAGTATCTCGCCCTGGTCGGCGAGGAAGGGGCGAGTTCCGCACCCGGACCGGTGACACCCCCGGCGTTCTCTCAGGTCCACCACATCACGTCCTGGCTCTTCGGAGGACGCACCGACCTGCCGAATCTCACCCTCGTCGGCCCCGAGGCCCACGCCGGGATCGACGATTCCCGCACTGATCCACGGAAATGGCAGACCATCCCACCGCCGAAGGGTTGCCCCGACCGGGTGTTGTGGATCCCTCCGGAACAGGTGGATCCCTCCCGGGCACCGGCGATCACCGTGCATCCGGCGAGTTGGACGACACCGGGGCAGATCCTACGCCGACAGTCACGGAAGCTACTGGACCTGTTGGCCCGCCCCACCGGGTGACCTGGCGGTCCATCTGACGCTTACTGCCTGACCTGCACCGCGGACGCGAAGTCCCCACCTCCAGTGGGCCCCGCCCCGCGGCATACAGCCATGCCCGCTCCCGGAACCGACCTGAAGTCGGCACTCCCGAGAGACAGTGTCGGCCCGGAATCCCCGACCATGCATCCCCGATGATGTTCTCTCGACCGACTCATACTTCAGTAGGGCAACCGGGTACCGGTGGACGGTGGTGCCGCTATCGGCACCGGCAGACACTGGAACCGTGTCCGCATCAGGAACACCCGAATCCGTCCGCACCTCCACCTGTGTCGCCGCACTGCGCTCCGAGCTCGGCGATGCCGGCACCGGCCGCCGAATGACCGCACTGCTCAACCAGAAGGTCCTGTTCCCGCACCGCGGCCAGGCGACACTCGATGGCACTGCACTCACCCTCGGATCCTGGAACAACGGGACCGACCTCAGTATCACGAAGGACGCCGTCTCCCGGATCACACAACAGTTCGACGACTACTACGGAGCCTTCGTGGGCGGGGCGTCCAGCGCCCGGGGAGCCCCCGTCACCTGAGGCCGGCGCTCTGCGCAGCCCACGCAGCCCAGTGAGCCGCGACGCCACGGCTGTTGCCGTCACACTGATCCTCCTCTCCACCGTCTTCGGCGTCACCGCCGGTCCGGGCCTGTTCAACTGGTGCTCGGCTCACCCCTCCACGGGGACGCTGTCCTGCCCGGCGCGATCCTGCTGTGCTGCCTCATCCTCCTGTCCGTGGCCTGGTCTCTCGTCCTCCGGTCCAGGCGGGAGCCCGTCTCCTCGCTGCAGGAACGGGCACGCCAGCTCATCCGTGAACGTGACCATGCGGCGGAACAGGCTCGCCGCCACGAGCGGGAGATGATCACCAGTGAAATCCATGATTCCCTGGCCCACCACCTCACCCTGATCAGCATGAGTGCCGGGACCCTCAGCTACCGTGCGGACGACATCCCTGATGACCTGGCGTCCGTGGCGGAGACGGTCCACCGTCAACCATCCCAGGCGCTCCGGTCACCCTGAATGTCACGGCCAGTCCGGAGGCCGGTACTGCCGTGACCTGCGCCAACCGGTCAACCGGCACGTCGTCCGAAGACAGTTCGGGTACCGGCCTGATCGGTATCGCGGAGCGCATGAGGCTTCACGATGGCCGCCTCCGGACCGCCAAGGGCGCGGACGGTACCTTCACCGCACGAATTGAGGCACCGTGGACCCCATGACCTTCCCCGGACCTTCGCCCGTCACCGTCACGATCGTCGACGACGCCCCCTACGTCCGCGCGGCACTGGAAGCGCTCTTCGCCGCAGTCGATGAGGTGACCGTCATCGCCAGTCTTACCAGTGGCGAGGATGCCGTCGCCGCGCCCTCTCTCGGTGATGTCGTCCTCATGGATGTCCGGATGCCCGGCCTCGGCGGTATCGCCGCCACGGAGATCCTCACCTCCCGCGCCAGTCCTCCCCGCGTCCGCCGGAGAGACGATCCTCGCCCCTGCCGTCACCCGACAACTGGTCGGAATGGTCGCCGACAATGCCCGACAGTCCAGGGAGGCGCAGCAACGACTGTCACCGCTCACCGACCGGGAACCGGCGATCGCTCATTGCCTCAGCGGGGGCTCTCCGATGCAGAGATCGCCGACCGCCTGTTCATCTCGGTGCCGACAGTGAAGACCCACGTCAGCACAATCTTCCGCAAACTCGGGGCGGACAGTAGGTTGCAGATCGCCCTACCCGTCCGCGATGCCGAACTCCCCTGTCACAGCCCCAGATTGAGTCCGCCGGAGCGGTAGCGGTGGCCGGGAATGGCGTCGAGCAGCTTCTTCGTGAACGGGTCCCGCGGATGCTCGAAGATCTCCGAGGTCAGGCCGGACTCGACCTGGCGGCCGTGGCTCATCACCGTGACGGTGTCGGATATCTCACGCACCACCGACAGGTCGTGGGAGATGAAGAGGTACGTCAGTCCGAGGTCGCTCTGCAGCTCGTCGAGCAGGGTGAGGATCTGTGCCTGCACGGTGACGTCCAGTGCGGACACCGCCTCGTCGAGGACCACGAGCTCCGGGTCGAGGATCAGGGCACGCGCGATCGCCACGCGCTGGCGCTGCCCGCCGGACAGTTCGGCGGGACGCCGTGCAGCGATGTCCCCGCTCACCGATCCTGCCCCGGAGCCCAGGGCCACACGCTCGAGGATCGCCCGGACCTTCTCCGTGATCTGCGCCTTCGACAGGTCGGTGAGGTTGCGCAGCGGCTCGGCGAGGATGCTCCCCACGGTCTGCCGCGGGTCCAGCGAGCTGTACGGGTTCTGGTAGACCATCTGGACCCGGCGCCGCAGGTCGCGGCGTCCCGCCCTGGAGAAGGTGCCGAACTCGTCGATGCGCACGTCACCAGCGACGCCGGCCAGGGTCACCGTTCCGGAGGTCGGTTCCTGGAAGGCGGTGATCATCCGGCCCAGCGTGGACTTGCCGGAGCCGGACTCCCCCACGATGGCGTGGGTCGTGCCGGCGGCGACGGTGAAGGAGATGTCGTCGACGGCGACGAAGGGCTCGGCACCGCCGAACTCGCGGCGCAGCGTGTCCACGGTGAGCAGGGGCGCTGCGTCCGACGCGGGGCCGGGCCGGTAGGTCGACTGCTCCACCGCGCTGACCAGGGACGGGGCGTCCGACAGGAGTCGCCGCGTGTACGGGTCGCGTGGGTCAGTGAGGATCCGGTCGGTCGGGCCGGTCTCCTTCACCTCACCACCCTGCATGACGACGAGCCGGTCGGCACGGTCGCCGGCGACGGCCAGGTCATGGGTGATGAAGAGGATGCCGAGGTCGAGCTCCACCCTCATTCGGTCCAGCAGATCCAGGATCGTGCGCTGCACGGTGACGTCCAGGGCGCTGGTCGGCTCGTCGGCGATGATGAGCTCGGGCTCGGTGGCGACGGCCGCGGCGATGAGCGCGCGCTGCTTCATGCCGCCGGACAGCTGGTGCGGGTACTGATCGTAGCGCACCTCCGGATTGTCGATCCCGACCTGTGTGAGCAGGTCGATGACCTTCTCCTTGCGCGCGGACGCGGACAGGCGCACCGCCTTCGGCGCGATGCGCAGGCCCTCCCCCACGGACGCGCCGATGGTCTTCACCGGGTTCAGGGAGTTGTTCGGGTCCTGCGGGATCAGGCCGATGCGTGTACCACGGATGCCACGCCACCGGCGCTCGGAGAGGTTGGTGATCGACCGGCCGTCGAGCTTGATGGTGCCGCTGACTTCGGTGTTTCCGGGCAGTAGTCCGAGGGTGGCCATGGCGGAGGTCGATTTGCCGGAGCCGGACTCGCCGACGATCGCGGTGACCTTCCCCCGCTCGACGGTGAGGCTGACATCCCTCACCGCGGGGACGCCACCGCGGCGGGTGCGGTAGGTCACCGCGAGGTCGCGGATCTCGAGCAGCGGCGTCCCGTGACCGGCACGGTCGGCGTCCTCATGGTCTTCCGGACGCCAGGAGCCGTCGTCCCAGTTCATGTCCGGGCTGTCGCCCGTCGCTGTACTCACCGGATCTCCTTCCCGCCGGAGCGCTGGAGCGCCTGGCTGAGGTGGTTGGTGGCCAGGACGACAAGGACGATCGCCAGGCCGGGGAGGACGGACAGCCACCAGGAGGTGGCGATGAAGTCACGGCCCTCGGAAATGATCAGTCCCCACTCCGGGGTGGGCGGCGGGGCGCCGTAGCCGAGGAAGCCGAGGGTGGACAGCTGCAGGATCGCACTACCGAACTGGAGCCCGGCCAGGGCCAGCACCGGGGTCAGTGAGTTCGGCAGGATGTGACGCCACAGCACCGACCAGGCCGTCCCGCCTGAACCGTAGGCTGCCTCGACGAAGTCGGCGGCTGCCACACCGAGGACCTCGGAGCGGGCCAGGCGGGCGAACATGGCGACGTTGGTGACACCGACGGCGATGGCGGCGTTCATCGTGCCGTAGCCCAGCAGGATGATCACCGACAGACTCAGCAGCAGGGCGGGGATGGACAGCAGGACGTCGACGACACGCATGATGAGCGTGTCGAGCCAGCCGTTGCGTCCGCCCTGCCCGGACTGCCGGACCGACCCGGCGACCAGGCCGAGCGCGGTGCCGACGACCATGCCGACGGCCACGGCGACCAGGGCGCCGGACAGTGAGTGCCGGGCACCCCACACCACGCGGGTGTAGAGGTCGCGGCCGACGGCGTCGGTGCCGAACCAGTGTTCGGCCGAGGGCGCGAGCAGCGGTTCGGTGGTGCCGGATTCGGTGGGGTCACCGGAGGCGAACAGGCCGGGCACCAGGGCCCACGCCACGGCGAGGAGGACGACGAGCCCGGCGAGCCAGACCCCGGGGCGGACATGTGTCAGGGGCTTCATGCCTGCACCTCCGTGTCGCGCTGCGTACTCCGCTGCGCACTCTTCCGTCCGGATGTTCCGCCGGTGCGCAGCCGGGCGTCGAGCACCGGGTAGAGCAGGTCGACGAGGAGGTTGATGATGACGTACAGCGTGGCCGCCAGGACGACGACCGCCATGAGGACGGGGGTGTCGCGGTTGGCGACGGCGTCCACCGTCATCGCGCCGACCCCGGCGCGGGAGAACACGGCCTCGGTGACGACCGCGCCGCCGACGAGTTCGCCGAAGGTGAGCCCGGCGATGGTGATCGCCGGAAGCACCGCGTTGCGCAGCACATTGCGCCACAGCACCCACCGAGCGCCGGCGCCACGGGCCTTGACCACGGTGATGAAGGGCATGTCGGCGACGTCGTCGATACTGCGGATCAGCACCTGTGCCAGCGGCGCGGACAGCGGCAGCGCCAGCGCGACCGACGGCAGGACGAGCTCCTGGACGCTCGTCGCGTGGATCACCGGGATCCACTCCAGGGTGAAGCTGAACACCTGGATGAGGATGATGCCGAGCCAGAACGCCGGCAGGGAGACGAACAGCGGCGGCACCGCGCGCAGCGTCGCCGAGATCCAGCGGCAGACCCGGTTGTCCGGCAGTGAGGTGGCGGTCACCGCGACGACGACGGCGATGACCAGGGCGAGGATGAACCCGGTGAGCGCCAGGGCGAGGGTGCCGGGCAGGGCATCGGTCAGGGAATCCATGACATCGGCACCGGTCTGCAGGGAATTGCCGAAGTCGAGGTGGAGGACGCCCGTCAGCGAGTTCCGGTAGCGGGACAGGAGTGGCTCGTCTGAGCCGTAGGCGTCCCTCATCTCGGCGATCTCGGAGGCCGAGAGGCCGAGTTCGGGGTCGGCGTAGCGGGTGGAGACGGCGTCCCCGGGCAGGGCGGTGAGCAGCAGGAAGGCGAGTGTGAAGCTGGCCCAGAGGACCAGGACGGCGGCGCCGGTGCGGCGCAGGACTGTCGCGGTGGTCATCTACTCGTCCCCCTCAATGCTGGTGAGGTAGAACCAGGGCCGGCCGATGGACTCGGCACGGAAGCCGTGGACGTACGGCTGCACGCCGTAGACCTGCGGTTCCTCGAACATGGGCAGGATGTAGGCCTGCTCGGTGAGGTAGTCCTGGACATCGCCGGAGGCCTTCGCGCGGGCGTCCGCGGTCGGTGAGGAGGAGACCCTGCGGAGCAGTTCCTCGAGGTGGGTGTCGCCGATCGAGTCGTCAGGGTGGAGGTTGAGCAGCTGGTTGCGGTTGTCGGAGTAGTACTGCGACTTGATGACGTCGTAGTCGGCGCGGCCGACCATGGTGACGTTGAGCTGCACCTCCGACTCATCGGTCTGGGCCGCCTTCTGCGCGGCGACGTCACCGGGATAGAGGTTGACCTCGATGCCGATCCTCTTCAGCTGCTCCTGGACCATGGTGACGACCTCGCGGGTGCGGGGCTGCTGGGCGGCGTCATTGGCGGTGAGGCTGAGCCGCTCCCCGTCCCTGACGCGGATGCCGTCGGCGCCGGGCGCCCAGCCCGCCTCGTCGAGGAGCTCCTCCGCCTTCTCCGGGTCGAAGGTGTAGGCGTCCTTCTGCTCGCGGTAGCCCATGGCGGTGGACGCCAGGGCGGAGGTCGCCAGCGGGTAAGACTTCGAGAACAGGGAGTTGAGGATGCGTTCGCGGTCCACGCCGGCGATGATCGCCCGCCGGACGCGGATATCGGAGAGCAGGGGGTGGCGGAAGCGGAAGGCGATCTGGTTGTTCACCCCGGAGGTCGGGGCGGAGAGGATGTCCACCCCGGAGTCGATGAGGTGCTTTTCCTCGGGGGCCTCGATCTGGCGGGCGACATCGCCCTGGCCGGAGCGGATGCCACCGACGCGGACACTGTCCTCCTTGGCGACGACGATGTGGATGGTGTCCAGGTCGGGACGCCCGGTGTTCTCGCCGCGCTTCCCGAGTTCCGGCGGGGCCCAGGCGTAGTCGCCCCGGGCGGAGAGGGTGAGTTCGGTGTTGCGCTCCTCGCCCGTGATGACGAAGGGACCGGAGCCGATGACCCTGGTCGCGTTGCCGGGGGCGAAGCCCTCGTCGGTCATGGCCAGGGAGGCGTCCGCCAGCAGTCCGGCGTTGAAGGAGCTGGTGGCCTGCGGGAAGCCGGGCTCGGGGGCGGTGAAGTGGAAACGGACGGTGTGGTCGTCGAGGACCTCGCCGTGGTCGTAGGTGCTGATCTGTTCCGAGGAGGTGAGCTTGCGGTCCTTGGCGCCCTTACCGAAGAGGTCGAAGTTGGCCACGACGTTCTGCGCGGTGAGCGGGGTGCCGTCGGAGTAGGTGACGCCGTCGCGCAGGTGGAAGGTGAACTCGGTGGCGTCCGCGTTGACCTCGGGCAGGTCGGTGGCGATCCACGGGTAGAGCCGGAGGGTGTCCGGGTCCTGCCAGAGCAGTCGGTCGGTGACGTTGTTCACCACACCACCGTTGGGGTAGTAGCCCGCGGTCGGCGGGTAGAGGGTCTGGAAGGGCAGGGACTCGAGGTAGGTGAGCTCGTGCGCGGTGGGGCCGTCGTCGCTGCTGCTGCAGGACGCCAGACCGGTGGCGGTGGCCAGGGCGGTGAGCGCGGCGAGCGCGGCGAGCGCCGTCACCGTGAGGCGGGGTCGCGTCCGGGGTCGCGTCCGGGATCGCGTCCGGGAACACGGCCGGGGGTACGGGGTGTCCCGGCTCGTCCGGTGACCCCGGTGGGGGAAGAGTGGCATGTACAGACCTGTCTGTTTTGGTTCAGGCCGTCATCGTAGCACCGGAGCCGACCCACTACGATGGGTGCCCATGAGCTCATCGGGCACCATCGCGATCATCGGGGGAGGCCCCCGCGGCATCTCCGTCCTGGAACGTCTCGCCGCGCAGGTCGCCTCCGACCCGACCGCCGGGGACCACCCCCTCACCGTCCATCTCGTCGACGACACCGAACCCGGCGCCGGCCGGGTCTGGCGCACCAACCAGACCCGCACCCTGTGCATGAACACCCTGGCGGACGCGGTGACCCTGTTCACCGAACCCGGGTCGACCGTCACCGCGCCGGTAGTCGAGGGCCCCACCCTGTACGAGTGGATCGAACTGATCCGCGGCGATTCCCTCTCCGCCACCGCTGACCCGTCCGGGGCGAAGACCGCCCTGTTCCGGTCGCACCCGGCGATGGTCCGTGGCGAGTTCCACAGTGAGTTCGCAGCGACCAGGCCCGAGTCCCACCCCTCCCGCGCGTTGTACGGCGAGTACCTGCGCTGGGTGCTGTCCGTGGTGCTGTCGCGGCTCCCCACCGGAATTGAAGTCGAGGTCCACCAGGCCCGTGCCACGGCGATCACGCAGGTCACCGGGGCGGACGGCGTCCTGCGCGACAAGATCACCCTGGAGCACCACACCAGCGGGGACGCAGCGCACCTGGCGTCCGGGTCCGTCACGCTCACGGCGGACGCCACGGTGCTGGCGCTGGGCTGGACCGACAACGAGCCGGACGCCCTGGAGGGCTTCACCGCCACCTCGGTCTCCATGCACCCGGGGCTGCGGTGGGTGCGCCCCGGCAACCCCGCCGACCAGTCCGTCGACGACATCCCCGCCGGTGAGGAGGTCGTGGTCCGCGGGCTCGGTATGGGGTTCTTCGACCTCATGGCGATGGTCACCGTCGACCGTGGCGGGAAGTTCGTCACCGACGCCACCGCCCGCTCGGGCCTGGCCTACCGGCCCTCCGGACGTGAG
>NZ_CACZOO010000051.1 GCF_902782855.1 uncultured Corynebacterium sp.
TCCCGAAGTGGAAGACGATCGTGAAGATCGTGCTGCCCACCGCCCTCTCCGGCATCGTCACCGGCATCATGCTCGCCGTGGCACGCATCATGGGCGAATCCGCCCCGGTGCTGATCCTCGTCGGCGCCACCCCGGTGATCAACTGGAATGTGCTGGAGGGCAACCAGAACTCACTGCCGCTGTTCATGTTGGAGATGTACAAGCTGCAGTCCAACGACCAGGTGCTCTCGCGCCTGTGGGGCGCGGCGCTCACCCTGGTGCTCCTCATCGCCGTACTGAACCTCGCCGCCCGGTTCGTCTCCCACCGCTACTCCGTCAAGACCAGCTAGCAACAACCACCGGCACCACCCACCGGAAACACCCACGAGAAGGAACGCATCATGGCCAAACGACTCGACCTGCGGGACGTCAACATCTTCTACGGTGACTTCCACGCCGTGCAGAACGTGGACCTGCAGGTCCCGCCCCGGTCCGTCACCGCTTTCATCGGCCCATCCGGCTGCGGCAAGTCCACCGTGCTGCGCTCCCTGAACCGGATGCACGAGGTCATCCCCGGCGCCTACGTCGACGGAGAGATCCTGCTCGACGGGGAGAACATCTACGACCGCCGGATCGACCCGGTCGCGGTGCGCAACACCATCGGCATGGTCTTCCAGAAGGCCAACCCCTTCCCGACGATGTCCATCGAGGAGAACGTCGTCGCCGGCCTGAGGCTGGCGGGAGTGAAGAACAAGAGGAAGCTCAGCGAGGTCGCCGAGAAGTCGCTGCGGGCGGCGAACCTCTGGGAAGAGGTCAAGGACCGCCTCGACAAGCCCGGCGGGGGACTGTCGGGTGGTCAGCAGCAGCGTCTGTGCATCGCCCGCGCCATCGCGGTGGAGCCCGAGGTGCTGCTCATGGACGAGCCCTGCTCCGCCCTGGACCCCATCTCGACCCTGGCGGTGGAGGACCTCATCCACGAGCTGAAGGAGGAGTTCACCATCGTCATCGTCACGCACAACATGCAGCAGGCGGCGCGGGTCTCCGACCAGACCGCGTTCTTCTCGCTGGAGGCGGCGGGACGCCCCGGCCAGCTCGTCGAGGTCGGCCCGACCAAGAAGATCTTCGAGTCTCCGGAGCGACAGGAGACCGAGGACTACATCTCCGGACGTTTCGGCTGACCGGGGCCGGGGGAGGGGGACCACGGGGCCGTCGCCGGGGGCCGTGGCTGACCGGCGTGGGGTGCCGACAACGCCCGCCACCCCCGTTCTGTTTTCGTGCCACACTTGAGGCGTCGAAAGGAACAGGTGACATGACGACAGTGGAACCGGCACAGGCCGTGCACATCGTGCTCATGGGGGTCAGCGGCAGCGGTAAGGCCGCTCTGGCGGAGGAGCTGGTGCGCCGCACCGGTTTCACCGGGGCGACCGCCGAGGAACTGCAGCCCGCGGACGTCCGCGTGAAGATGGCGGACGGGAGGTTCGTCTCCCCGGACGACCGGCTCCCCTGGGCGTACGCCATCCGTGACTGGCTCACCGACCAGGCCCGTCAGGGCCACTCCACCGTCGTGGTGAGCCTCGGCCTGGGACGGCGGGCGCGCGACATCTTCCGCGAGGCGGAGGGTTTCGTCTTCTTCGTCCACGTCGAGGGGACCCACGACGTCATCCGGGAGCGGATCCGTCAGCAGACCGGACGGGTGCCCGACGGGGACGGCGAGGAGGTACTGCGCCGCCAGTACGCCGAACTCGAGCGGCTGCGCGCCGATGAACCCGGTATCCGGGTGGACGCCACCCGTGGACCGGGGGTCCTGGCGGAGGCGGCGCTGGCCGCACTGTCGGTGGCGCGACGGGCCGGGGTGGACTAGAAGGCGTCGGAGCCGTAGCGGCGCCGGATCTCATCGAACTGCTCCCGCATCGTCTCCTGCTGTTCGGCACTGCGCTGGGTGGTCTCGTACTCGGCCGGCTGCTTGCCGGTCGCCAGGTAGACCACCCGGGTGCCGATGTTCACGGCATGGTCCGAGTACCGCTCGAAGTAGCGGGAGAGCAGGGTGACGTCCACCGCCGCGGACACCGGCCACGGCCAGTCCCGCTTCGTCGTGAGCTGGAACATGTGCTCGTGGAGGTCGTCGACCGCGTCATCGTCGAGGGCGAGCTCCATCGCCTTCTCGGGATCGTAGGTGACCAGGACATCGTGGAGTTTCGCACCGATCTCGTCGACCAGCCGTGCCATCTCCCGGAAGTACGGCTCCACCGGTTCCGGGAGAGTGTGGTCGGGGTGGTGCCGTCGCGCGAGCCGGGCGATGTGGACCGCCAGGCTCGCCATCCGGGCGAGGTCCTCGACGATGTAGGTGCCCGAGACGACCTGACGGAGGTCACGGGCGACCGGGCCTTCGAGGGCGAGCAGCTCGAACGAGGTCTGCTCGGCCCCCTTGCGGAGATCCTCGACCCCGTCGATCGAGCTGAGGACGTTCTCCGCGGTCTCGATGTCCGCCTCGAAGAGGGCCGTGCAGGCCTGGGACATCATTGTGCGGACCCGGTCAGACATCACAGCGAGGTCGTGGGCGAAAGTCCGCATCTGTTCCTGGTACACAGTGCGCATGGCGGACAGTCTACGTGTGTCTGACGGTCCGGGCCTGTTCTGCGCGCAGTCTTCATCCTGCGTTCATGTAGGGGACGCCTATCGTGGGGTGTCCCCATGGATTGTGCACCGATACGTGCCTGCTGCGGAGCGGGCCGCGGTCATCCGGTGCTAGCCACCGTTGTTCGCGGCGTCGCCCATGTCCTCGGCGACGCCGCCGAGGTCCTCCCACGGATCGTCGAGCCAGTTGTGGGGCAGTGAGACCTTGCCGGGTGAACCTCGGCGGCCACGGGCGCCGTCGGCGTCGGCGGCGGTGGCCCCGGAGTCCCAGATTGGATCGAGGACGTCCCGCAGGTCGGCGAGACTGTTGATCGAGCCGAGCCGGCGACGCATCTCCCCGCCGGCGGGGAATCCGCGCAGGTACCAGGCGACATGCTTGCGGATGTCGCGGCTGGCGTGCTTCTCACCGTCATGTTCGGCCAGCAGTTCGGCGTGACGCGCGATGATGTGCGCCACCTCGCCGAGTGTCGGCTCCGCCGGAATTTCCTTGCCCCGCAGATGGGCGGAGAGCTCGGCGAACAACCACGGGCGCCCCAGGCAGCCGCGTCCCACGACGACGCCGTCGCAGCCGGTCTGCTCCATCATCGCCGCGGCGTCCGAGGCCCGGAAGATGTCGCCGTTGCCCAGTACCGGGACCCCGGTACCGTCCATGTGCCTGACCAACCTGGCGATCTCGCCCCAGTCGGCGGCACCGGAGTACCGCTGCGCGGCGGTGCGGCCGTGCAGGGTGACGGCAGCGGCCCCCTGGTCCGCGGCGATGCGTCCGGCGTCGAGGTGGGTGTGGTGCTCATCGTCGATGCCGACGCGGAACTTCACGGTGACGGGGACGGCGTCCGGACCGGAGCCGCGTCCGGCGTCCGCCACGCCCCTGACCGCCGCGCCGACGACCGCCGCGAAGAGGCGTCGCTTGTAGGGCAGTGCCGAGCCACCGCCCCGCCGGGTCACCTTGGGGACCGGGCAGCCGAAGTTCATGTCGATGTGGTCGGCGCGGTCCTCCTCGGCGAGCATCCGCGCCGCCCTGTACGTGTACTCCGGGTCGGTGGTGTAGAGCTGCAGACTCCGGGGTGACTCATCGGGGCCGAATGTCGTCATGTGGAGGGTCTTCGGATTGCGTTCGACGAGGGCGCGGGCGGTGATCATCTCACAGACGTAGAGGCCGGAGGCTGACCCGGTGCGCTGCCTCTCCTGCTCCCTGCAGAGGGTGCGGAAGGCGACGTTGGTGACCCCGGCCATGGGCGCCAGGACCACCGGGGACGCCAGTTCGAGTGGCCCGATGGTCAGGGCGGGAGAGGATGTCGGCCCCGTGGTTGCTGCAGTCACCGTCCGATTCTCACACCGGGGGCGTGACCGGTGCAATTCCGCGTCGCGGTGAGCTCCGGTCAGACCTCCCGGAGGTTGTGGACAACGCGGGTGTAGCGGGCGGGGGTGATGTGTGGTACCTCATTTTCCAGTGACTTCAACGGCATAACTAGGGTGGGGTGGAACCTGTCACAGCCGGCGGGAGTTCGGCGGAAAACGCCGCCGGAGAGCCGACGATGCGGTAGGGCGTCACCAGCTGCCATACTTGGGCGGCCGGGAGAGTGTTCGATCAGTAAACAAAGATCCACACAGAGATCACTACAAGGAGAGTCAGTGTCAGAGCGCATCAGGAACCAGGCCCTGAAGTCCAAGGTCATGTCCGCCGACGAGGCGGTCCAGTTCATCAACAACGGTGACATGATCGGGACCTCCGGTTTCACCGGTGCCGGCTACCCCAAGGGGATGCCCGCCGCCATCGCCGCCAAGGCGACGGCGGCCCATGACCGCGGTGACGAGTGGGCCGTGAAGATTCTCACCGGCGCCTCCACCGCCCCGGAGAATGACGGCGTCCTCGCCGACGCGGACGCCGTGAGCTTCCGCTCCCCGTTCAACACCGACCCCAGGATGCGGGCCAAGATCAACGAGGGCAAGGTCAAGTACACCGACATCCACCTCTCCGAGATCGGCATGTATGTCCAGGAGGGCTTCTTCGGCCACATGGACGTCGCCATCGTCGAGGCCGTCGCCATCCGTGAGGACGGCTCGATCGTCCCGTCCTCCGCTGTCGGCAACAACATCGAGTACATGGACGCCGCCGACCGGATCATCATCGAGATCAATGAGTGGCAGGCTGCCGAGCTCGAGGGTATGCACGACATCTACCGCATGCCGATGCCGGGATCCCGCGTCCCGCTGCCGATCGTCGACCCCGGTGACCGCATCGGCGGCACCTCCATCGACATCGACACCTCCAAGGTCGCCGCGGTGGTCTTCACCGACGGTCCGGACCGTAACGCCCCCTTCAAACCGGTCGACGAGACCTCCAGGGCCATCGCCGGTCACCTCCTCGACTTCCTCGAAGGTGAGGTCGAGGCAGGTCGGCTCGCCTACGACCGCCTGGTGCTGCAGAACGGTGTCGGCAACGTCCCCAACGCCGTTCTCGCAGGCCTGCTGGACTCGAAGTTCGAGAACATCACCGCGTACACCGAGGTGATCCAGGACGGCATGCTCGACCTCATCGACGCGGGAAAGATGACGATGGCGTCCGCCACATCCTTCTGCCTGTCGCTGGACGCCGCGCACCGGATGAACGACGACGCCACCCGGTACAAGAACCACATCATCCTGCGCCCGCAGCAGATCTCCAACCACCCGGAGGTCATCCGCCGGCTGGCCCCGATCGGCATCAACGGCATGATCGAGGCAGACATCTACGGCAACGTGAACTCCACCAATGTCGCCGGTTCCAAGATGATGAACGGTATCGGCGGTTCGGGTGACTTCACCCGCAACGCCTACATCTCCTCGTTCGTCACCCCCTCGGTGGCCAAGGGCGGCGCCATATCCGCCATCGTGCCCTTCGCCTCCCACGTCGACCACGCCGAGCACGACGTCAAGCTCATCGTCACCGAGCAGGGCTACGCGGACCTGCGTGGGCTGTGCCCGCGTGACCGTGTGAAGAAGATGATCGCCGTCGCCGCGCCGGAGTACCGGCCGCTGCTGGAGGAGTACGTGGAGTTCGCCTCCAGGTCCAGGGCCCAGCACACCCCGCACGACCTCACCCGCGCCTTCGAGTTCCACACCCGTTTCCTGGAGACCGGCTCCATGATGAAGTAGTTCCGGCCTTCGCCCGGCCACCGTTCCCTGGTGACGGGGGGCGGGAGACCCGCCGACGCACACCGCGTCCGGCGGGTCTTTTCGCGTCCTGCGGGGGAGAGTTGAGGGAGGGGAGCGGAGCGCACCACCCCCGAATGGAGTCAATCCGGAAAGTATGTTTCTCAATCCATATAATGGCTGTCACGTTGGTGGACGCAACGTGATGTCCATCACCGGATACGGTGACCACCGAACCCCCACCTGAGGAGAAAACACACAATGTCAGACAGGATCGCCCACGCGGGGCTGCGCGCGAAGGTCATGTCCGCCGATGAGGCCGCCACATTCGTCAACGACGGTGACCTCGTCGGCATGTCGGGTTTCACCGGCGCCGGCTACCCGAAGGTGCTGCCGACCGCGATCGCCAAGCGGGCCAAGGAGTTCCACGACCGCGGTGACAGTTTCGCGATCCGGCTGCTCACCGGTGCCTCCACCTCCGCCGAACTCGACGGAGAGCTCGCCGAGGCGGACGCCGTCAGCTTCCGCGCCCCGTACCAGTCCGATCCGGTCATGCGCGAGAAGATCAACGCGGGAAAGCTGAAGTACGCGGACATCCACCTATCCCACCTGGGCATGATGGTCCAGGAGGGGTTCTTCGGGAAGATGGACGTCGCCATCGTCGAGGTCACCAGGATCCTCGAGGACGGCCGCATCGTCCCCTCGTCCTCGGTCGGTAACAACGTCGAGTACCTCGACGCCGCCGAGAAGATCATCCTCGGTGTGAACTCCTGGCAGTCCGAGGAGCTGGAGGGCATGCACGACATCTACCGCATCCCGCTGCCCGGCCACCGCCAGCCCATCCCGATCACCGGTGTCGGTGACCGCATCGGTTCCCCCTACATTGACATCGACGCGTCGAAGGTCGTCGCCGTCGTCGAGACCGACTCCCCCGACCGCAACGCCCCCTTCAAACCGCTGGACGACACCTCGAAGGCGATCGCCGGCCACTTCCTCGACTTCCTCGAGGGTGAGGTTTCCGCCGGCCGCCTGTCCTACGACCGGTACATCATGCAGTCCGGCGTCGGAAACGTACCGAACGCCGTGATGGCGGGACTGCTGGACTCGAAGTTCGAGAACATCACCGCGTACACCGAGGTGATCCAGGACGGGCTGATCGATCTCATCGACGCGGGCAAGATGACCGTCGCGTCCGCCACGTCCTTCTCCCTGTCCCCGGAGTACGCGGAACGGATGAACCGGGACGCGGCGAAGTACCGCGACTCGATCATTCTGCGCCCGCAGCAGGTCTCCAACCACCCCGAGGTCATCCGCCGGCTCGGTCTCATCGCCACCAACGGCATGATCGAGGCCGACATCTACGGCAACATCAACTCCACCAACGTCATCGGCTCCCGTGTGATGAACGGCATCGGTGGTTCGGGTGACTTCACCCGTAACGCGTACATCTCCTCCTTCATCAGCCCGGCGGTTGCGAAGGGTGGCGCGCTGTCGGCCATCGTGCCCTACGTGACCCACACCGACCACACTGAGCACGACGTCATGGTGGTCATCACCGAGTACGGTTACGCCGATCTACGGGGCCTGGCCCCGCGTGACCGTGCCGAGAAGATGATCGCCATCGCCGCGCCGGAGTACCGGCCGCTGCTGCAGGAGTACGTCGACCGGGCGGGGCAGGGTGAGTTCCTCCAGACCCCGCATGAGCTGGCCCACGTCTTCGACTTCCAGAAGCGGTTCGTGGAGACGGGCTCGATGCTGAAGTAGGGCACGCGTTTCAGCGTCCGAGGCACCCCGGCGGACGGAAGACCACGGTGCGGCTGCCGTGGCGCCCGGGGGTCGGGGAGGAATGCTCCGCTGCGGCTGGCGGAACATTTCCCCGGGGTGGACGCACATCTGTGGTGGGGTGTGCGCTACACTCTCCATCGACAGTGGCACGGGCCTTTAGCTCAGTTGGTAGAGCTACGGACTTTTAATCCGCAGGTCGTGGGTTCGAGCCCCACAGGGCCCACCAGTCAGTCCAGCTCAGAGGGCATCTCCCGCTTCGTCGGGAGGTGCCCTCCGGCATGTGTGTCGTCCTCCGGAACGGTCTCATCAACGGGGGTGTCGTCCTCCTTGAACGCAGAGCGGAAGGCTCTGGCGCCACGGGAGAAGCGGTTGCTCACCTTGGCAGCCTCGGCGATGGCGGCATCCCGGGCCTCGCCGACAGCTGCCCGCCAGCGACGTGCGGCCACATGGCGTTGTTCATCAGTCACCCCCAGACTCTCCTGGAAATCGATCACGCTCGCCGCCAGCTGGTTGCTTGAACGGACCACTCGACCGGACGGCAGCGGGTGCAGAAGCACCTTGGTGTTGGCACGTTCGGCCGCTGCCGTGATGCGGTCCATGAGGGAGACCGTCACCTCGGATACCTGGGCCCGTCGGTTCTCCCGGGCGGTCTGCAACGCCCGACGCTGGAGCTCAAGGTCTCCGGGACCGGTCTCGGCCATCCGGTCGAGCTCGAGGCTGTCCGACTGGTCCTGGAGCTGGATGCACCGTGCGAGGACGGTCAGCCAGTCCCTGACCTCGGCGCCTACGCCGGAGATCAACTTCGCCAGGTCACCGAGATCCCGCTCCCCGTCAATCCGGTCGGCGATGTCCGAGAGCTGCTGGAGCGCGTACCGCCGGGCACCCGCGATGACGCTCGCCGCGTTCTGGACCTTCGACCAGCTGGTCTCCGAGACGTATCCGACCGCATCACGCACGGTGACCGCGTCGTCGATCACGTCACCTACCCCGTACAGCCTCGAGACGACGGTGGTCGTCTGGTTCCGCAGGAGGTCGTCGACCTTCCTGTCGATGGAGGCGAGGAACTCGGTGATCTCCTCGATGGTCTGCTGCATGGCCATCTGGTTCATCATCGAGGCTGCAGTGGCCAACCCCGCAGGGGTCGCGAGGGTGGCAGCACCGACAGCTGGTCCTGTGACGAACTGCAGGGTCTCGGCGATCGTCCCGTCGGCTGCCCGCAGGGTCGCGTGGAGATTCCCCGTGGTCGAGTTCGTCACCATGGGGAACCGCTTCACTGCTGCGGCGGACTCCCCGGTGAGCTTCATCCACCGGCCGGAACTCTCAGCGATGTCCGATCCGGCCTGCAACAACCCGGATGCTCCGGTCATGCGTGAGCCGAGGTCCCGGACTGGGGTCTTGCCTGTGAGGCCGAGCGTGTCGCAGAACCGTTCAACCAGCCCTGGTTCGCCGATCACCGCGAGTCCGTCATCATCCTGGATGAGCTGGATCTCTCCGGAGTTTGTCGGGGTGCCGGTTATCGGTGCTCCTGGTGTGGTGGGGGCTGGTCTGCCTGAGGTCAGTCTACGCAGTGAGCCGACACCCTCCTTCGCCGCTCGAACAGGGATCCGGTGGTCTCGCCGAGGGGTCCGGTTCCAAGTGGGGCTGTGCCGGACTGGTGCCGCGCCACGAGGTTTGTCCCAGTGTCATCAAAGAACTGCGCAGAAGGAGGTTGAACCGTAATTCTCCGGTGACGCCCGGGCTGACCAGATGGCTCTGGGACGAAACCTGTGGCGTCGCCGGGGGAGAGGCCACTGTGGCAGCCCCGCGCGGTCGGATAACCCCGTCCGGGGTTGGAATCCCACAGTGTCACGTGGGACTGTTCGGTGTTCACTGCTACCCTCGGGGGCATCTTCAACGGTGACAGTGGACCACCGGCGCGAGACGGTGCGCACAGACGACAGCAGCGACAGCAGTGAGGACGCACATGGTGGACCTGACAGGACGTCCTGTCTACTTCGTCTCCGACAGCACCGGAATCACCGCGGAAACCCTCGGAAACGCGCTGCTCGCGCAGTTCCCGGGCTTCGACTGGCGCCGGCGCCACCTCCCGTTCATCGACTCGGTGGACGCCGCCCGCCGCGCCGTCGCCAGGATCACCGAGGAA
>NZ_CACZOO010000052.1 GCF_902782855.1 uncultured Corynebacterium sp.
AGGCGCAGGGGCTGGAGTACAGCTGCCTCGAACTCGGCGACCAGGTCGACGAAGTGTCCGGCCTCCCAGGCGGGCTCTCCTGTGTGTCGGGTGCCGAGCCCCTGGGCAGTCATCCGACTTTCGTCGTCTTCCCGACCTCGACCATGGCATCCGGCGAGGAGGTCGCAGAGCAGGCGGTGGCCACATCAGGCGGAGACGGTGGCCTCATGGCTTCCCTGGACGAGGACATCATCCGCGGGACCTTCCACCCTGTCGACGGAGACGGTGTCGCGGGCTACTGCATGGACACTTCTGCGGACGGCTGCGCCACGATGATGCCGCAGCTCGGCTTCACCACGTCCACGCTTGACGGCTCCCGGAACATCTACCAGGAGCAGTCGGATTCGCAGGCGCGACTGGACCGGGAGGCGGAGGAACGCCGCGCCGCGGAGTCCGCCGCCGCGCAGGCGACCGAGGAAGCGCAGAAGTACACCGGGTGGAAGGACGCCGACGCCGCCGTCGAGCAGCTGGCTGCCTGGGGTCTGCGCTGCGAGGAACCGGAGACGGAGGACGGTTTCACCGGAACCTTCTGCGGTGACAGTGACGGCCCGCTGTTCTTCGGCGACTACGACGATGTCATCGCGAAGCTGAAGAAGGAGACCGGACTGACTGATGACCAGGCCGGTCAGATGCTCCGGGTGACCGACGACAACTGGACGATGCTCTGCTTCCCCGACCGTCCGGAGAACTGCGACACGGTCGCGGAGAAGACCGGCAAGGACGTCAAGGAAGGTCTCTGACCCCCGGCTCCCGGCGACCACCCGCGCTCCCCTCTGACAGGTGATTCACAGCACCTCCGAGCGCGCCGGACTACGTCTCGACGGCCCGATAGGGGATAATCGTCGGCGAACAACTGTCTATCGGAAGCCGGCGTAGTACTACATGAGCGCAACCAGCGACAACAGCATCACGGACGACACCTTCGACCCGCGGCGTCTCGCCCGGGTCATCCTGCCGAAGCGTGGTGAGCCGCGGGACGTCCGGTCCCTGTACATCGTGGAGAACGAGGCGGCCCCGGGCCGTGTGACGGCGCTCTCGCGGACCTCCGCCAGCATTCCGGCGGGTACCGAGGTCAGCTTCGAGTCCTACTTCAACGGTTTCCCGGCGTCCTACTGGCGGCGCTGGAGCCAGCTCGACGAGGTCCAGCTGCGCGTCGAGCTCACCGGTGATGCCCGCATCGACATCTACCGTTCGAAGATCGACGGCTCCCGCATCGCGGTGACCGGCGGCGTCGTCGAGACCGATGACGCGGGCCACGGTGTCGCCGAGTTCACCGTCCCCCTCGCCCCCTTCGAGGACGGCGGCTGGATCTGGTTCGACCTGACCTGTGAGTCGGAGACCACCGTCCACTCCGCCGGCTGGTACGCCACGAAGGACGCCGCGGAGCAGATCCTCGTCGCCGACACGGTCGTCACCGATCCTGCGACCGGCGGGAAGGTCACCCGCCACGCCGGGGACACGATCCCCGCCCCGGAGCCCCGCGTCACCATCGGCATCCCGACCTTCAACCGCCCGGCGGACGCTGTCGCCGCCTTGCAGGCACTGTCCTCCGACCCGGTCGTCGATTCGGTGGTGGACGCACTGATCATGCCTGACCAGGGGACGAAGCATCCGAAGGATGAGGCGGGCTTCGCCGAGGTCGAGGCGTTCTACGGCGACCGGCTGCGCATGCCGGTCCAGGGCAACCTCGGTGGCTCCGGCGGCTACTCCCGCATCATGTACGAGGCACGCCACCCCGAGCGCGGCACGGACAGCCCGTTCATCCTCTACATGGACGACGACATCGCCATCGAGCCGGACAGCGTCCTGCGCTCCCTGGCCGCCGCCCGGTACGCCGCATCCCCGATGCTCGTCGGCGGTCAGATGCTGAACCTGCAGGAGCGTTCCCACCTGCACACCATGGGCGAGATCATCGACCGTGGCAGCTTCATGTGGACCGCCGCCCCGCACACCCACTACGACCACGACTTCTACCGCCACCCGCTGCGTGACCGCGGCGAGTACGGCGAGAACGCCTCCGGTGAGGAGATCGACTCGAAGGACCTGCACCGCCGCATCGACGCCGACTACAACGGCTGGTGGATGTGCATGATCCCGCGCGTCGTCGCGGACACCGTCGGTCAGCCGCTGCCGCTGTTCATCAAGTGGGACGACGGCGAGTACGGGTTGCGTGCCCGTGACCACGGCTTCCCGACCGCCTCCTGGCCCGGCATCGCCATCTGGCACATGGCCTGGTCCGACAAGGACGACGCCATCGACTGGCAGGCCTACTTCCACCTGCGTAACCGTCTCATCGTCGCCGCCCTGCAGCATGAGGGCAGCCCGAGGGGCATCGTCACCTCGATGGCGAAGGCGACCACCAAGCACCTCATGTGCCTGGAGTATTCGACCGTGGCGATCCAGAACGAGGCGATGAAGGATTTCCTCGCCGGGCCGGACCAGCTCTTCGACATCCTGGAGACCGCTCTGCCGCGCATCAATGCGCTGCGTAAGAACTATCCGGACGCCGTGGTCGTCCCCTCGGCAGCCGCTCTGCCACCGGCTGACGGGGGTCCGGCCGGTCTCACTGAGATCCCGCTGAGCCCGATCTCGAAGGTCGTGGCGCTGGCGAAGGTGGTCCGCAACAACCTGCGTCCGGCTGATCCGCACCACCACGAGGTGCCCCAGGTCAACCTGCCCCCGATCGAGGCCCGCTGGTTCTCCCTGGGCCGGGTCGACGGTGCGACGGTCACCACCTCCGACGGACGTGGCGTCGTCTACCGTAAACGTGACCGTGACAGGGCGGTGGAGCTCGCGAAGGAGTCCGCCCGCCTGCAGAAGGAGGTCGCGACCCGCTTTGACGAGATGCGGCAGCGTTACCGTGTCGCCCACGCCGAGCTGACCAGCTTCGAGGCCTGGGGCCGGATCTTCGAGCCGGAGGCGGTCGTTGAGTAGCCGTGACGGGTGGCGTGACGGGGCGGTCGAAGCGGACCTGCTGGTAGCCCTGCAGGATGCCGTGGTGAAGACCCCGGCCGGTCCCGCGGTGCAGACCGCGGCCCGGGGGCTCAGCCACTTCGGTGAGCACTCCCTGGGCTGGCTCGCGCTCGCCGCCGCCGGCGCCCTCACCCACCGGCGGGACGCCGACCCCGTCACCGGGCGGGACGCCTGGCTCACCCTGGGTGTCTCAGCGTTCACCGCGCATGCGGCGTCGGTGGTGGTCAAGCGCATCGTGCGTCGGAAGCGTCCGCACGACCCGCGCATCGTCGTCGGTGTGGGGACGCCGAGTTCACTGAGCTTCCCGTCCTCCCACGCCACCTCCACCGCGGCGGCCCTGATCGCCCTGTCCCGCATCACCGGGTCGGCCGTACCGCTCGCCGGGATTCCGGTGATGATGGTCTCCCGCCTGGTGCTCGGCGTCCACTATCCGACGGATGTGTGCGCGGGGGTGGCGCTCGGCGTTGCCACCGAGCAGACTGTCCACCGATTCGCACAGCACAAGCGTAAGGAGAACGGCTGATGAGCCGTCAGGAACCGCTCGGGTCCGAGCCCCACACCTCCGGCCTCGAGGAAGACACCGCCGTGTGGACCGAAGGTCACACAGTGACCTCGCCGGACGGGGAGGGGAAGGCGCCGCGTCCGCCGAGGAACCTGCTCGACGGGATGATCAAGGCCCTGCGTCCGAAGCAGTGGGTGAAGAACGTGCTCGTCGTGGCGGCCCCGGCCGCCGCCGGCGGGGACATGCTCTTCCACGGTGACGTCATCCTCGACATCGTGATCGCTTTCGTGGTCTTCTGCCTCGGAGCGTCCTCGATCTACCTCATCAACGACGCCCGGGACGTCGACGCCGACCGGGCGCACCCGACGAAGCGGTTCCGGCCGATCGCGGCGGGCGTCCTGCCGGTGTCCCTGGCCTACGTCATGGCGGTGGTGCTCATTGTCGCGGCGATCGGTCTGAGCTTCCTGGCGTCGTCCGGGCCCGAGCTGGCGATCGTCATCGCCGTCTACATCGTGCTGCAGCTGGGCTACTGCTTCGGGTGGAAGCACCAGCCGGTGATCGACATCGCCCTGGTCTCCTCCGGGTTCATGTTGCGCACGATGGCCGGTGGTGTCGCCGCGGACATCGAGCTGTCGCAGTGGTTCCTGCTCATCGCCGCCTTCGGTTCACTGTTCATGGCGGCGGGCAAGCGGTACGCCGAGCTGAAGCTGGCGATGCGTTCGGGTGCGAAGATCCGCAAGTCGCTGGAGAGCTACACCCCGACCTACCTCCGTTTCGTGTGGACGATGGCGGCCACCGCCGTGGTAGTGTTCTACGCCCTGTGGGGTTTCGACATGAGTCAGCAGCACCCGGGGCACGCCTCGGTCTGGTACCAGGTCTCGATGGTGCCGTTCACCGTAGCGATCCTGCGGTACGCCGCGGACGTCGACCGTGGTGAGGGCGGTGCCCCCGACGAGATCGCCCTGAAGGACCGGACGCTGCAGATGCTGGCGCTGATCTGGGTCGTGGTCATCGCCGTGGCGGTGTACGTGATCCCGGAGATCAGCTGACGGGGTCGGCGACCGACAGCCACGGTCGGTTGCCCACCCCCGCCGGAATCGAACCGGGTGAAACTATTGGTGTCAATTGTCACCGTTTGGTAACATTCCCGCCCGATGGCGCGATAGGCTCCGTGACAGATGAGAGTTCCCTCCGCGGTCCGACGTGATTCGGACGGTGTGTGCGGGGCCGACACCAGGAAGAGAGAATGATGACGACACGCACCGGCAAGCACAGGTCCGCGAAGGGTTCGATGGGCCGCAAGGTGGCCGCACTGATCACCGCCGTGGCCACTGCACTGGGCATCGCCGCCGTCGCGAGCCCGGCGGCCTCGGCCGACGACCGCGAGATCCTGGGCCCGGGGTGTTCCTGGAGCGACTACAATTTCTTCGTCCAGAACTGCTGGTTCTGGTCCGGCGCGATGGGCCAGGACATCCAGGTCCAGATCAAGCGCTCCAACAGCGATGCCGGGGTCTACCTGCTCGACGGGCTGCGGGCCCGTGATGACTGGAACGCCTGGACCTGGCAGGGGCACGGGGCGGACGTGTTCGTCAACGACGACGTGAACGTGGTCATGCCTGTCGGCGGTGCCTCCCAGTTCTACGCGGACTGGGTCGGCAACTTCGGCGGCAACACGACCCCGAAGAACCCGAAGTGGGAGACGTTCCTCACCAGTGAGCTGCCGGCGCAGCTGGCCGCCGGCTTCGGGATCTCCCGCAGCAACAACGCGGTCGTCGGCCTGTCGATGGGCGCCACCGCCGCGCTGAACCTCGCCGGCCGCCACCGCGACCAGTTCAAGCAGGTCACCTCCCTGTCCGGATACCTCAACACCACCTGGCCGGGCATGTACCTCGCCCTCCAGTTCGCGATGAGCCAGGGCTCCCAGGGCGCGAACGTCTGGGACATGTGGGGTGGACCGTTGGACCCGGTGCGGTTCCAGAACGACCCGATGCTCAACGTCATGTCGCTGCGCGGTATGCCGGTCTACCTGGCGTCCGCCGCCGGTATCCCGAACATGAACAACGACGTGGGAAACTTCTTCAACGATCCCGTCGGCGGTATCTCCGGTATCGTTCTCGAGCAGATGGCAGCCAGTCAGACGGTCCGCTACGAGGCCGCCGCCCGCCTCGCCGGTGCGAACGTCACCGCCAGCTATCCGCTGATCGGTGTCCACAACTGGACGCTGTGGAATCCTGAGCTGGCCAAGGCCCGCCCGCAGATCCTCAATGCGCTGAGCAACATCCAGTCTCCGCGTCCCTCGGTCGGTGGCTCCTCCATCGGCTCGCTGCAGCTGCCGTTCTGACGGACGAGGTGGCCGACACCCGCAGGACACGCCGACCCCGCCGACCACCGGTCGACCGGGGTCGGCGTCCTGCATTGCGCGGTCGGCTCCACGAGAACTCGGCCTGGTACTTCGCCGGTACCGGCACGGCCCTGGTCGTCACGGCGTTCAGCCTGCACGGTGACAGTGCACTGTCCTGGGTGACCCTGCTCTACACCGTCTGCCTCGTCGGACTGTTCACCGTCTCTGCGCTGTACCACCGGGCCCCGTGGCGCAGTGAGCGCACGGTCCAGGCGTGGCGGCGGGCGGACCACTCCATGATCGCGGTGTTCATCGCCGGCACCTACGGTCCGGTGGTGGTCTACAGTTTCGGTTCCTGGTCGGAGGGGCTGTGGGTGCTGCCGGTGTGCTGGGTCGCGGCCATCGCCGCCGTCAGCCTCAATGTCTTCTGGATCGGTCATCCGCGGTGGGTCGACGTGGTGGTCTACCTGGTGCTCGGCTGGGTGGCGCTGCTGCGTCTGCCCGGGTTCGTGGACGCCCTGCCGGCGGTGGTCGGCGGGCTTGTCGTCACAGGCGGCCTGGTGTACTCGGCGGGTGCGGTGGTCTACGGGAGGAAGAGGCCGAATCCGTCGGTCCGGTGGTTCGGTTTCCATGAGGTCTTCCACGCCGCGACGATTCTTGCGGCGGCGCTGCATCATGTGGCGGTCTGGCTGCTGATCCTCGACTGAGGCCGGTGGCCGGGGCGCACCGGGAGAGGTGCCGCGGTGGGGGAGGGGCGCACCGGGTGGGGGTGCCGGGGTGGCCCGGGGGTGGTTCCGGGGTAATGCCCGTGGCGTGGTCGACGATGGTATCCCCGTACCGGTCACGCCGGTGACCGTCCATCTGTTACTGTGGTCCCCAACCTTCAACAAAAACTTTAGACTTGTGGCGTGTCAGCAGCGTGACGCCGGGACCGGCGTCCATAATGGCGTCTGTCGCACCGCGATCAGCCCGGGTGGGAGGGGAACCCGCCCGGAGGGTCGCGCCAGGCGTCCGCCGGCACCCGGTCAACGAGACAGAACGAGACAGAAGAGGAACAACCGAGACATGAGGCCTTTCGTCGTGAAGCCGTCCCCCCGTAAGCGTGGTACACGTCGGCTCGCCGCAGCCGTACTCGCCCTGCCCCTGTCGGTGGCCGTCGCACTGCCGCTCGCAGGCACTGCCGTGGCCCAGGAGAACGCCCCCGAGCCCAACCCGAACGCCCTGGGTAACTGGCTGGACCCGCAGACGGTCCCGGAGCGCGTCCCGCAGTCCGTGGAGAGTCAGAACCTCCCCGGGCTGCCCGACGGTGTCTCCGTGGAGAAGGTGGAGTGGCTCACCGACCGGTGGGCGAACGTCTACATCAACTCCGCCGCCATGCCCGGCGAGCCGGTGAAGGTGCAGATCCTGCTGGCCCGTGACTGGTACAGCCAGCCGAACAAGACCTTCCCGTCCGTCTGGGCCCTCGACGGCATGCGTGCCCGGGACGACGAGTCCGGGTGGACCCTCTCGACGAACATCGCGCAGTTCTACGCAGACAAGAACGTCAACGTGGTCATGCCTGTCGGCGGCGCCGGTTCCTTCTACACCGACTGGGACAAAGAGCAGAACGGTGTCAACTACAAGTGGGAGTCCTTCCTCATCAATGAGCTCCCCGCGGTGCTCCGCGAGGGCTGGCGCACCAACGAGCAGCGTGCCGTCACCGGTCTGTCCATGTCGGGTACCGCTGCGGTGAACCTCGCCGAGCACCACCCGGAGCTGTTCCAGTTCGTCGGTTCTTTCTCCGGCTACCTGGACACCACCTCGTTCGGCATGCCGCTGGCCATCGACTACGCCGTCAATGAGACCTCCGGACTGTCCGCGACGAACATGTGGGGTCCCTACGGCTCCGCCCGTTGGAACGAGAATGATCCGAAGCAGCATGTCGGCAAGCTCAAGGACACCACCGTCTACGTGTCCTCCGGCAACGGCAACGCCGGTGCCTACGACGTCCAGGGCCCGATCCCCGGATTCCCGGAGAACCCGGCCGCCTGGGGTCTCGAGGCCATGGCCATGCTGACCTCCCGCACCTTCGTCGCCGCGGCGGACCAGGCAGGGGTCGACGTGATCCAGAAGTTCCGCCCGTCCGGCACCCACGACTGGCCCTACTGGCAGTACGAGATGGCCCAGGCCTGGCCGTACATGGCCAAGACCTTCGGCCTGTCTGAAGAGGACACCGGCTCGACCTGCGCCCCCATCGGGGACATCGCCAAGGTCGCCGCCGCCTACAGCGGAAATCTCGGCACCTGCATCACCAACGAGTACGACGCGAGGGACGGCGGTAAGGTCCAGGACTTCCGCAACGGCCGTGTCTGGTGGAAGCCCTCCACCGGTGCCCACGCCACGTGGGGCCGGATCAGCGCCCGCTACTCCGAGATGGGTGGTGCGGACTCCTGGCTCGGTTACCCGACCTCCGAGGAGAACACCATCGCCGGCGGCAACGGCCGGTTCGTGAGCTTCGAGAACGGTGCGATCTACTGGACCCCGGAGACCGGGGCCGTCGCGGTGAAGAACGACGTCATCGACGCCTGGGGTCGCCAGCGGTGGGAGAACGGCCCACTGGGCTTCCCGATCGAGGCGGAGGTCGGCATCGACGGCGGTGCCTGGCAGAAGTTCCAGAACGGTGTGATCGTCCGCAACCCCGCGGGCAGGCTGCAGTACGTGCAGGGTGTCATCGCCGCCAAGTACGTCGCTGACGGTGGCCCGTCCGCCTCCGGTCTCGGCTTCCCGACCTCCGATGAACTCGGGATCGCCGGTGGCGCGTTCAGCACTTTCGACAGCGGCAACATCTACTGGTCCGCTGCGACCGGGGCCCACCGTATCTCCCGCGGCGACATCTTCAAGGCCTGGGGTGAGGAGGGGTACGAGCAGGGGAGGTTCGGCTACCCGACCTCCGACGAGACCGAGGCGAACGGCGTGCGGAAGGTCACTTTCCAGCACGGTGAGATCCGCCAGGTCAACGGCAACATCGAGAAGGACTTCAGGGGCTGATGCTCATGCGTTTCCGTTCCACCCGGGGAGCGATCCGGTTTCCCCGCACCCTGACCGCGGGTGTTCTGGCGGCCGTGACCGTCGGGGCGCTGGCCGCCTGCGGTGACGACTCATCCACCGCAGACAGTGAGGGCACGGCGTCCTCCACGCCGTCGGTGGTCGTGCCGGCCAATCCGACGACCTCGGGTCAGGTCGTGACCACCACCCCGAACCCGCACTCCGGTGACGGCGCCGGCTCAGGTGGGGCACAGGACGGGGGAATCTCCGAGATCACCGAGCTGCCCCCGGCCTCCGCTGTGCGAGATGAGGCGGACGACGCCTTCCTCGACGAGCTCAAGGGCAGGCACATCGACATCGCCGACCAGGTCGTGCAGGACCAGGTCATCGCCGCCGCCCACGAGCAGTGCCAGGCCAATGAGGAGGGACGGCCCAGTTTCGCCGTCCCGGCCATCGCCGGTCAGCTCCAGGCCCTCGGCGCGACCGACGAGGACCCCGAGGTCGTTGCCGCGGCCATCAAGGCTGCTGCCGAGGCGAACTACTGCAGTTGACGGGAGTTCCCGTCCGACAGGCTCATCCCCCGTGCACCCGGTGCACGGGGGATCCGTGCTTTGTCGCACGGCGGCTTTTCTGAAACAGTGATACTTTACTTCCGTCACATCTGTCACAGGATCGGTCTTCCGGGCCGGTGCCGTCATTTCTGAAAGAGTTCTCATGCGTTCTGCATTGCGCCGGCCCGGGCGC
>NZ_CACZOO010000053.1 GCF_902782855.1 uncultured Corynebacterium sp.
GTCAGAACCACGGGAAACGCCCCACCGGCCGTCCGGGGTCCGGTGCGTCGCCGTGTCCGGTCCGGTCGGGTGTCACTGGTCATGGAAGTGACTGTAGAACACCACACCCGCACCGGTGGACTCAGGACCAGGGCCAGGATTCCTTCACCGGAGCACCGTCATTCTGCCGCCAGCTGTTGGCGGTCACCGCAGCGTCCGCGACACCCGCCATCACCCGGCACCCGGCGTACCTCAGCCCCTCCCCTGTACAGGCCCCCTCCATTCTCGCCGCCAACTGCCGGTCCAGTGCCGGGCGCACGCCGCGGGGGATGGACTCCCCGTCAGCGTCAGCGACACGCAGCAGGTCATAGCCCAGATCGTGGGTGAGGCACGCCGGGGTGAAGGACTGCGGCAGCGGTACCGGTGACGAACAGTCCCCCGCCGGGTCCGAGGGCAGCCCGTCGACGACCACCGGCCGGTAGCCCAGTGCCCCGGTGATCCCGGCGGGCAGGGCGTCGATCCAGGACGCCGCGTCACCGCCCCCGCCGGATCCCCCGATGGCCGCGAGCGCCTGTGCGGCGGCTACGGCGGAACCGGGTGCGGCATCCCCGGAGACAGAGAGATCCGCGCCGGTCTGCGGCGCCATCGTCGACGATGCGTCCGACGGGACCGCGACGGCAGCCGCTGACCCGCCGAGGGCGAGCACCAGCGTGACGGCGACACGCGAGGCGACGAAGTGGCGGGGGACGGTCGGCAGAATCTTCAGGGGGTTCATGCCACAGGACGCTAGGAACGGCCACCCACCGCCGGGATCCCCCGTGACGGTGATTCTCCCGGACATGCCCGGGGCGTCCCCGTCCGACGGAATCACTCCCGGGAGGGATGATCCCGGTCACGCCGCCACCTACTGTCGGAGACCATGAGCCCCACCCCGCGACCACACCGTCAACGCCGTGCACAAGGCGCACGTCGCGCGCCTCTCACCGTCCCCACCCTCCCGACCGTCCCTTCCCTCCCTGTGTCCGTCCGCCGGTACGGGGCTCCCGGGCTCGTCGTCCTGTTCGCCGGGGTCCTCTTCACCGTCGCGTGGCCGACCTACCACCTCACCCACTCCCTGCATCCGGCGATCGTGCCGCTGATCGCCGCCGCCGGCACCTGGCCGGTGATCACCGCCGTCCGACGGCCGTTGGCGTCCTGGCTGGTCGTCGCCGCGTCCTGCCTGGTCAGTCTGCCGTTCCACGAGAACCCCGACTACGCCCTCGGCTGGCCGGTGGCCTTCCACCTCGCACTCGCCTTCACCCTCGCGGTCGTGGTGCTGCGCGGCCCGGCCCGCGACGTCACCGTCGCCGTCGCCGCCACCGTCCTGCTCATGGCACTCAACCCCGCGGAGGTCGTCGTCGGGTGGATCGTCGGCACCCTGGTCTGGTCCGCGTTCCTCCTGCTGGTGCGGTGGCTGCTGGCGTCCCGCAGACAGGTGCGCACGGAAAGCACCCGCGCGACCGAGCAGTCCCAACTGCGCGTGATGGCGGAGGAGCGCAACCGGCTCGTCCGCGACCTGCACGACGTGGTCGCCCACCAGATGTCGATGATCGTGGTGCAGGCCCAGTCCGCACCCTACCGGCTCCAGGGGGTCACCCCGTCCGTCCACGCCGAGTTCGACTCCATCGCCGACACCGCCCGAGAAGCCCTGAACCAGGTCCGGGAACTGCTCGGCGTGCTGCGCTCCGACGCCGAATCCGGAGCCACCACCCCGGTCGGCGCCGACCAGATCGAGCCGGTGCTCACCGCCGCGCGACGCGCCGGAATGGACCTCACCTGGACACTCGACGGCGGTGTGGCCTCCCTCGACGACACCGTCGGGGTGGTGCTGCAGCGCGTCCTGCAGGAGAGCCTGTCGAACGCCTCCCGCCACGCACCCGGCGGGAAGGTGCTGGTCAACCTCACCGTCACAGAGAAAGACGGACGCCGCGACGCCGAATTGACCGTCGACAACGGGCCGGCCGCGCCCGGGGAGATCGTGCCCCCGGAGCACAGCGGCGGGTCGGGGATCCCGGGGATGGCGGCGCGGGTGAGGGCCGTCGGCGGATCGTTCACCGCCCTGCCCGCAGCCGACGGCGGGTTCACCGTCCGCGCGGTCGTGCCGGTCACCCGCTGACGGCGGGTAGGTTCACAGGTCATGGGAGATATCACCGTCACCGTCGTCGACGACCAGGCAATGGTCCGGCAGGGCTTCGCCGCGCTACTCGGCGCACAACCCGACATCACCGTGGTGGGGGACGCCGCCGACGGCGCCCAGGCTGTTGAGCAGGTCACCCGGCTGCGTCCGGACGTCGTGTTCATGGACGTCCGTATGCCGATGATGGACGGGCTGGAGGCCGCCCGCCGGATCCTGTCCGCCGGGTTGGACCCGGCACCGAGGATCGTCATGCTCACCACCTTCGACCTCGACGACTACGTCTTCGGGGCCCTGCAGATGGGGTGTTCCGGCTTCCTGCTGAAGGACGCCCCGGCCGCCGAACTCATCCGGGCGGTGCACCTCGCGGTGACCGGGGAGGCGCTGCTCGCCCCGTCAGTGACGAAACGTCTGATCGAGGAGGCCGTGTCGAAGCGGCCCGGGGGACGGGCCCGGCACGGTAGCGGGAGTGCTGAGGGGTCGGCGGCACAGTCTGCACTGAGGGCACTGAAGTCACTGACTCCCCGCGAGCACGAGATCCTGGAGCAGATCGCCACCGGACGGTCGAACCAGGAGATCGCCGGGGTGCTCTTCATCTCCGAGGAGACGGTGAAGACGCACGTGCGCAGGGTGCTGCAGAAGCTGGCGTTGCGTGACCGGGTGCAGGCGGTGGTCTTCGCCTACGAGAACGGGGTTGTCTGAGGGCCGTCCCGTTCGCCCGCAGGACAGTCACCTCCTGTTCACCCTCACACGAGGGGATGGTGTGACCAACCTCCCGTGCAAGGGTCTACCCGGGGTGAATGCGACCGGGGCACAGGCGAGACACGAGCACAGGCACGGGCACAGGCACAGGCACAGGCACAGGCACAGGCAAGCGCATCACCCTCAGGAGTGACCCGGGAATCCCCGGTGACGGGGATCCGGGCGGCGGATTCTGCCCCGTACGTTGCCGGTCATGGCCACACCGACAGTCCCCCACCCCGCGAACAGTGCCCCGTCCTCACCGTCATCCTCACCTGCCGACTCCCCCGCCTCA
>NZ_CACZOO010000054.1 GCF_902782855.1 uncultured Corynebacterium sp.
CTGTCGCGCCGAATCAACGGCGGGTCGACGTGGGTCAGTCATCTGCTGCAGCGCACCGTCGCCGCCTTCCTGTCGGACGCTCCGACGAGGCGGCATATCGACGATGCCGCGGCCCATTACGCGGAGCGCAACCGGGCGTTCCTGTCGCGGCTACGGGCAGCGGGGCTGGACGCGCCGGATATGGACGGGCTGAACATCTGGGTCGACCTCGGCGTCCCCGCCTCGGACGCGGTGGGTGAGCTGCGGCGACGGGGCTGGATCGTCCGTGACGGGGCGACGTTCCTGCTGGGTGGTGCCGGTGACACGGGGGAGAGCCATGTGCGGCTCACCGTCCATGAACTCTCGGACACGGAACTGGACCGCCTGGTTGAGGATCTGGTGGCGGTTTCGGGCCACGGCCGGGCCGCGGCCGGTCCTCGGCGTCCGGCAGTGCCTAGCCCTCGGTGAGCCAGTTCCAGAAGCCCTGCTTCTCCCCGGGCTCGGCGACACGCACCCGCAGGCCACCGAACATGGACCGACCGGTGAGCACGACGGTGGGGGCGCCGGGGTAGTTCGGGGTGGCACCGCCCTGACGCTGGGTGACCTTCACGTCACCGAAGTTGAGTTTCATCCGGTTGACGACCCGGATTCCCGGCGGCACGGTGAGTTTCACGTCGCCGAAGACGAGGCTGATCTGCAGGACCGTGGTGGACGCCGTGAGCGTCATCTCCCGGATGTCGAGGTTGAGGTCACCGAAGACGAGACGGTAACCCTCACGCTCGCCGAGCTGCATGGTGCCTTTGAGAGCGATGTCCCCGAACCAGGTCGACTGGGTGGGGACGTGGTTCTCGGGGACGACGGTGGAGGACCCGTAATGGTTGATGGTGGTGGCGAAGGAACTGATACTGCCCCTGGGCTGCACTGTCGGGGCGGATTCCCCGGGGATGGGCGCTGCTTTCCCCGCGAGGCGGTCGATCTCGGCGTCGTCGGGCGGGCTGGACTTACCGGCGACGAGTTGCTCGAGGCGGGCGAACCTGTCGACGTCGGTGACCGACCAGACGGCGTCGCTGATCGTGGAGAACTCACTGAGGTCGATCCGCCCCTGACCGACCGCGAGGGTCAGTTTGTCGTTGAGGGCCTGACGTCGGTCGTCGGAGATGCGGGCGGGCAACGGGTCACCGGGGTCCGTCGGGTCGGTGGGTTCCGGGGAGGTCATGAACGCCAGGATACCGGGCGTGACGGTGGCTGCGGTCGTTGTGCTTTCCGAGCCGTCCTGTGGTGCGCAACCAGGAGTGTGATGCTGATGGTGATGAGTGCCAGGGACATGGGCAGGGCGAGGAAGATTCCTGCGCCGTAGGAGGTGGACACGTACTGGTCGATGCCGGCCCGGTCGGATTCGCCCATGGCGGACTCCGCCGTGAGTTGACTGCCGACCAGGAAACCGAACATGACGAGGAGGAGTTCGATGATTCCCGCAGCCAGCGGGAGTGCTGCGCCGAGAACCGGTTTTCTTCCGAACGCCTGTAGCGCTGTACCTGTCGTCAGCAGCGCCAGGACGAGCAGGGCGAGGAGCATCAGCAGCGGGCTGGTCGTGGAACTGTCGGCGATTCCCCCGAATCCCTCCGAGGAACCGGAACCGAAGCCGTTGCTTTTCCACGTCGCTCTGAGGGCGCCGAAGCCCGTGTCGAGTGTCACGGAGCCGCTGTACCAGTTCAGGAAATGCGCGATGAGCGTGATCAGTGCCAGTCCGCCGAGCACTCCGGCCATGATGCGGTTGTCTGTGAGCGGTGAGGGGCGGTTCGTGGGTGGGACGGCTGGTGATGCAGTCGGCGGGGTGGTCTGTGGTGCGGCCGGTGGGCACCACTGAGAGGTCGGAGGCGTGGTGGCGGAGGCTCCCTCCGGCTTGGTGGTCCATTGCGAAGCCTGTGGTCGGGGCACTGGCCGGGGTGCAGGACGAGGTTCAGACCAGGACCTCGGCTGGGGCGTGGGGTTGAGTGAGTGCGGAGTCCCTGCGTTACTCGGGGTTCCGAACTGCGACGGTGGCAGCGCATCGGACTGTCGGTCATCGTCGACCCGGCGCCAGCGGTCATGGGCAGGCTGCGTCATCTGGATCTCCTGGTCGGTCGGTGGATCGTCCAGACCGTGATCGGGCGATATCCCGCTCATCCGTGCGTCGGTCGGGGAGCGGTCCTCAGTGCGGGCTTCAGATCTGCGGCGGGCACGGAATCGCCATGCTGTGCCACGAGCGGAAAGCTGCGATCCGTTCCTGCCGCAGATGTGAAGCCCGAGATGAAGGACGGTTGTAGACCGGATACGGGGGCGGCCCCTGGCATCGGTTCGTTAGGATGGCCCACCATGACGGACGCCACTGACGCCACTCCCGATGTTTTCCCCACCTTCACCTACTACCCCGACCCGGTCGGGGGAGGCGCCTTCCACGAGACCCAGGACCCCTGCCCGTGCTGCGGCGAGGTCCGGGGCTGGGGCTACGTCTTCGGCCCGTACTGCCCGGGGGAGTCGCCGGAGAACCTCTGCCCCTGGTGCATCGCGGACGGACCGGCTTCGGAGAAGTACGGGACCGACGGACACAAGGCGGACTTCACCGGGGATCTCTTCGAGATCCGGCGGGACGATGACGGCAGGATCACGGAGGTTCTCGACCCCTTCATCACGGATCTCACGGTGCCGCAGGAACAGTGGGAGGAGTTGTCTTGCCGCACCCCGCGTTTCCTCACCTGGCAGGAACCCCAGTGGCTGGCCTGCTGTTCGACCCCGGCGCAGTACCTCGGCCAGCCCACCGGTGCGGAGCTGAAGGCGCTCGACGACCTCGACGTCCCGGGCGGGGTACTGGACAGTCTGCGGGCTACCTCGCACTGGGGTGCGGACGGCACCCCGGTCGAGGCGAGGGTGGATCACGTCGGCCCGGACGCCTCCGAGGTCGTCTACCTCTTCCGCTGCTCCGGGTGCGGGAGGCACCTCGCGTACTCCGACAACGACTGAGATACTGCTGGTGAAACCCTCTTAACCGATAAACTTGATCGGTAAATGTGCAGGTCAGCTGCCATGTCGCCGGCTTGACTTAATCGCTTCAGAAGCCTTGACTGAGAGGTCGTGATGTTCAAGAAGCCCCTCAGGACCGTTGCTGCCGCAATGACGGCAGCCCTCGCAGTGTCCCTCGCCGCCTGCTCCTCCACCGGCGGCGCCCCCCGCGGTGACGGCGACGGATCCGGCGGCGGTACCGTCGACACCCCGCGTTATGTCGTCAGCATGGTCAGCCACGGCGCGCCGGGCGACACCTTCTGGGACCTCGTGCGCAAGGGTGCCGAGGACGCCGCGCAGAAGGACAACATCGAACTGCGCTACAGCTCCGACCCACAGGCCCCCAACCAGGCCCAGCTGGTCCAGACCGCCATCGACTCCGACGTCGACGGCATCGCAGTGACCATGCCGAACCCTTCGGCCATCGGCCCGGTCGCCCAGAAGGCCGTCAACGCCGGCATCCCCGTCGTCGGCCTCAACGCAGGCATGGAGCAGTACGAGAAGTACGGTCTCACCGGCTTCTTCGGCCAGGAGGAGGGTGTCGCCGGACAGCGGGCCGGCGAACGCCTCGGCGACGAAAAGGCGAGGAAGGTCATCTGTGTCATCCACGAGCAGGGAAACCAGTCCCAGGAGGACCGCTGCTCCGGTGTGAAGAAGGGCCTCGGCGCCGGCGGTTCGGTCGAGACGCTCTACGTCAACGGTCAGGAACTCACCTCCGTCCAGTCGACCATCAAGGCGAAGCTCGCCCAGGACCCGTCGATCGACTGGATCATGTCCCTGGTCACCCCGGTCGGTCTCGTCGCCGCGCAGGCCGCGGCGGAAGCGGGTCGCGACCTCGGCGACAACCTGAAGATCGGCACCTTCGACACCAATGCCGAGCTCATCCCCGCGGTCAAGGAAGGCAAGATCGAGTTCGCCGTCGACCAGCAACCCTACCTGCAGGGCTACCTCGCGATCGACTCGCTCTGGCTGGCCAAGCGCAACGGCACCACCGTCGGTGGTGGCCGCCCCGTCTACACCGGGCCGAGCTTCGTGGACGTCGACAACATCGACACCATCGCGGACGCCGCCAAGGAAGGGCTGCGATGACCGTCCCCTCCACCGGGGTGACCGCGGAGATCACCGCGGACGCCACCACCCCGCGCACCCGCCGGGGCCTCGACAAGCTGCTGCACCGTCCCGAGCTCGCCAGTGTCATCGGTGCGGTCGGCGTGTTCGTGCTGTTCATGATCGTTGCGCCGAGCTTCCGTTCCCTCGACTCCTTCGCCACGATCCTCTACACCTCGTCGACCCTGGGCATCGTCGCCCTGGCAGTCGGTCTGCTGATGATCGCCGACGAGTTCGATCTCTCCACGGGCGTGGCGGTGACCTCGACGGCCCTGGCCGCGACGATGATGAACTACCAGTGGCACATGCAGTCGTGGGTCGGTTCGCTGCTCGCCCTGGGCATCGCCCTGGCCATCGGTTTCTTCAACGGGTGGATGGTCACCAAGACCGGTGTGCCCAGTTTCCTCATCACCCTGGCGACCTTCCTCATGCTCCAGGGCCTCAACCTGGCGCTCACCAAGCGGATCATGAACGCCGTGTCCACGAAGTCGATCGCCGACATGCAGGGCTACGAGTTCTGCCGCAAGCTCTTCGCCGGCCAGTGGGACATCTTCGGCGTCACCCTGAAGGTCACGGTCCTCTGGTGGATCCTCTTCGTCATCGTGGCCCATGTCGTGCTCTTCAAGACGAGGTTCGGCAACTGGATCTTCGCTGTCGGCGGTAACCCGGACGCCGCCCGCGCCGTCGGTGTGCCGGTCGACAGGGTGAAGATCATCCTCTTCATGCTGGTCGCGGCGTCCTGCTGGTTCGTCGGGCAGCACAACCTCTTCGAGTTTGACTCGATCCAGGCCGGGCAGGGTGTCGGCAACGAGTTCTTCTACATCATCGCCGCAGTCGTCGGCGGTGTGGCGATGACCGGTGGCAAGGGAACGGCGATCGGCACCGCCATCGGTGCGCTGATCTACGGCATGACCACCCAGGGCATCGTCTACGCCGGGTGGAACCCGGACTGGCTGAAGTTCTTCGTCGGCGGTGTGCTGCTGCTGGCGGTCCTGTCGAACAACTCCTTCTCGAAGTTCACGGAGGCCCGCAAATGAGTGACGCACAGGAAGCGCAGCACATCATCGAACTCCGTGGCGTCGGCAAGGCCTACGGCGCCTTCCGGGCGCTGACCGACATCAACCTCACGGTGGACGCCGGCACCGTCACCTGCGTCCTCGGCGACAACGGTGCCGGAAAGTCCACGCTCATCAAGATCCTCGCCGGGCTACACAAGCCCACCGAGGGCGAGATCCTCGTCGACGGGGAGGAGGTGAGCTTCGGCTCCCCGCGCGACTCCCTCGACCACGGCATCGCGACGGTCTACCAGGACCTCGCCGTCGTCGGCGAGATGCCGGTGTGGCGCAATTTCTTCCTCGGTCAGGAGCTCACCGGCCGGTTCGGCATGATGCGCGAGACCGAGATGCGGGAGATCACCCACGAGCGGCTGCACCGCATGGGCATCGACCTGCCGGACGTGGCGGTCCCCATCGCCTCGCTGTCCGGTGGTCAGCGCCAGGTCGTCGCCATCGCCCGCGCCATGTACTTCGGCGCCCGGCTGCTCATCCTCGACGAGCCGACCGCGGCCCTCGGCGTGAAGCAGTCCGGCATGGTGCTGCGGTTCATCGCCGCGGCCCGTGACGAGGGGCTCGGTGTTGTTTTCATCACCCACAACCCGCACCACGCGCACCTGGTCGGTGACCGGTTCGTGCTGCTGAACCTGGGACACCAGAAGATGGACGCAGCCCGTGACGAGGTCACCCTCGACGAGCTGACCCTCGAGATGGCCGGTGGCGGGGAGCTGTCCTCCCTGGCCCACGAACTGGAGCGGTGACCGGATCCCGGTACAGCGGTTGGGGAAAGGAAATCACCAGGCAGAGGCGGGTTTCAGCGGAAATCCCGAATAAATGAGGCATCCACGCTAAAGGTAGGCTACATTCGGTTGAGTTGACCTGAACCGCCCCGAGGAGCCCATGCCCGCCTCAACCACCCCTACCGCCCGCACCACCCACACCGCCGCCCCGCCGGTCCGCGCCACCGGACTGTCCAGGTACTTCCGTTCCGGTGACGAGACCGTCACCGCCGTCGAGAATGTCACACTGACCGTCGAATCCGGCGAGATCGCCGTGGTCATCGGC
>NZ_CACZOO010000055.1 GCF_902782855.1 uncultured Corynebacterium sp.
CTTTCCCAGGTTCTTGCCGAAGGGCGGCAGGACCTGCGGGGAACCGTCGACGAGGAGGATCCGGGAGCTGTCGGTGTCGATGTCGCGGAACTCGTTGCGCAGCGTGCGGTGCGCCATCTCGGCGACCTGTCCGGCGAGCTCGACACCGGTCGGGCCGGCACCGACGATGACGAAGGTCAGCAGACGCTTCTTCTCCTCGGGGTCCTCGGTGATCTCGGCACGCTCGAAGGCACCGGTGATCCGGGCGCGGATCTCCAGGGCGTCGTCGATGCTCTTCATGCCCGGGGCGAACTCGGCGAACTGGTCGTTGCCGAAGTAGGACTGGCCGGCGCCGGCTGCGAGGATGAGCGAGTCGTACTGGAGGACGACCTCGCGGCCACCCAGGTCCGCGGTGATGACCTTGGAGGGAACGTCGATGTCACGGACCTCAGCCTTGACCACCCGGGTGTTCTTCTGCTTGCGCAGGATCTGGCGGATGGTCGGCGCGATCTCACCCGAGGACAGGACGCCGGTGGCCACCTGGTACAGCAGGGGCTGGAAGAGGTGGTGGTTGGTGCGGTCGATGATGGTCACGTCGACATCGGCGTCCGCCAGCCGCTTGGCCGCGAACAGTCCGCCGAAGCCGGCTCCGACGATCACGACGTGGTGGCGACCGCCGGCGGGGCGGGTCGGGGTGGATGCCATGGAAACTGTCTCCTCGCTCTACGGGCCGACCGATCACCTGTGTGGGGTGGGCGGACGGCACCGTGCATGTTGTGGTCGACCGCAGTTGGGTGCAGGCGGCCGGTGGCGGTTACTCCCGTCGACCCGACCGGCCTGGCGGCGACGTCGGTTGTTATGCGGCTATTGTAGTGGTTTATTCCCAGTCGTTCAGAGCGAGGGTGTGCCTCCGGCGCCGGTCTCTGTGCGAGATGTCCGTTTGTGGGCGTACGGCCCTCACAGGGGTACCGGAAAGTACCCCTGTCGCAGCAGAAGGCCACCCCGTCGGTGCCCCCGGTTGATCCGGGTTACCGTCGTGGGGACGAACCTGAAAGGAGTTGCCGGTGACCGAGGGCTTCATCGACCCCGAGCGGTGGCCGGACCTGGTCCGGCGCCCGGAGGCGACGCTTCTCGGCGTGCGTGCCGCCCGGTTACGGGAGCGGCTCGAACTGCTCACCAGGGACCACGGCATTGCGCTGACCCCGGGTGCCCGCCCTCGGTTCGTCGTCAGGGACGGGCTCGTCCTGGACCGGATCGTCGCCGGTGGCTGGCTCGGGCTGGCGGAGGGCTACATGGCCGGCGAATGGACGGCTGAACCACTGCCGGAGGTGTTGCGGGTGCTGCTGTCGCAGCCGCTGGAGAGCGGGTTAGGGGCGCTGGTGTCCCGACGCAGGCGCCGGGATTTCGGGGACGCCGGCCCCGGTGAACTCCCTGACGCCCTGGTGGAACTGTATGCGGGGGAGACCCGGACCACCGGCTCCGCCCTGTTCGCCTCGGGCACGCGGACGTCCACGACCCGGGAGACCACCCAGTTCAACCGGCTGACCCCGGTGGTGGAGAGCTGGATGGACGCCCCCGTCGATGTGGAGCGGGCGGACCTCGACGGCGCCCAGGTCCACCGGATCAACCGGATGCTCGACATGGCGCGCACCGGCCCCGGTGACCGGGTACTGGAACTGCCGAGCAGTGGCGGAGCGCTGGCGGTGATCGCGGCACGCCGCGGCGCACGGGTGGACGTGCTGACCTCGGATCCTGATCACGCCGAGGTCGTCCGGGCGCGTGCCCATGCCGCCGGTGTCGGCGGTGCGGTGCGGGTCGAGACGATCCGTGGTGCCGTGCCCTCGCCACGACAGTGGTCGGGGAGCTACGACGCGGTGTTCAGCGTGGAGCGTGCCGAGACGCTCGGGGACGAGGGGCTCGGCCGGTTCTTCGGCGCCGTGGAACGGATGCTGGCCCCCGGCGGGGTCGCCGTCGTCCAGTCGGTCGTCCGGAACGAGGGGGACGGGCTGCCTGATGACATGGTGGCGCAGAGCCTGGATGTCATGCGTGCCTACGTGTGGCCGGCGCTGCAGTACCCGACGTCGGCGCGGATGGGTGAGCAGGCCAACCGGGCAGGGCTGGAACTGGTGCGCGAGGTGCACATCGGGTCACATCTGGCGCTGACCCTGGGGCTGTGGCGGGCGACTTTCCTCTCGCACGAACGGCAGGCCGCTGCGGCGGGTTTCGACCCGGTGTACCGCAGGTTGTGGGACTACCAGCTTGCACTGCATGAGGCGCTGGTCGGTGCTGACGCGCTGGACTGCGTCCAGTTCATTCTCCGCCGTCGTTGAGCCGGCCGGGCATCTCCCGGCGCTCGCGTCGGGCGTGTAGCCGCATGCGGACGACCTTCACGGCGACGGGGATGAGCACGGCGCTGACGCCGACGATGATGATCAGGTCGAGGTAGTCACGGATGAAGGGGATACCGCCGAGCAGGTATCCCAGCACGGTGATCCCGGCGCCCCAGGCGAAGCAGCCGATCACGGACCAGAGCGTGAACACGGCCCGGGGCATCTTCGCGATGCCAGCGACCAGCGGGGCCAGGGTACGCACCACGGCGATGAAGCGTGCGATGAGCACGGTGAAGGCGCCGTAGCGGGCGAAGAATCCCTCGGTCCTGGTCACGGCGTCCGGCCCGATCCAGTTGAGGACCCGGGACTCCAGTGCCGCAGCGCCGTACCGGCGTCCCAGCGTGTATCCGACCTGGTCACCGACGGCGGCGGCCAGCGGGATGAACAGGCACAGTGCCCACAGTGGGGCGAAGGGGGTGTCGGACGCGGCCATGATCCCGGCGGTGAACAGGAGTGTGTCACCGGGGAAGATGAATCCGATGAGTACCCCGGTCTCCATGAAGATGATGATCAGGATTCCCGCGAGACCGAAGGTACTCAGCAGACTGTCGACGTCGAACATGCAGCGATGGCCTCGCATTGTCAGGGTAGGGGGAATGCCCTGGGCTGCAGCAGTGGACCGCACCCGGCGAAAAGTAAACGCCACCCAGGATAGGGCATCCGCCCCGGAGCCGCTGCCGCGGGGGCGGGAAAGTGACACGGGTTCGCGTCAACGGTCAGACGCTGTAGAGGTCGACGTCCTTCGTCTCCCGCATGAGGCGGATAGCTGCCAGGGAGATCAGCGTCACCACACCGAGGTAGACACCGACGGCCCAGGGGCCGTAGTTGGTGGCCAGTGCCACGGCGATGAACGGTGCGATGGCGGCACCGAGGATGGACGAGAGGTTGTAGGCGATCCCCGAACCGGTGTAGCGCACGTGGGTGGGGAACATCTCCGGGAGTACCGCGGACATCGGGCCGAAGATCAGGCCCATGAGCAGCATGCCGATGGAGAGATAGATGCAGGCCGTGAGCTCGGTGGCGGAGTCGGGGTCGAGGAAGGGCTGGAAGGCGCAGCAGTAGACGAGGATGACGCAGGAGGTGACCGTGAGGAACTTCCTCCGTCCGACGGTGTCCGCCAGGTGTCCGGCGATCGGGATTCCGACGACGAAGAAGCACGCGGAGATGAGCTGGATGACGAGGAAGTGCTCGTATTCGATGCCCAGACCCTTGCCCCCGTCCCTGTCCCCGATGCCGAAGGACAGGAACCAGGTGGTCACGATGTAGAACAGCGTGTAAGTAGAGACCATGACGAAGGTGCCGAGGATGACTTCCCGCCAGGCGATGCGGAAGACCTCCTTGGTCGGGACCTTGACATCCTCGCCCTTGTCGAGGGTCTCCTGGAAGACCGGGGTCTCGTCGAGCCGGAACCGGACCCAGAGGCCGATGGCGACCATGACCGAGGAACACAGGAACGGCACGCGCCAACCCCAGGCGAGGAAATCGCCCTTGATGTCACCGTCGGTGTGGCCCATGATCGTGACGAGCAGGAGGAACAGGCCGTTGGCGAGAAGGAAGCCGAAGGGGGCGCCGAGCTGCGGCCACATGGCGGCGCGGGCGCGCTTACCCTCCTCGGCGTTCTCGGTGGCCAGCAGGGCGGCGCCGGACCACTCTCCACCCAGGCCGATGCCCTGGCAGAAGCGGAGCAGGGCGAGCAGGGCCGGGGCCCACAGGCCGATCTGATCGTAGGTCGGCAGACAGCCGATGATGAAGGTCGCGATGCCCATGGTCAGCAGGGCGCCGATGAGGGTGGCCTTGCGGCCGATGCGGTCACCGAAGTGGCCGAAGAGGACGGAACCGAGTGGTCGGGCCACGAAGGCGAGCCCGAAGGTGGCCAGGGACGCCAGGAGTCCGACGGTGGAATTGTCGCTCTTCGGGAAGAAGAGGTCGGGGAAGACCACGACGGCGGCAGTGGCGTACGCGTAGAAGTCGTAGAACTCGATCGTCGTGCCGATGGTGGAGGCGACGATCACGCGGCCACGGCTGTTGCCGTTGACCCGCGCGGGACTGGTCGGCGTCTCCGGTGCCGGCGGCGTGGAGCTGAGGGTTGCGGTCATGGATGCTGGGCGATTCTCTCGGGGGTCAGGTACCCCCGACAAGTTCCCATTAGGTGGGATGCCGGGGGCATAGACTGGGAAGATACCCCGGTCATATAGTGGTCGTCAACCGCTCATTATGTGGGATACTCAAGAGGTCCCGGTCAATCCCGTTGCCCCCGCCCGCCACGATCCGACGCCACCTAGGATCGTTCACCATGGGAGAGAGAACTGATGTCATCATTGTCGGCTGTGGTCTCGCCGGCATGGTCGCCGCCTACGAGGCACAGCGGGCGGGACTCAAGGTCCTGATCCTGGACCAGGAGAACCGCAACAACCTCGGGGGACAGGCCTTCTGGTCGCTCGGCGGCCTGTTCTACGTCGGCAGTCCGGAGCAGCGGCTCATGGGAGTGAAGGATTCGGAGGCGCTGGCCTGGCGCGACTGGGAGAACTCCGCCGGGTACGGGGACACCTCTCCCGGCGGTAACGACCACTGGGCCCGTGAGTGGGGCCGCGCCTACGTCCACTTCGCCGCCACCGGTGAACGCGACTACCTCAAGGGACTCGGACTCAGTGTCCTGCCGACCGTCGGTTGGGCGGAGCGCGGCAGCGGGGACGCCTCCGGTCACGGAAACTCCGTTCCCCGGTTCCACCTCACCTGGGGTACCGGTCCCGAGGTCGTCCGGGTCTTCCGCGAACCACTGCTCGAGGCGGAGAAGGCGGGCCGGGTCCGGTTCGCCTTCCGGCACCGCGTCGACGGGCTCACCGTCGAAGGTGACGCCAACGGCATCCGGCGCGTCGTCGGCGTCACCGGCAGCGTGCTCGCCCCCGACGACGATCTGCCGCGCGGTGTGGCGTCCTCCCGCGAGGTCGTCGACACCTTCGACCTGCGGGGCGCCGCTGTCGTCGTCACCTCCGGCGGCATCGGCGGAAACCTCGACCTCGTCCGCAGGTCCTGGCCGACGGACCGCTGGGGGGCGTGCCCCGAGGACCTCGTCACCGGTGTCCCCTCCCACGTCGACGGCCGGATGATCGGCATTGCCGAGACCGCGGGCGCCTCCACCGTCAACACCGACCGGATGTGGCACTACACCGAGGGTATGAGGAACTGGGACCCGATCTGGCCCAACCACGGGATCCGGATCATCCCCGGGCCGAGCTCGCTGTGGTTCGACGCCGCCGGTGACCGCCTGCCCACCAACCTTTTCCCCGGCTCCGACAACCTCGCCGCGCTGGCGCACATCGGCCGCACCGGCCACGGGTACAGCTGGTTCGTCCTCGACAAGACCATCGCCGGCAAGGAGTTCATCTTCTCCGGCTCGGAGCAGAACCCCGACCTCACCGACAAGGAGTTCCGCAAGCTCCTCGGCAAGATCGGTCCGGGCATGCACGTCGCCGTCCAGAACTTCATGGACCACGGCGAGGACTGGGTCATCGCCAACGACCTCGACGCCCTGGTCGCGGGAATGAATGAACTGGCGCACGTGGGGAACCCGGACGCCCCCGTGATCGAGGTCGACCACCTGCGCCGTCAGGTCGAGGACCGTGACAGTCAGATCGACAACAAGTTCAGCAAGGATGCGCAGGTCAACTACATCCACACCGCACGGAAGTTCCTCGGTGACAAAATCGTCCGCGCCGCCTCCCCGCACCGGCTGCTCGACGAGAAGCACGGACCGTTGATCGCCGTGCGCCTGCACGTGCTCACCCGCAAGACCCTCGGCGGCATCGAGACCGACCTGTCGGGACGCTGCCTGCGCTCCGACGGCTCGGTGCTGCCCGGCCTGTACGCCGCCGGTGAGGTCGCCGGTTTCGGTGGCGGCGGCATGCACGGACACAACGCCCTGGAGGGAACGTTCCTGGGCGGGTGCATCCACTCAGGTAAGCGGGTCGGCGAGGCCCTCGGGGTGCAGGTCCGCGTCCTCCGGCGCTGACCCGGTCCGCCGGCGTCGAGGCCGCGTCCGGTCAGGTCCCCCGGGCACCGGAGGCCCCACCGCATCCACCCGTGCCGGCTCTGCCGGCCGGGTCAGCTGGCGTCCCGGCCGGTCGGTGCGCCGGTCGGGGTGATGACGGGGAAGGACGACCACGGGAAATCGATCCACTGGTCGGTCTTCTTCCACACGTAGTCCGGGGCGATGATCGACCGTGACTTGTGGTAGATCACCGCCGTGCGGGACTCGACCACGGTGTCCGCGCAGTACTGCTGGACGAGCTCGAGGGTCCTGCCGGAATCGGCGACATCGTCGGCGATGAGGACCTTCATCCCGGACAGGTCGACGGCCTCGGGCGTCGGCGGGAGCATCACCGGGGCCTCCAGGGTCTCACCGATGCCGGTGTAGAACTCGACGTTGATCACGGACACGTTCTTGACACCCATCGCGTAACCGAGGGCACCGCCGATGAGCAGGCCACCGCGGGCGATGGAGAGAATCAGGTCGGGCCGGTAGTCGTCGACA
>NZ_CACZOO010000056.1 GCF_902782855.1 uncultured Corynebacterium sp.
GCGGACGTCCCACTGCACGACCCCCACGGTCCGGCGGGTCACCGCCTCGTCGCGGCGCAGCCCGGTCAGCCAGGCGTCGTAGGACTGCAACGCCCGCTGCAGCGGCTCTACTTTGCGCAGGTAGCAGCAGAGGTCGGGGTTGCGGGCGTACAGCCGGGGACCGAGGTCGCGATCCTGTTCCGCTACGGTCCGGCTGGGGGTGACCGTGATCAGGTTGATCGGGTAGGTCTGCGCGACCGCGTCGCGGGTCCCCAGCGTCTCCGGGAAGTGGTAGCCGGTGTCCAGGAAGATCACGTCGATGCCCGGGACTACTTTCGAGACCAGGTCCACCATGACGGCGTCCGCCATCGACGCGGTCAGGCACAGCCGGTCGCCGAACGTGTCGGCGGCCCACTGGATGATCTCGGTGGCGCTGGCTTCTTCCAGGCGGGCGGCAGCCTCAGCGGCGAACGCCGCGCCGTCGGCCGTGATGTTCAACGCTGCTCCTCCCCGGTCGGCGTCGTAGTGGAAGGGGGGAACGCCGCGGCGTGGAGCCCGACGAAGGAGAGGCGGAAGACTCGGGCGCACGAGCCGCAGACCCACGGATAGCCTTGGCCCCGGGTGCCGTCGCCCTCGTGCGGCCGGAGGTCTTCGTCCCCGCAGTAGGGGCAGTAGAAGGGGACAGCGCGCTCACTCACCGGCGTTCCCTTTCCGTGGCGTGGCTTCGCTGAGCGCTCATTTCAAGTCCGCCTCGTCTGCGCGTGCCACCCATTCCGCGAAGGTCTCTTCGGCCTGCCGCTGCTCCGCGAACCGGCGCACTACCCGTTCGATGTAGTCGGGGAGTTCCGCGGCGGTCGTCTTCAGCCCGCGCACCTTGCGGCCGAACCCGGCTTGCAGGCCCAGTCCTCCGCCCAAGTGGATTTGGAAGCCTTCCACCTGGTTGCCGTGGGCGTCGGTGACGAGCTGGCCTTTCAACCCGATGTCCGCGATCTGGGTGCGGGCGCAGGCGTTCGGGCAGCCGTTGACGTTGATGGTGAGCGGTTCGGTGAAGTCGGGGAGGCGGCGCTCCAGCTCGTCGATGAGGGCCATCGCGCGGTTCTTGGTTTCGACGATGGCGAGCTTGCAGTATTCGATGCCGGTGCAGGCCATGGTCTGCCGGCGGAAGACGCTGGGGTTCACCTGGAGATCTTCGGCTTCGAGCGCGGCCACGACCGAGTCCAGCCGGTCTTCGGTGATGTCCAGGATCGCCAGCTTCTGGTCGGCGGTGGTACGCACCCGGTTCGAGCCGTGCGCTTCAGCGATGTCGGCGATCCGTCCCAGGATGGTGCCGCTGACCCGGCCCACCCGAGGGGCGAAGCCCACGAAGAAGCGGCCGTCCTTCTGCCGGTGGATGCCCACGTGGTCGCGGCGGGTGCCCGGGTCGAGGACCGGTTCGGGGCCGTCCGGCAGCGAGTAGCCGAGGTATTCCTTCTCCAGTACTTCGCGGAACTTCTGCGGACCCCAGTCTTTGATGAGGAACTTGATGCGGGCGCGGTGCCGGAGCCGGCGGTAGCCGTAGTCGCGGAACACGGAGCAGACGCCCGCCCACACTTCGCTGACCTGTTCGGGGCGGACGAACGCGCCGAGCCGCTGGGCGAACATCGGGTTCGTGGACAGGCCGCCGCCGACGAACAGGTCGTAACCGGGCGTACCGTCGGGTCCGATGACGCCGACGAAAGCCACGTCGTTGACCTCGTAGTTGGTGCAGTGCACGGCACACCCGTCGATCGCGGTCTTGAACTTGCGCGGCAGGTTGGAGAAGAGCGGGCTGCCGATGTGGTCGGCGACGATTTGGCGGAGCTGCGGGGTGGCGTCGATGATCTCGTCTTCGGCGATCCCGGCCAGCGGGCAGCCGAGCAGGCCGCGAGGGGTGTCGCCGCAGGCTTCGGTGGTGGTGAGCCCCACGCTTTCCAGCCGCTCCCAGATGGTGGGGACGTCCTCGATACGCACCCAGTGCATCTGGATGTTCTGCCGGTCGGTGATGTCGGCGGTGTCCCGGCCGTAGGCGGTGGATACTTCCGCGAGCACGCGGAGCTGCGCCACGTTGAGCTGTCCGCCGTCGGTGCGGACCCGCATCATGAAGTAGCGGTCGTCGAGCTCCTCGGGCTCCAGCACCGCTGTCTTACCGCCGTCGATCCCCGGGGCGCGCTGGGTGTAGAGTCCGTACCAGCGGAATCGTCCGCGCAGGTCGGCAGGGTCGATGGAATCGAAGCCCTGTTTGGAGTAGATGTCGATGATGCGCTTGCGGACGTTGAGCCCATCATCGTTCTTCTTGATCTCTTCGTTCTTGTTGAGCGGCTCGCGGTAGCCGAGAGCCCACTGCCCCTCGCCGCGGCGCGGGCGCGTCGTCTTCCTGGCGGGACGGCCGGTCGGTGTGGGTGCGGACGGCATGGGTGAAGTCCTCCGAGTCTATGTCGTCCACCGGGGCGCGGACCGTGACTCTGCGAGTCCGGTCAATCGCGTTCTGGGCGCGTCGCGGCCC
>NZ_CACZOO010000057.1 GCF_902782855.1 uncultured Corynebacterium sp.
AGTCCACTGCCGAGTCCACCGCCACCGCCACCGGTCCGACCCCCCGGGTCGAGCACCTGGGCACGGTCGACATCACCGCGTCCGACGCCACCCGCCACGGCATCTACGCACACGTCCCCGTCGGCGGAATCTCCGGCATCGACTGTGACGCCACCCGCTGCATCGCCGTCAGTGACGACCCGGGGCAGCGCGGCCCGGTCCGCGCCTACGACCTCGATCCGGTGACCGGGCAGGTCGGTGCACCGATCGTGCTCACCGACACCCGCGGCGTCCCGTACCGGCCGGGCACCGTCGACCCGGAGAGCATCCGACTCGCCGGCCTCGACAATGGCACAGGGGAGGACGCCGCCCTGGTCTGGACCTCCGAGGGCATCCCCACACTCACCGTCGCCGACCGGACGGGTCGCGCGCGAAAAACACTGCCGGTGCCGGAGAACATCCGCGAGAACATCCGTCGCAACCAGGGCCTCGAAGGCCTCGCCGTCACAGGGACCGGCGACAGCATAGCCGACACATCACGCATCATCACCGCGACCGAGGCCGCACCAGACAACCACGATCACCCGGTCATCACGGTCCACGACGGTGCGGTGACCACGCAGTACACCTGGCCCGGCACCGGCATCTCCGAGATCCTCTCCGTGCCAGAACACCCGGACCAGCTCCTCGTCCTCGAGCGCGGCTACACCGCCGGCCGCGGCAACTCATCGGTGATCTGGCGCACCACACTCACCGAGGGGGCCGGCACCGAGGGGTCCGGCACTGAGGGGTCCGGTACCGAGGGTTCCGCCCCAGACCTCCTGGAGCGGGAGCTCGCCGTCGACCTCGGCGCCCTGATCGGTCACACCACCGTCGGCAACACTGAGGCGATGGCGTGGGCGCCGGGTGAGCCTGGCGTCCTGCTCATCGCCACGGACGACAACTTCCACGACGATCAGCGGGGCGTCCTCCACCGGATCCGGGTACGTTGGGCGGGTGCGTAAGAACCTTCCCCTGCTCGTCCTGCTCCTCGCCGTCTCCGTCGCCGCGGTGAATCTGCGCACCGGGATCGCCTCACTCGGCCCGGTCCTCGATGACGTGCTCGGCGCTTTCGGCGCGTCCGGCTCGCTCGCCGGCGCGATCACCGCGATGCCGGGCGTGTTCTTCGGCATCATGGGTCTGGCCGCCGTGCCCCTGGCCACGCGCATCGGCCTGAGCCGTGCCCTGTTCAGCGGGATGCTGCTGACACTTCTGGGCCTCGCGGTGCGCCCGTGGGTCGGTGATGTGGCGGTGTTCCTCGTGCTCACGGCGTGCGTCGTCGGCGGTATCGCACTGGGTAACGTGCTGCTGCCGGCGTGGGTGAAGACCCATGGCGGACGCCACGCTGTCGTCCTCATGACGCTCTACTCCGCGGGCCTCGGGGTCTCCGGCGCGCTCGGCCCACTGTCGGCGATGTGGTTCTCCGGGGCGGACGCCTGGAAGTGGGCGCTGTTCATCTGGGCCTTCCTCGCTGTGGCGCAGGTGCTGGTGTGGGCGTTCGTCCTGCCACGGGTGGGTCGCGACGTGCCCGGCGCCGGGCCGACGGCCGGGATGCCGGAGGACGCGGAGACGATGCGTCGTCTGCGCGAGACCTCCCTCTGGCGCTCGCCGACCGCCCGGTTCCTCATGCTGTTCTTCGGGCTCCAGGCGATGAACGCCTACATCCAGATGGGGTGGTTGCCGAAGATCTACACGGACAACGGGGTGAGCTCCGCGACCGCGTCCATCGGGCTGAGCATCATCGGTGCGCTGAGCATCGTCGGCGGACTGTTCATGCCGGGCATCATCGCGAGGGTGCCTGACCTGCGTCCTTTCCCGGCGGTGTTCGCCGCACTGACCGGGCTGGGCTATGTGGGGCTGTGGCTCGCGCCGGGGACCGTGCCGCTGCTGTGGGCGGTGCTGTTGGGCATCGGCGGTTGTTGTTTCCCCACGGCGATCGCCCTGATCCCGGCCCGGTCGAGGGCTCCGCTGGTGACGGCGCGACTGTCCGGGTTCGTCCAGCCGGTGGGCTACTTCATCGCCGGGTTGGGGCCGTTCATCCTGGGTGTGGTGCATGACCGGGTCGGGTCGTGGGACGGGATCCTCATCGTCCTGGCGATCATCGCGGTGCTCATGGGCGTGCTCGGTGTGTTGGCGGGCAAGCACACCGTCATTGACGACGAGCTGACGGCGACGCACTGGCGGGAGCTGGCGGGGCACTAGGTTGTGGGGGTGGGTGTGGAATTCATGGGCCTCTGGGCTGCGCACCGGTATGGTCCCGGATACCGGGTCTACCACCTGCAAGCTGACGATCGTGCCCACCGCATCGCCCAAGAATGGAGGAACAGTGAACGCCACACGTGAACAGTTCAGCGCCTTCGACAGTGCTGACTACCTCAGCAGTCTGGAGGACGCCGCCGCCTACCTGGAGGCGTCCCTGGAGGACGGGGACTCGTCCGATGTTCCCAGGGTGCTGGGCGCAATCGCCAGGTCCGGGAACATCAGTGAGCTGGCCCGGAGGGTCGGCATGAGTCGAGAGGGTCTGTACAAGGCTCTCTCCGCCGAGGGGAACCCGAGTTTCGACACCGTCGTGAAGGTCTCCCATGCTCTGGGACTGCAGCTCCACTTCGAGGCGACTGCCTGAGCCCTGGCAGGTTTCCAGGGAAGGGGTGAGGCGGGGATGGTGCACGACCGGGTGCTGAGGGGGAGTGGTTGAGGCCGATGGGGTGTAGCTACCAGAACCGAGGGGGCTGCACGGTCGCTACTAGAAGCGTCACGCGGTCTGCAGGTACCTGATTTCCGCGTGACGGTACTGGTAGCTGTATGGGGTGGGGCATGGGGTGGGGCTCGGCACTGGTCGCTGCATGGTTGGGTAGGGCTGGTCCGGGTGACTGGGCAGGGCGTGGTCGGGTTGGGCAGGGTTGGGTAGGATGGAGCGGGGCGGGGTCGGGCGTTCGAGCCGGGTCGGGCGCTCAGGGGTGGAATCTGACGACGAGACCAACCCACGGCACTCGACCTGGCGCATGGAGCGCAGGTCAGTTGCGAGAACGACTCGTCAGGGTGGTTCGAGCGCTCCAGACCACCCTGTCGAGTCGTATCCGCGAGGAGATAGAGCAGACCGAGGACGCGGGGAGCCACACTGATGGCGGAGAAGGCGGAGAAGGCCCTGAGCCTACGGCCGCGGCCGGCCCTCGATCCAGTACGCCACCCAGTCGGCGAAGTCCCGGTCGACATCCCACTCGTCGACGGCCATCTTGCGCACCGCCTTCGTCATCCCCGCCTCACCGGACGCCCACAGGTACTCCGGGGACGCCGCGGGGTGCCCGGCCCCACGGTCCCGGCGCAGTGCATCGCACACCGCCTCCGCCTCAAGTCCGGGTGTGACGTAGAGGATGGACAGCGACCCGACCCGCTCGGTCCATTCCTCGGCCAGTCCGGGTTCCAGTTCCTCGGGGGAGTGCGCGACGACCCGCACGTGGTACTTCACCAGGTCATCGGGGTGGTGGTCCTCGGTGAACTCGAGGATGGCGCGCAGTGCGGGCACCGCGGAGGCGTCCGCCACGAACAGGGGACGCGAGGCGTGCCGGATCCAGATCGCGTTGCACAGCCAGATCGCCGCGTCGTCCCCGACCGAGGCCCCGGAGACCCACCGGGCTCCGGGGCCGGGGTGGTCGTCGTGCATCACCACGTCGATGTCGATCTCACCGGCAGCTCCACCGCTTTCACCACCGCCTGCACCACCGTCTGCACCAGCGACTGCACCACCGACCCCGCCAGCACTCTGCCGGAAGTGACGCACGGTGTACCAGCGCAGCCCCGGCCGCTCCGACTCGTCCAGCGCGGCGACGGCGGCACGGATGTTCATCCCCTCCGCCTCCAGCTCGGGCACGGTCTGCCCGGGCGCCGGCATGAGCAGTCCGAGGTACTCGTCGGGCCCGGTCAGGGTGAGGGACGCCAGCCCCGGCCCGCTCAGCGTCAGCCGACGCAGGTTCGGCGCGACATCGGAGACCGCGGCCACGGTGACACGCACCAGGCGCGCACCGCCGGACTCCTCACGGTTGGGGTGGGTGCGCAGGTCCGTGTCATTGACGGCGGACGCGGGGAGAGTTGTCACGGGTCAGTTCCGGACCTTCCGGCCCTTGATGCCGTGGGGGTCGTTCGGCACGATGAGCGGTCCCCCGACCACCGGGTCCTCGATGACGGTGGCGTCGAGGTCGAAGACGTCCATCAGCAGTTCGGAGGTGATGACCGTGTCGGGTGTGCCGGTGGCGATGAGGGCGCCGTCGCGCATGACGACGAGGTTGTCGGAGTAGCGGATCGCGAGGTTGAGGTCGTGCAGCACCATCACCACGGTACGGTCCAGGTCGTGGCGCAGCCGGTTGACCAGGTCGAGTACCTCGATGGAGTGCGCGAGGTCGAGGTAGGTCGTCGGCTCGTCGAGGAAGAGCACCTCGGTGTGCTGGGCCAGCACCATGGAGATCCACACGCGTTGACGCTGGCCGCCGGACAGGGAGTCCACCGGGCGGTCGGCGAGGTCGGCGACGTCGGTCATCTCCAGGGCGGCCATCACCTCTTCCTCGTCCGAGGAGGACCACTGCCGGATCCACGACTGGTGGGGGTGGCGTCCCCGGGAGACGAGGTCGGAGACGAGGAGTCCGGGCGGGGCGACGGGTGTCTGGGGGAGGACGCCGATGGTCTTGGCGATGTCCTTGCGCCGCATCGTGCCGATGTCGGTTCCTCCGAGGTGGACGGTGCCGCCCTGGGTGGGGATGAGGCGTCCGATGGCGCGCAGCAGGGTGGATTTGCCGCAGCCGTTGGGGCCGATGATGGTGGTCACCTGTCCGCCGGGGACGGTCAGTGACAGGTCGGGGATGACCGCTGTGCCCGGTGTGTAGCCGACGCGCAGGTCGGCGGCGGTGATGGAGTGGGGGTGCGTCATGAGGTCGTGGTCTTCCGGTTGGTGGTGATGAGCAGGTAGATGAGGAAGAGTCCGCCGACGGCGGAGGTGAGCAGCCCGACGGGCAGTTCGACGGGCAGCCAGGACTGGGTGACGATGTCCGCTGCGAGGAGCAGTGTGGCACCGAACATGCCGGACGCCACCAGGGGCGGGGTGTCGCGTCCGCAGATCAGGCGGGCGATCTGCGGGGAGACGAAGGCGACGAATCCGATGGGTCCGGCGGCGGCGACGGCCATGGCGGCGAGGATGACGGACAGGACGAGCAGGAGTGCCTGGACGACTGTGACGTTCTGGCCGAGGCCTTTGGCGACGTCGGGGCCGAGGACGTTGGCGAAGAGCTGGAAGGTGATCCACACGAACAGGGGGGTGAGCAGCAGCACGACGATGAAGACGGGCCGCACCCGTGACCAGTCGGCGGAGTTCAGTGACCCGGCGAGCCACATCTGGGCGGACGCGGCGTCGTCGAGGTCGGCGCGGGTCATGAGGAAGTTGATGAAGGCGGCGAGCAGGGCGGAGATGACGATTCCGGCCAGCACCAGCCGGAACGGGTCGACGCCGCGGCGGTAGGCGAGTGTCCAGATCACCGCGCCGGTGAGCAGTGCACCGATGAGGGACGCCACGGGGATGCCGACGTCGGAGAGCCAGCCGACGATGCCGGTGGATCCACCGCCGAGGACGATGACGGTCACTGCGGCGGCGGAGGCGCCGGTGGTGATGCCGAGGATGTCGGGGCTGGCCAGGGCGTTGCGGGTGACGGACTGGGTCAGTGCGCCGGAGAGGCCGAGGGCGGAGCCGACGAGGACGGCGGTGAGTGTGCGTGGCATCCGCCAGTCGAAGACGACGAGGTGTTCGATGCGGGTGCCGCCGTTGGTGACGAGGATCTCGGCGACGCGTACGGGGCTGATGGGGTAGTCACCGAGACCGAGGGAGACGGCGGCGAGGATGAGCAGGACGGCAACCATGCCGATGGTGGCGAAGAACTGGCGGGGACGCCACACCGTGGAGATCGGACCGACGCGGAAGGCGGGCCGGGCGGGGACGCGTGCGCCGGAGACGTAGCGGCGGATGCCGCGGGTGCCGGCTGTGCCCGGTGTGCCCGGTACGTTCGGTGTGCCCGGTGTGCCTGGTGTGCCCGGTACGCCGGGTGCCTCGGGTGTGCTGTGTGCGCTCACAGTTCCACCACCTTGCGTCGGGTGAGCATCCAGATGAAGATCGGGGCGCCGACGAAGGCGAGGACGATGCCGACCTCGAGTTCGCCGGGCCGGGTGATGACGCGGCCGAGGACGTCGGCGAAGATCAGCAGTACCGCGCCGCCGAGGGCGGAGTAGGGCAGGATCCACCGGTAGTCGGGGCCGGTGAGGGAGCGCACGAGGTGGGGGATGACGAGGCCGAGGAAGCTGATCGGCCCGGCGGCGGCGGTGGCTGCGGCGGCGAGCAGGGCGATGATGACCATGCCGAGGACGCGGGCACGTCCGGTGTTGACGCCCAGGGCGGTGGCGACGTCGTCGCCGAGGTTGAGCAGGTTGAGTGTCGGCCCGGTCATGACGGCGAGCAGCAGGCCGATGAGGATGACGGGCAGGGCGGTCCAGAAGATGGCCATGTCGCGTCCGGCGATGGAGCCGACGGTCCAGAAGCGCATCCGGTCGAGGTTGTTGGAGTCGGTGAGGACGAAGGCGGAGATGACGGCCTGGAGGACGGCGTTCATTGCCGCTCCGCCGAGGATGAGTGTCATCGGACTGGCGTTGCCGCCGGAGAAGGACGCGAGGGCGAAGACGGCGGTGGTGGCGAGGCAGGCACCGCCGAAGGCCCAGAGTGAGGTGGCCCAGGTGCCGGAGACGTTGAACAGGGCGAAGGAGATGACGACGGCGAGGGCGGCACCGGAGGCGATGCCGAGGATGCCGGGGTCGGCCAGGGGGTTGCGGGTGTGACCCTGGATCAGGGCGCCCGCGACGCCGAGGGCGGCCCCGACGAGGATGCCGATGAGGGTGCGGGGCCAGCGGTACTCGACGATGACCTGGAGGTCGGTGTTGTCGATGTCGTCTGTGCCGAGGGCGCCGGGGACCTGTCTGAGCAGTCCCCAGATGTCGTCGAGGGGGATGTTGCGGGAGCCGAGGGCGAGGCTGAGGACGAAGCCGATGCCGAGGAGGACGGTGAGTCCGGCGAGTCCGGCGAGTCGCTTGCGCCGGATCGTGGTTGTGACGGAGGGGACGCCGCGGCCACCGGTGTGTGGACTGGTCGTACCGGGTGGGTTGCCGTGGGCGGCCCCGGTGGTCGTACCGGTGGTCATGGGTGCGTCATGCCCTTTCGTCGACTGCAGGACAGGTTAACCTTACGTACGGGGTGCCGGGGTTGCAACGGAGGGGCGGACGGTGCTTCTGATGCGGTGTCCCTGCGGTGTCCCTGTGGTGTCCCTGCGGTGGTGAGGTGCATACGGAAGGACCCCGGCCGGGTGGCCGGGGTCGGAGGTTTCCGTGGATCTCACGTGGGGGTGGTGGGGTGGCCGTGCGGGGCGGAGTGCCTTCGGCGGGACCCTAGTTCGGCGGGACCCTAGTTCGGCAGGACCCTAGTTCGGCAGGACGATGCCCTGCCGGGCCAGGAAGCCGAGGGTGTCGTTGACGACACCCTGCCAGGTGTCGGAGGCGGAGACGACGGCGTTGTAGGCGCCGGCGATGGTGGCGACGGAGGCGGCTGCGGCGGCGACACCGGTGAGGATGTTGACGGCACCTTGGCCGTCGATGACGCCGGTTTCGCCGGGCTTCCAGAACTGGTTGAAGAATCCGTGGGCGTCGATGGAACCGGACGGATCGAGGGCGCCGTCGGAGGTGGAGGTCTGGATACTGCCGAGGACGGCGGAGCCCTCGGTGTCCGCGACACCGTCGTCGGCGGTGGCGACACCGGCTCCGGCGAGGGTGACGGCGCTGAGGGTGCCGAGCGTACCGAGGGTGAGGAGAGATTTCTTGGCGTGCATGGGAGAGCTCCTGGGAGAGGATGAGGGGGGATGTGAGGTCCGGAAATCACCGTAGTGGACTGTGCGGGGGCTGTCCACCATCGTGGAGTCTGCCGGTCGGGGACGTGGGAAAGCCCCGGCCGGTGAACAACGGTCGGGGCTGACGTGCCTCCCGGTCGGGGAGACGGGTGGTCGCGCGGGACGCGGCGCGGGAGATGCAGTAGGCCGGGGAGCGGAACCCGGGGGTTCCACGGGGTGTCTACTGGAAGGACTCGATGAAGGCCTGGGTGTCGGCGGTGATGCCGTCGACCATTCCCTGGAAGTCCTTCACGGCATCGTAGATGGCGGGGCCGACCGCGATTGAGCCGGCGACAGCGCCTCCGGCGACGGCGGCGCCGAGGAGCGCCTGGACGGCCTGCTCGAGGTTGAACTTGCCGGCGGCGTCCTGGGAACCGAAAGCGTGGTCGAACTGGTCGCTCAGTTCGGCGTCCTGGAGGGAGGAGGTGCTGGAGCCGTTGCCGCCGGTGGGCAGCTCAGCGGCGTTGGCGCCACCGGCGCCGGCGATGGCGACGGTGGTGGCGGTGGCGGCGGCGAGCAGGGACTTCTTGATGGTCATGAGGGCGATCCTTCGGGGTCACAGAGGCTGGGCGCCGGCCGGTCGGCCGACATCCGGTGGCGGGGGGATCCGCCGGACGTGGAAGAACCTAACAACGTTCCGGGACCCTGTCGCCCCGAAGAACACGCACACCGTGTTCGCCGGTGAACGTGTGTGAAATCTGCCGTTCATCAGCGACTTCCGGCCGTTACCCAGGTGTCCCGCGGGCGACATCTGCCGGTAACGGAGACGAGAAAACCCCCGCGATGTGTCGCGGGGGTTTCGAGGTGTCCGCAGTCTGGCTGCGGGAGTGGTTTCCGGAGGGGACTACTCGGCGTCCTGGGCGGCCGCCTGCCCGGTGTACTGGCCGAGCCACTCCTGGAAGTCCTTGATCGCACCGTCGAGCTTCGGCAGGACGGTGATGGAGCCGGCCACTGCACCGCCGACAGCGGCGATGGAGAGGAGAGACTCCAGGGCAAACTGGATGTTGAAACCGTCATCATCGTAAGAACCGAAGGTGTCTTCGAGCTGGCCCAGCAGGTTCTCACTGCTGTTCTCCAGGGATGCGTCGGAGGAGCCCTGGTGGTTGGCGGGCAGGTCCCCGTCCTTAGCGTTGGCGACACCGGTGCCGGCGATGGCGACGGCGGAGGCGGTGGCGACCGCGAGCAGGCTCTTCTTGATGGTCATGTGAGATGTCCTTTACGTCACTAGGGGGGATTGCGTCGCTGCCCGGAGGCTTGTTAACGCGACGTTTCCCCGAATGTTACAACCAGGTCACGGGAAGAAACCACCGTGATGTGTGTCACAAGGGGTGGGAACGGGGGTAGTCGGCAGTTGCTGACGACCCACATAGTAACGGTGCCAAGGAAGTGTAAAAGCGCTGTTCAGGCGTGGCATCGCCCGAGCGGGCACCGGTGTTACGGCCGGGGGTGTGAAAACCGGCCGCCGGGTGGGGGCTCCCCTCGCCCCCGCGTGAGGCTGCGCCGGCTGCCGACGGTGCCGGGGAAGCGTCCCCCGGGGCGTCCTCCCGGCGGACATTTGGTCCCCGCCACCGCCGGTGGCATACTTGGGCGGTTGCCTGTGGTCCCACGGGTGCGGCCCGTTGTGTCCGAATCCCCCGACAGGGAAGAGACGGAGACCTCCGGGACGCGACACACCCACGGACCGCACACAAGGCACAGACCGGTGCGTGCGGGACGGAAATCCACACGCACACAGAACTACTAGGTCTACAAGGAGACTCCAGTGATCCAGCAGGAATCACGTCTGCGGGTCGCCGACAACACCGGTGCCCGGGAAATCCTGGTCATCCGCGTGCTCGGCGGATCCACCCGACGTTCCGGCGGCATCGGTGACATCGTCGTCGGCACCGTCAAGGAAGCCACCCCCGGTGGCGCAGTGAAGGCCGGTGACATCGTCAAGGCCGTCATCGTCCGCACCAAGAAGGAGACCCGTCGTCCGGACGGCTCCTACATCTCGTTCGACGAGAACGCCGCCGTCCTCATCAAGGGCGCCGACAACACCGACCCGCGCGGTACCCGCATCTTCGGCCCGGTGGCCCGCGAGCTGCGCGACAAGCGCTTCATGCGCATCGTTTCCCTCGCCCCGGAGGTGCTCTAACTCATGAAGATCCGTAAGGGCGACAACGTCCTCGTCATCTCCGGCCCCGACAAGGGCGCCAAGGGTCGCGTCATCGAGGCTTACCCGACCCGCGACAAGGTCCTCGTCGAGGGTGTCAACCGCATCAAGAAGCACGTCGTCAACTCCGCTCCGGAGCGTGGCGCCGAGTCCGGTGGCATCGTCACCCAGGAGGCCCCCATCCACGTCTCCAACGTGATGGTCCTCGACTCCGACGGTAACCCGACCCGCGTCGGTTACCGCTTCGACGAAGACGGCAAGAAGATCCGCGTCTCGCGCCGTAACGGGAAGGACATCTAATGAGCGAGAACTACACTCCGCGCCTCAAGGCCCGCTACAAGTCCGAGATCCGCGACGCGCTCAACACCGAGTTCACCTTCGACAACGTCATGCTCATCCCGGGCGTGACCAAGGTCGTCGTGAACATGGGTGTCGGCGAAGCCGCCCGTGACTCCAAGCTGATCAACGGCGCCATCAAGGACCTGACCCTCATCACCGGTCAGAAGCCGCAGATCCGCGTCGCCAAGAAGGCCATCTCGAACTTCAAGCTCCGCGAGGGCATGCCCATCGGCGCCCGCGTCACCCTGCGCGGTGACCGCATGTGGGAGTTCCTGGACCGTCTGCTGACCGTGGCCCTGCCGCGAATCCGCGACTTCCGTGGCCTCTCCGACCAGCAGTTCGACGGCCACGGTAACTACACCTTCGGTCTCTCCGAGCAGTCCATGTTCTACGAGATCGACGTCGACTCCATCGACCGTCCCCGCGGTATGAACATCACCGTGGTCACCACCGCCGCCAACGACGACGAGGGTCGCGCCCTGCTGCGCGAGCTCGGCTTCCCGTTCAAGGCCGGCCAGAAGGCCGAGTAACTCGGCTTCTGCCTCCGGGGTGTTCGCGCCCCGGTGAGCTGACCGCCCGCTCCTGTGCTTCGTGCACGGGGCGGGCGGTTTTGTTGTTGGGGGTCTTGTGGGGCAGGTCGGGTAGAGGCACGCCTCCGCGTCGCGTTCGCCTGCTATCCTTCGGGAGTTACAGTGGCTACAGTGGCCGGGCGACTGATGTCCGACAGTCAGCCAGGTCCGGAGCTGTCCATGAAGGCAGCGTTTCTGATGAGATCGAGTGAGGAGAGTGACAGGGCGGTGGCTGCCAGGAAAATCCCAACGCAAGTCCTACATTTCACGCATGTCGATCATCTACCTTCGCTGATCAGGCACGGACTACTTGCTGATTCTGTTGTGCAGGGAAATGGTTTCCTGACCAACGAGGTTGGGAACCGGCAAATCAAAGACGGGCGAAGGACCCGGCGTGTGCCAATCGCTACCGGCGGTGTGGTCGCAGACTATGTGCCCTTCTACTTTGCCCCGCGTAGTCCGATGATGTTTTCGATCTCCAAGGGCAACGTCCCTTCATATACGGGAGGTACTCATCGACTGATCTACCTTCAGAGCTCGTTGGAACGGCTTCATGAACTCGACCATAGCGTTATCCTTACAGATCGGAACGCGCGTAAGGCTGTGGCCGCATTTCGTCAGTTCAATCCTTCTGATCCAGTGGATGACGGGTTCATCGACTGGCCGCTGATGTCTGCGAGGTATTGGTCACAAACGGTGGAACAGCCGGACAGGCGCGAGCGACGGATGGCTGAAGCCCTGG
>NZ_CACZOO010000058.1 GCF_902782855.1 uncultured Corynebacterium sp.
CGATCTGGGCCATCGCCAGGTCGAGCGCCTTCTGCCGGTCGGCTCCTGCACCGCCCGGACCCTTCTTCTTTGCAGCCATGGTTCTCTCCTTCACCTGTGTACATGCTCAGGCCCTGCGGGCCGTCCCGGGAACAGGTCCGGATGACCTGCCCCCACTCTTCTAGACTCCGCGGAGCCCTCCGTGGTTCACCACAGTTGTACAGTCACCACCGGACACGTCCAGACAGTACACGAACTTCTGTTCGAATGTCACTCATCCTCACCCAACCTGCGCTCCTCGGGGACATCAAAGTCCTCGCACAGGGCCCACCAGAGCTCCCGGAGGTCATGCCCCTGCTCGATGAGCTGCGCAGACGTCGCCCCGAAGCCGGTGAGGACATGGGACCCCGCAATCCACGAGCCGAAGGAGTCGCCGAACTCCCCAGCGACCAACCGGTCGAATTCTGTGCGACGCATGACCACCACGCTAACAGAGCACCACGCCAACCCGGCCGCCGGACGTCCCCATGTGCCCGCAGTGGTCCGGCAACCACGACTTGAACACCGTACAAGTCTCGGGTTAAACTGCGTCCCATGTCGAACAGAACACCCGCAGTGCACGCGTCACGCCCCGTCAGCGCCGCCGATATCGCGGTCATTGCCGCCTTCGCCGCCCTGATCATCGTCCTCGGCGCCGTCTCGGTCCCGGTCGGAAGCGCTGGCGTCCCGATCGTCCTGCAGAACATGGGCGTACTCCTGGCCGGCATGATCCTCGGTTGGCGTCGCGGCGGCCTGGCGGTCCTGCTTTTCCTCGGGGTCGGTTTCCTCGGGGTCCCGAACATGGCGGGCTGGACCCCCGCACTGACTTCGGTCTCGGGGCCGACTGTCGGATACCTCGTCGGTTACGCGCTCACCGGTTTCCTCGTCGGCGCCCTGTGCGACCTTGCCCCGCGGCACCCCCGGTGGCTGCAACTCACCTGGTTCATCGTCGCCGGCGTGCTCGGCGTCACGGTCCAGTACGTGTCCGGCTCCGTCGGCCTGATGCTCCGCACCGACATGGACTTCGGTGCTGCGTTGGTCTCCAACGGTCCCTTCATCCCCGGGGACGCCGCCAAGGTCGTCGTCGCCGCCCTGGTCTCCGCAGCAGTTCTGCGGGCAGTACCCGACCTGCGAGGCGGCCGTCGGAGCAGGACCCCCGACGGTGCCCCCGACAGTGCCCCGGACGCGGACCGGACCGCGGCAGCCGCAGCCTGATGCACCCCACACCTCCCACCCCCATCACCTTCACTGAAGCCGGCGTCACCGTCGACGGTCGGATCCTGCTCCATCCGGTGACCTGCACCCTCGGCGAACAACGCATCAGCATCATCGGCGCCAACGGCTCCGGGAAGTCCACCTTCATCAGGATGATCAACGGCCTGACCACCGCCACCACCGGACATATCACCGTCGACGGACTCGACGTGGCGAAGAAGGGCCACAAGGTCCGCCAGCGTGTCGGATTCCTCTTCTCCGACCCGGACAACCAGATCATCATGCCCACCGTAGCCGAGGACGTGGCATTCTCTCTGCGCGGCACCGGACTGTCACGGCGGGGGACCGCAGACACCGTCGCCGCGGCACTCGCCTCGGTCGGGCTGTCCGGCAGAGAGGAGCAGTCGCCCCACCTGCTGTCCGGCGGCGAGAAGCAGATGCTCGCCCTCGCGTCCGTTACGGCGCTGGACCCCGCGGTGATCCTCGCCGACGAGCCCACCGGGCTGCTCGACCTGGTCAACCGCAACCGGCTGCGTCGTCGGTTCGACGCACTCTCCCAGCAGCTCATCGTGGTGACCCACGACCTGGAGCTGGCTGCGGACGCCGACCGGACGCTGTGCATCGACGACGGCCGGGTCATTGACGACGGTCCTCCCCCCGAGGTCATCCGCGGGTACATCGACCGGATGGAACGGAGGGCCCGGCCGTGATCAGTCCGTCCCGGGTTCCCCTGGGGCTCTACGTCCCCGGTACCAGCATCATCCACCGCGCCAGGCCAGGAGTGAAGATCCTCCTCCTGGCGGTGTACCTCATCACGACGGCCCTGCTCGTGGATACCTGGCAGGTGGCCGCGGGATCCCTCATCGCTGTCGTCCTCGTCGGAACCGTCATCGCACGGGTTCCGCTGCGGGCACTGGTACGCCAGCTCACGCTGGTGCTGCCGATCCTCCTGGCCGTGGGGCTGCTGCTGTGGTGGCGGACGGGCGGGGAAAAGGCCCTCACCACGGTTCTTGTGCTCCTGGCCTCCATTTCGGCCGCCCTGCTGGTGACGCTGACGACGCGTGTCGCAGCGATGATGGAGTCCTTTGAACGGGGACTACGCC
>NZ_CACZOO010000059.1 GCF_902782855.1 uncultured Corynebacterium sp.
CAACCCCCGGGCAACAACCCCTCGGAGCCGGACGACCACGGCTACCGTGAGGGCATGTCCGACATCACCCACTGCACCGTCGAATCACCGATCGGCCCGCTTCTCCTGGCGTCCTCCCCGTCCGGGCTCGTCCGTATCGCCTTCGCGTGCGAGGATGCCGGGGCGGTCCTGGACTCGTTGTCCGGTGGGGGGCACACCGTCGTCGAGGGAACCTCCGACCTTCTCGAGGACGCCTCCACCCAGCTCGACGAGTACTTCACCGGATCACGCCGCGGCTTCGACCTGCCCCTGTACCTGCCGGGGAGTTCCTTCCGCCGCACCGCCCAGCGTGCACTGCGCGACATACCGTACGGCGAGACCCGCACCTACAGGGAAGTGGCGGAGGCTGTCGGTAACCCGAACGCCGTCCGGGCCGTCGGCACCGCCTGCGCCGGAAATCCGCTGCCCCTCGTCATCCCGTGCCACCGCGTCCTGCGCTCCGACGGTGGTCTGGGCGGCTACCGCGGTGGGACGGACGCGAAGAAGTTCCTGCTGGAGCTGGAGCACCGACCCTGAACGGGGAACCCTGCAACGGGGTCGGCCGCGGAAGGTAACCTACTGTGAAGTAGATCCCACCCGACCGACTGCGCCCAGAAAGACCTGACTTGAACAGACCAGAGCCGACGACGACCGCCATCCCCACCCAGTGGGTGGGCCCGTTACGTATCAGCGGGAACGCCTTCACCAGCGGTGACGACTACGAGGAGGTGTCGGTGCCGCTGTGTACCTTCGAGACTCCCCTGTGGCCGTCCGTCGGTCGTGGCGCGAGTATCTCACGTGAGCTGCCCACCGGCATCCGGACGACCGTCGTCAGCGAGTGCATGACCCGCTCGGTGCTCTTCGTCGCCGACAACGGTGCCGTCGCCTTCGAGGCGTCCCGGGTCATCGCCGACCGGCTCCCCGACCTGCGGGACGCCGTGGCATCCACCACCAGCCACGGCCGCCTCGTCGACCTGCACACCGAGATCGTCGGTAATCTGCTCTACGTTCGTTTCGAGCTGCACCCCGGCGACGCCTCCGGCCACAACATGGTCACTAAAGCCGCCGACGCCCTCATGGAGCGCATCCTGTCCTGGAACCTCGGCCTCGACTACGGCTCGGTCTCCGGCAACTACTGCAGCGACAAGAAGGCCACCGCCGTCAACGGCATCCTCGGCCGCGGCAAGAACGTCATCGCCGAGATCCTCCTCCCTCACGAAGTCGTGGAGCGTCGACTGCGCACCACGGCGTCCGCTCTGGAGGACCTCGTCGTACGCAAGAACCTCGTCGGCTCTACGATCGCCGGCGCCCTGCGTTCCGCCAACGCCCACTACGCGAACATGCTGCTGGGCTTCTACCTCGCCACCGGGCAGGATGCCGCGAACATCGTCGAGGGTTCCCAGGGCATCACCTACGCCGAGGCGCGCGAGGACGGACTCTACTTCTCCTGCACCCTGCCGAACATCATCGTCGGCACCGTCGGCAGCGGTAAGCACCTTCCGGACGTCACTGCGGCCCTCGAACGCCTCGGCTGCCGGGAGGACCGTGAGGTCGGCGCGAACTCCCGGCGTCTGGCGTCCCTCATCGCAGCTGCCGTACTCTGCGGGGAACTGTCCCTGCTCGCTGCACAGACCAACCCCGGTGAGCTGATGTCCACCCACCTGTCCATGGAACGTTAGAAAGGCGAGAAACCATGACTTCAATCGGTATCCACGACCTGGAGATGGCCACCGGCCACCACGTTGTCGAACTCGCCGAGCTGGCGGAATTCTCCGGTGTCGCGCCCGGCAAGTACATTCTCGGCCTCGGCCAGTCACAGATGAGTGTGCTCGCCGAGGACGAGGACATCATCACCATGGGCGCCGCCGCCGCCCAGCCCCTCCTGGAGCGCAACGGCACCGAGGGCATCCGCACCCTGCTCTTCGCCACGGAGAGCTGCGTGGACCAGTCGAAGGCCGCCGGTATCGCCGCACTGCGTCTGCTGGGGCTGCCGCACAATGTCCGCGTCGTGGAGATGAAGCAGGCGTGCTACGGCGGGACCGCCGCCCTGCAGGCCGCCGTAGGTATCGTCGCCCGCAGCCCTGAGGAACGGGTCCTCGTCATCGCCAGCGACAATGCCCGCTATGAACTGGACTCCCCCGGTGAGCCGACCCAGGGTGCCGGTGCAGTGGCGATGCTCGTCTCCGCCGACCCCGCCGTACTGGAGATCGAACCGGTGAACGGTATCTCCACCACCGATGTCGATGATTTCTGGCGTCCCAATGACTCGACCACCGCCGTCGTCGACGGACACCTGTCTGTCGACGCCTACCTGGACGCCCTCGCCGACGCGTGGAAGGATCTGGAGGCCAACGGCGGTCCCGCGATCGCCGACATCGACCGGATCCTGTACCACCAGCCGTACACGAAGATGGCGAAGAAGGCCCAGCAGCGGCTCCGTGAGGTCACCGGCGAGGAGATCAGCACCGCACTGAACCCGGGTGACGAGATCGACGGCCGCGACACCGGCCTGACCACCGGTTCGATCTACAACCGTCGGCTGGGCAACAGCTACACCGCGTCGATCTACTCCGGACTCGCGAGCCTCCTCGACCACGACGACTCCCTGGAGGGACGCCGCATCGGACTGTTCAGCTACGGCTCCGGTTGCGTGTCCGAGTTCTTCACCGGCGTGGTGCAGCCGGGCTACCTGTCGCGCCGAAACCCGTCCCGGGCGGAGACACTGCTGGACAGTCGGGTACCGGTGAGCATCGCCGAGTACCGTGCCCTCCACGCCGCCCCACACGGCACCAGCGACGAGCAGGTCACCCCGAAGGTCACCACCGGTCCGTTCCGCTTCGCAGGCGTGACCGACCGGGCCCGCCAGTACGAGGTGCGGTAGCTCCACTACACCAGCTGTGGCCGGGCCCGCTCCTTGAGCCGGAAGTACACCCTGCTGCGCACGGTGGCGACCACATCGCCCGACCCGTCGGTGATGTCGGTGGTGAACCAGTGCAGGTACTTCTCCCCGCCCGCGGTCTTCTCCCTGATGAGCTCGAAGGTGGTGTCATCGGTGCGCATGTCCGCGGTGATCTTTCCCCTGCCTGGTTTGAGGTAGGTGACATGGGACTCTGCGTCCCACACGTTGTAGTCCCCACCGAGTCGTGTGAGGCCCATGAACAGGTAGAACCCGTCGGTCATGGTCTGGATCGTGCCACCGAAGGCGGAGCCGACGAGGTTCGCGTTGATCCGGCGGGGGCGGTGGGTGGTGACGACCCGTGAACCGTCCTTTGCGATGTACTTCATGCGGATGCCGGAGCCGACGTAGGGCGGAAAGAAGTTGAGCACGAACTTCAGCTGGCGGGGGGATGGTTTCAGCACGGAGACAATGGTATTACGACCGTGGGCGCGCCGTGGGTGGTTTCCTCAGTCCTGAGGAGAAGGCCACGCAGTCGCGAGCTGCGACTCCAATTCCGCGATGCGGGCGTCCCGCTCCGCGATGTCCCTGCGGTACAGGTCGATGCGCTCCTCGACCTCTTCACGCGTCCAGCGCGGGGTGATCTGCTTTGAGCAGTTCGCGTCGGATGCCGCGACATCGACGATCACCGCCCGTTCGATGGGGGAGGTGATCCGGGCATCCTTCAGCTCCCGCAGCCGCTCGATGAGCTCCGGGTCCTCGGCGGCCTCGACCAGCCGTGCGTGTCCGAAGACCTTCACCCGCGACCGCGTCGTGAAGTCCACGAAGAACAGGCACACCCGGTCGTCCCGGTCGAGATTCCCGGCGGTGACGAACTGCCGGTTGCCGGTGAAGTCCGGGAACATCAGCTGCGACTGCCCACCGGTGGTCCGCACCTTCACGAACCCCGCCGGGCCACCCTTGTGCTGCACGTACGGCCAGCCCGTTCCGGTGACCGTGGCCATCATGAACATCCGCGCCCGGCGGATCAGCTTCGCGTCCCCCGGGTCGAGTTCAGCCCCGGACGCACCGGAGGTGTCCGCCCGGTTGCCGACGCCCCGGGCGTCCTGTCTGGCCCTGACGAATCCGTCGAAGGCGATGTCCGCGTAGCCCATCTCGGTTCCTTCCGTTCACTGCCGATACTGTAGCCGCCGCCGGGTACGAGGGCGGAACGCCCCCCCGGCACCACCCCATCTCAGGAGTCCACCGATGGTTGTCCCGGCCGGCAGACGCCCGGAGGGGACGGTGGCGGAACAGATATCCTCACCGGGTTCCACCGGGCGGTGACTCCGGCCGCTGCCGTGGCACCGGTGCCCACGGTTCCGGTGGTGCTCATTGTGCGTCGAGCGTGCCGACAGCGTGGCCGACCGCGTCCAGTCCCTCGCCGATCCGAGCTCCGGCAGATACACCGGTCGTGGCAGTGGGCAGGTAGGCGACACGATGATCCTGCACCGCAGGGACATCGGCGAGCGCCGGATCCGCGAGCAGATCGGCGAAGTCCTGCTCGCCCCGGCCACGGTAATCCTCCACCAGGATAACGTCCGGGTTCAGCCGGGCGATAACCTCCGGATCCGCCGGCGCCGCCCCGTGCGAACCGGTCTCGTCGGCGATGACGGTGCCTCCTGCCTCCCGGACCAGACCGTTCATCATCGTCGTCGGTGGCATGATCATCCTCTGCCCACCGCGGGCCATCAGTGTGAGCACGCGCGGCTTCGCCACGTCCTTGTCCAGTACCCCGGTGATGCGCCGCCGATCCCGGGTGATCTGCTCGTGAAGCTCCTGAGCCTTACTGTCCGCGCCGGTGAGTTGACCGAGGGTGTCGAGGTTGGTGAGCAGGTCGTCGATCCCGGACCACGCTCCCGCGTCGAACTCGGCGACCGGGATGCCGGAATCCTGCAGCACCGCACCGGCGTCCTTCTCCTGACCGTGGCGCACAGTGACGACGACCAGGTCGGGGTTGACGGACAGGATCTGCTCGGGGTCCACGCTGGCGGAGCCCGGGACGATCACCGGGCCATCAGGGTTGTCTTTCCCCTGGTCGGTGAGCATGACGATGTGGTCGACAGGGACGAGTTGCGTCACCAGCGAGGCCGCGTCCGGGGAGACGACGGCGATACGTTCCGGTTGCGCCTTCACCCTGACCTGCGCATCGCCGACGGAGACGGTGCGGGGGAAGTCCTCTGACGGGGCCGCCGAGCTACCACCTGATCCGGTGCTGTCCACGGAGCCGGGGCTGTCGTCGGAGGAGCAGGCACCGAGGGCGAGGGCGAGTGCAGCGACGGTGCACAGGGCGACCGGGGCCACCGCGCGACGTGAGGTCGGCGAGAAACCGCGGCGGCTCCTCCGTGCTGATGCTGTCATTGGTTCGTGTCCTTATCTGTCTCGTGGTCCACTTGGTCCACTTGTCTTTGGTCCACTTGTCTTTGGTCCACTTGTCTTTGGTCCACTTGTTTCCTGATGCCACGTCCGGTGATGTGGTTCCTTCATCCGGGCGCCGACAACCGTCCGGTCCGGTGCACGGGAACGATCTGCACGTCACGGACCCGGGCCCGGAGCAACGCCGTCATAGTGGTCATTCAAGTCCTTCCAGGGTCGCGTCGAGGTCGTCGATGACGACCCGGTGGTGGGCCCGGACCGGACTCCGGATTCCGGGATCCCGCCGGTGCGACGGGTGTGGAGCACGTGCAGATGGTCCCACCAGGCGTCGGGGTGGGCGTCACCGCCCGCCGCGGTCCGGTCACCGGCGGCGACGGCCGTGCAGAAGCCACGCAGTCTGTTCTCCCCCGCGGTGGATGCCGGCGGTCCACCGGCGACATGCAGCCCGACCGCGACCGGGGTGGTGTGGAATCGTGGCAGGATTTCAGGGGCAGGCTTCTCCGGGGTGGACGCCGCCTGTGCCAACTCAGCGAGCAGCGCGTCAACCTCCTCGAAGGCCCGGTACAGGTCGACGTCGTCGAGGGCGGGGCTGAGGTGACTGACGAGCTGCGCCGCCGCCCGTCGTTCCGCGATGGTGCCCTCGGCCGGGTTGTTCGCGGCATCCAGGTAGGCGTGCGGGACCGACCCGGTGAGCAGCACCTGCCAATGCCGCGGGTGAGGGCTAGCACCCCCGGGCCTGTCGTGCTGTCGGGGAAGCCCGGCAGCTCACGGAGGTCCTCACCGGCGGTGGGACGGGTCATCAGTGGTCTCCCCGGGTGGTGAAGGCGGTGACGGTCGGTGTGTGCGTGTCCGGGTCGGTGCGCACGGTGGTGCGCACCCGGTAGGTCGGGTCGAGGACGGTGGGGACCAGGACCTCTTCCGGAGTGCCGGACGCCCTCACCTGCCCGTCGGTGATGAGGATGAGCCGGTCACAGAACCGGGCGGCCTGGGTGAGATCGTGGAGGACGGTGATCACGGTCCGCCCCTGTGCGGCGAGGTCCCGTAGCAGGGTGAGGACCGCCAGTTCGTGGTGCAGGTCCAGTGCGCTGACCGGTTCGTCGAGGAGCAGGAACGGGGTGTCCTGTGCCAGGGCCCGGGCGATGTGCACGAGTTGGCGCTCGCCACCGGAGAGCGTCGGCACCGGCCGATCGGCGAACCGGCGGATGTCGACGCGGGTCAGGGCACCCTCCACGATCGCGAGATCGCGGGTGGTGGGGCGTCCGAACCGTCCGATGTGGGGGTGACGTCCGAAGGAGACGACATCACGGGCGATGAAGTCGAAGCTCAGGGCGGTGTCCTGCGGGACAGTGGCGAGGACGCGGGCGCGCTGTCGGTCGCGCAGCCGGGTGATGTCGGCCCGCCCTGACACGGTCGTCCCGAGGACCTTGCCGGTGGTGTGCCGGCGGGTCCCGGCAAGAGCGCCGAGCAGGGTGGACTTCCCCGCGCCGTTGGGGCCGATGATGCCGGTGACCTGGCCGTCCGAGGCGTGGAAGGAGACGTCCCGCACTATGGCCCCCACGGTGATGTGCTGTGCCTCGATCACAGGGTGAACCGCCGGGTGGAGCGGGTGGTCAGCAACAGCCAGAGGAAGGCCGGGGAGCCGAGGAAGGCGACGACGGAACCGGTCTGCAGCACGATCGGCGAGAAGAGCATGCGGGCGACGGTGTCGGCGAGGAGTACGAAGCAGGCGCCGGTGAGTGCCGAGGCCGGCAGCAGCAGGCGGTGGTCAGGACCGAGCACGATACGCACCAGGTGGGGGACGACCAGTCCGACGAACCCTATGATGCCGGAGACCGCCACGGCGGATGCGGTGAGCAGGGAGGCGACGATGAGCAGGACGCCGCGGACGATACGGACATCGACCCCGGTGGAGCGTGCTGCGGCGTCCCCCATCATGAGGATGTTGAGGTCACGTGCCATGACCGTCAGCACGGCCAGGCAGAGCACCACCGGAACCACGGCGAGACCGGCGTGCGACCAGGTGCGGGCGACGAGGTCGCCGTTGAGCCAGAAGGTGACACCGCGGATGTCGGACTCCTCCGGGGCGTTCGCCACCGCCGAGGAGGTGACCGCTCCGAGGAAGGCGCTGATGGCCACACCGACGAGCACGAGAGTGGCGGGCCCTCCCCCGCGTAGTGAGGAGACCGCCTGGACGAGGGTGACGGTGACCAGTGCTCCGAGGAAGGCAGCGGCAGGCAGTGCCCAGCTGCCCACCGCGGTGACGCCGGTGGTGACGGCGAGCACCGCCGCGGTCGCCGCCCCGGAGGAGACCCCGATGATGCCCGGATCGGCCAGGGGGTTGCGGAAGACGGCCTGCATCACCGCGCCGGCGACGGCTAGAGCGGCCCCGACGAGTGCTGCAGTGGCGGCCCGGGGCATGCGGATGGACGTGACGACCGCCGAGTCCGGGATGTCGGTGGTGTCCGACCCGATGACCAGGGAGATCACGGAGCGCAGGACGTTTCCGGGCGAGACAGTCACCGGGCCGAGGGAAATGTCGATGACCATGCAGGCCACCACGCACGCCGCGAGGACCGGGAGGGCGATGACGTTCGCGGTGCGCGCGCCTGGGGCACGCCGCCCGGTCCGTGTCACGCGTCGCGGGGTGGTGACCCCCGCACTGTCGTTGCGCACTGCACCACTTCCCTGCCGTCAGACTGTCGCACTCTTGATAATGACAATCGTTATCTATAGCAGATCATGGTGATCACGGGTAAACGAGCACGTCACCCGGATCGCACACGGTGAGCCGGTCAACCTCCCCCTCGGTTGCGACCGGTGGCCCCGGCCGGCTCGACAAGGACACCCGCCGTTCACGGCGACGCCCCGGAGGCGTGACCGTGCACCACTCCGCAAGATCCTGATTCCGCCTACCCTCGTCCCCATGGCCACCGTCCTCCTCGTCCGCCACGGACGCAGCACCGCGAGGACCACCGGCGTCCTCGCCGGCCGCACCCCCGGCGTCCTCCTCGACGACACCGGTCTGGAACAGGCCCGACGCACCGCCGGACGCCTCGCCGCGGTCCCTCTCGCCGCCGTGGTCACCAGCCCCCTGGAACGCACCCGCCAGACCGCGGACGCGCTCCTCGCACTGCAGGACGCCACCTCCCCCGCGACCCTCACCGTCGAGGCCGACCTCACCGAGTGCGACTACGGCGACTGGCAGAACGGTAAGCTCACCGACCTCGCCGAGGACCCGCTCTGGAAGACGGTCACCGGGCAGCCGAGCGCAGCGGTCTTCCCCGGCGGTGAATCCCTGACCGACATGCAGTCCCGCGCCGTCGCCGCCGTCCGTCACCACGATGCACGGATCACCGGCACCCACGGCCCCCACGCCGTCTGGGCCGCCGTCAGTCACGGCGACATCATCAAAGCGGTCGTCGCCGACGCCTACGGCATGCCCCTCGACAATTTCCAGCGCGTCCACGCCGACCCGGCGTCGGTCACCGTCATCCGCTACACCCCCACCGGACCGCACGTGCTCTGCGTCAACACCACCGCCGGGGACCTCTCCTGGCTCGCGGCCCCTGCCCCGGACCACGACGGGAACAGCGCTGCGCAGGTGGGCGGCGGCGCCGGGCACTAGGCTGGCCCCATGTCCACCATCACACACGGATTCGACTGGCCCGACCGTTTCGTCGTCGGCACCGTGGGTCTCCCCGGTGACCGGACGTTCTACCTGCAGGCGAAGGACCATGACCGGATCTTCAGCGTCGCCCTGGAGAAGCAGCAGTCCGCCGCACTCGCCGACGGTATCGGCGACCTGCTGAATCAGCTGCGTGAACTCGAGGGGAACCCGGCCAGCGTCCCCGACGGGACGGACGCCCTGCTGGTCGACGATGAACCACTGGACCTCCCGCTCGACGAGGGGTTCCGCGTCGGCGTCCTCACCCTCAGCTGGGACCCGACGACCACCCAGGTCGTCATCGAGGCCGCGCCCGCCCCGGACATCGAACCGGAGCAGCTCTTCATCGTCCGTATCCCCGTCGGTTCAGCCCTCGCCTTCGTCGAGCGCACCCGGGCCGTTGTCGCCGCCGGACGCGACCAGCGGTGATGGAGCTGACCGGCCGGATCACCACCGCCTCCAACGCGACCTTCCTCGCCCACACCGACGACGGCACCGCCGTGGTCTACAAGCCGGTCCGCGGCGAGAGGCCCCTGTGGGACTTCCCCGACCGCACCCTCGCCCACCGCGAGGTCGCCGCCTATCTCGTCTCCGAGGCCACAGGCTGGAACATCGTGCCGACCACCTGGCTCGGCGACGGGCAGTTCGGCACCGGCATGCTGCAGCTCTGGCAGGACGCCGATCCGGACCAGGACCCGGTCGACCTCGTCCCCGCCGGCGAGATCCCGCCCGGACACCACCACGTCCTCGACGGGTACGACGCCGACAACGCCGCGGTCTCCGTGATCCACGAGGACTCCCCCGCCCTGCGTCGCATGGCGGTCTTCGATGTGCTGGTCAACAACGCCGACCGCAAGGGTGCCCACATCCTCCCGATGCCCGACGGCCACCGCTACGGCGTGGACCACGGACTGACCTTCCACACCGCCCCCCGGCTGCGCACCGTGCTCTGGGGCTGGGTCGGGCAGCCGCTCACCGCCGACGAACTCGCCGGCGTCACCGCGGTACGCGCACAGCTGGACGCCGACCTCGGTGAGACACTGGCCGAACATCTCGGTCCCGCCGAGGTCGATGCCCTGCTCCGCCGCTGCGAGCTGCTGGGCGAGACCGGCGTCTTCCCCGGTCCGGCCGGCGACATGCCCGCTGTGCCCTGGCCCGTCTTCTGACGGCTCAGCCCATGACCCTCGTCTTCTCGATCGCCTCGGTGGTCTTCCGGTTGTAACCGTCCAGTGCCCCGCGCAGCCACAGCCCGAGGACCAGGAAGGGCACGGCGAACAGCAGCAGGATGCCGAGTTCGATCCACAGATCACCCCGGTACATCCCGGCGATCGCCGCCCGCATCGCGTCGATCGCGTGGGTGGCCGGCAGCCACGGGCTGAGCCCCTGGAACCAGCCGGGCAGCAGCGGCAGCGGGTACGCGCCACCACCGCCGGACACCTGCAGCACCAGCAGCAGCACCGCCACCGCCTTACCGGCACTCCCCAGTGACAGGACGAGCGTGTAGATGATGAGCTGGAACACCAGCGAGGTCACCCAGCAGCACAGCATCAGCAGGAACGGGTGAGCGGCCTCGACCTGCACGAAGACGATCATGCCGAGGGCCACCATGGTGGACTGCGCCAGACTGATCAGGGCGAAGATGCCGAACCGGCCGAGGTATGCCTGGGCCCGTGTGCACGTCTCCCCCTCCCCGTCCACGCCGGGACGCACGAACACCGCGGCGAGCACCGCGCCGACCCACAGTGCCAGGGTGACGTAGAGCGGCGCCATCCCCGCACCGAAACTGGCCACCGGGTACACCGCCTCACGCTCTACCGTCACCGGAGCCGCCAACCGCGTGGCCAGGGTCTCCGGGTCGTCACCGACGATCTGGGCCAGCTTCGAGAAGTCCCCGTTCTCCCCGACGGTCGACAGGGCGTCCGACATCTCCCCGAACCGGTCGGCGTGCTCGTCGAGTTCATCGGCGACCGACACCGTCACCGCCCGGGCCCGGTCCAGCGTGTCCTGCAGTGACCCCGGTGAATCCCCGAAGGTCGCGGCGACGCCCCCGAGGTCCTCCTTGACGGTGGCGATGCTGTCCCCGAGGTCGTCGAGGGTCCCACCGAGCCGGGTCATCTGCGGTTGCAGGTCCTGCCGGTAGGCGGTCACGGCACGGTCGAGTGCGGTCGACGCCCGGTCCAGCGCGTCCCCCACACTCTGACGGGACGCCTGCGCGTCAGCGGTACCGTCGGTGATGTCCTGCGCGGTCCGCATGAGCCGGTCGTGGAGGTCGTCACTGCGGTCGATCGCCGCATCGAGCCCGGCCAGGGCCCGGTCGTACCCGGCCTGTGCCCCGTCGGGCAATGCCGCACCGACGGTGTCGTCGAGTGTCCCACGGATCTCCCGGAACCCGTCGGTCTGCTGCTTGACGCGTGCGGCCAGGTCGGTGAACGTCGACGCGGTGTCGGTACCGGCGTCCCCGGCGCTGTCGAAGAGGGGGCCCAGTCGGTCGCCGACCGCACTGTAGCTGTCGGCGGTCGAGGTCAGCGCCTGTTCCAGCGCCGTCGCGGCGCTGCGCAGGGCGGAGTCGAGGCGGTCCGTGGCGTCCGCCCCGCCTCCGGGGTCGGAGCCGGTGCCGTCGAACTGGGCACCGGCGGCGCGGGCGATGTTCCCCGCCCCCTCCAGCAGTGGGGCGGTGGAATCCAGCATGCCGGTGAGGGAGCGCACCGTCCGAGCCCCCGCATGCAGCTGGACACCGATGTTCTCCACCCGGGCCCTGATCCGGTCGATCGCGGCCCTGGTGTCGTCCTCCCCGAGGTAGTTGTCCAGGGACGACACCACGCTCAGGCCGACACTGCCGATGATCTCGGCGAAGGTGTCGTTGATCTGGGTGATCACGCCTGCGGCGCCCTGGGCGGTGATCACCGTGGACAGGGCGTTCTTCTTCTCGTTGGTGTACAGCTCGAGCCGGGTCGGCTCGGTGCCGGTGACGTAGAAGGTCAGCAGGGAGGTGCTGAAATCCTCCGGCAGGACGATCGAGGCGTAGTACTCCCCCGACTTCGTCCCCTCGACCGCGTCATCCTCGTCGGTGATGACCCAGTCGATCTGGTCGTTGCGGCTGAGCTGTGACAGAACCTGGTCACCGAGATTCAGCGTCAGCGGTGCCAGATCACTCTCGTGACCCTCGTCGGTGCTGGCCACGGCGATCTTCAGGGCATCGGTCCGGTCGAACGGGTCCCAGTTCGCGAGCACGTTGAACACGGCGAAGAGCATGGGGATGACCGCCAGCCCGAACAGCACGATGCCCGTCATCACGTTCCGGCCCGCGGCCCTCAGGTCGCCGCGGATGATCTCCACGATCCCTCTCATGCCCGCTCCCCTTTGTCGGCGACGACGAGCTGCAGCGAATCCTCGGACATCTCGGAGACGTCCTGCGCACTCCGGTAGCTCTGCCGGATGTAGTCCAGCGCGGCAATGAAGCCGACGACGACCAGGAACCACAGGCACAGCAGTCCGAAGATCAGCGTCTTCTGGTCCGGCAGCATCCGGGCCAGCACACCGAGGACCACCACACCGAGGAGTCCGACGGTCACGGACAGTCCCAGCCAGGTGGTGTAGTTCTCGCGTAGCCGGCGCCACTTGTGGTCGATCTCGTCGCGGAAGCCGTCCCGGTCGCGCAGCGCGCCCAGTGCGTCGCTGAGGCGGTAGCCGCCGCCGGTGATCTCCACCCTCTCACTGATGATCAGTCCCCCCTCGTCGAGTTGGTCGTTGACCTGCCGGTTGACGTTGGACAACCAGCGCCGCACCAGCATGCCCGCCACGAAAGCGACCAGTGCCATCAGTGCGAGCACGCCCATCGACCGCCACCAGTGGTCGCCGTAGAAGCCGCCGACGGTCTCGCGCAGTGCCGTGATGCCGTGGGTCAACGGCAGGAACGGGGATATTGCCCGGAAAAAGTCGGGCATCATCTCGATCGGGTACATGCCCGTCGCACCCGGGATCTGAATGAAGGCCAGCACCACGGCAATGCCCCGCCCGATGTGCCCCAGTGCCACGACCAGGGCGTAGATGATGGTGAGGTACGCCAGTCCGGTGAGGACACCGGTGGTGACGAACGCCAGCGGGTTGACGGTCTGCACCCCGAGGATCAGGTCACCGACGGTGACGACCACCGACTGCGCCACCGACAGTGCGCCGAGCAGCATCAGCCGGCCCCGGTAGGCCTGGCCGACGGTGAGCCGACGCAGTCCCGCCCGGTCCACCTCGGTGCGGAAGATGATCATCAGCATGAACCCGCCGATCCACAACGACAGGTTCGTGAACAGGGACGCCATCCCGGAGCCGTAGTCGGCGACCGGGTAGACCGCATGGCTCTCCACCTCAGCCGGTGCGGACATGAACCGGCCGATACTGGCCGGGTCGAGCTCGGTGACGGTGGCCAGCACGCCGCCGTCGGCGGCGGCCCCCAGTGCGAGGATGTCTGTCTTCGCGGTACGCAGTCCGCTCTCGATCCCCGAGAGGTCCCCGTCGAAGGAGTCGAGGACGCCGTCGGCCCGGTCGAGCCCGTCATCGACCCCGTCGAGCAGACCGGCCGACTCCCGCAGCAGGATGCGGGTGGAGTCCAGCGCCCCGGAGAAACGGCCGGCCGTGGAGTTCACACCGTCGATCGCGGAGTTCAGGTCGGGCAGCGCGTCCGACACCGAGGTCTGCAGTGCACGCGCGGCGGCCCGGGTGTCATCGGTCGCCGTCCCGAAGGCGTCGGCGGCGGCGCCGACCCCGGACGCCGCGTCGGTCGCGTCGCCCCCCAGTGCGGTGAGACTGTCGACCAGCGCCCGGTCCGCGGCGCTGCGCTGCCGGAGGTCGGCCAGCGCATCCCGCAGCGGCTGTGCGGCCGCCGGGGTGATCGCCGCACCGTCGAGCATGCTCTCGAGCTGACGGATGACCCGCTCGCTCTGTGCCAGGGCGCCCGAAGCATCCCGGCCGGCATGGTCGATCGCCGTCCCCGCCCGCTCGAGTTCGCCGGTGACCGCGGCGACCGCGGCATCGGCGGTGGACGTGGCGTCCGTCAGGGCCCGGTTGATCCCCAGGTAGGAGTCGGTGGCGTCGCCGGTGAAGGCCGCCACCTTTTCCTGGACGTCGGACATGACGCCCCGTACCTGGTCGAGTGCGTCTACCGCGTCACCGAGTGCGGAGTCGACCGAGCCGAGGGTCTTGCGTGTGGCGGTGACGGTCGGCCCGGCCCCGTCGAGACTCTCCCGGATCCGGGTGAGTCCGTCCCGCGCGGCCGCCATCGTCTGTGCGGTCTCGTCGAAGGCGGAGGTGGCCTTCCCCTGTACCTGGGTGATCTTCCCCGCCAGGTCGCCACCGGCGGAACTGAGTTCGGTGGACACCGCCTCGGCGACCATCTCCTTGAACACGGAATTCACCGTGGTGTCCAGTGTGGTCGCACCCTGATCGGTGATCTTCGGGGAGACCGCACTGTCCTTCTCGTTGACACGGTAGAGCAGCCTCGGCTCCGAGTAGGTGCCCCGGAACATGCTGAGAATGTCCGAGGTGAACGTGTCCGGCACGGTGACCGAGGCGTAGACGTCCCCCTTGCGCAGAGCGTCCTCGGCATCCCCGGCGGCCATGAACTGCCAGCTGAGCTGGTCATTCTCCGCGAGCTGGTCCACGAGCCTGGCCCCCACGTCGAGTGGCCCGGAGAGGTCGGAGTCACCTCCCTCGTCCTCGTTGACCACGGCGACCCGGATGTTCCCGGTGTGCCCGTACGGATCCCAGAAGGCGGCGACGTTGAACCAGGAGTAGAGCGCGGGGGTGAAGAGCACCCCGATGACGATGATCCACACCTTCGGGGTTCGCCAAAGCCGCCCGAGATCCCGGGTGAAGACCGACCAGCTTGCATTCACAGGTGCCGACCGTATCATCCCCCGGCCCGACAACCGTCGAATTGCCGTCCACCTTCGACCCTGATAGTACTTGAAACGACCACACGGGGGCCCCGACGAGGGGGCTGAGACCGGACCACACACCGTCCGGGACCGTTGAACCTGATCCGGTTAACACCGGCGGAGGAAGTGAGGACCTCAGCCATGCCACATCTGTCACCAGTCCCGTCCCGCGAGCAACACCCGACCCACCGTCCCGGGCTGCTCACGGACCCCGACCACGGCATCACCGTGCCCGTCACCGAGATCCACCTCGAAGACTCCCCCGACGGCACCCCCAATCCCCCGGTGCAGGTCTACCGCACGATGGGACCGGGCAGCGTCCCCGAAGAAGGCCTCGCCCCCTGGCGGGAGCAGTGGATCACCGGCCGCGGCGACACGGAGACCTACGACCACCGCGGCCATCTGCTCCTCGACGACGGCCGTGCCGCCCTGCGCCGGGGTGCCGCCTCACAGCAGTGGCGCGGACGCCGCCCGGAACCACTGCGGGCGAGGACCGGTCACACCGTCACCCAGATGCACTACGCCCGGCGCGGCGTCATCACACCGGAGATGCGCTTCGTCGCGCTGCGCGAGAACTGCGACGTCGACCTCGTCCGCAGTGAACTCGCCGCCGGACGCGCCATCATCCCGTGCAACATCAACCACCCGGAGTCGGAGCCGATGATCATCGGGCGGGCGTTCCTCGTCAAGGTCAACGCCAACATCGGGAACTCGGCGGTGACCAGCTCAATCAGTGAGGAGGTCGCGAAACTGGAATGGGCGGCGAAGTGGGGCGCGGACACCCTGATGGACCTGTCCACCGGCAATGACATCCACACCACCCGGGAGTGGATCATCCGCAACTCCCCCATTCCGGTCGGTACCGTGCCGATCTACCAGGCCCTTGAGAAGGTCAACGGTGTCGCCAACGCCCTGACCTGGGAGATCTACCGGGACACCGTCATCGAGCAGTGCGAGCAGGGAGTGGACTACATGACCGTCCACGCCGGTGTACTGCACCGGTACATCCCACTCACCGCCGGCCGCGTCACCGGCATCGTGTCACGCGGTGGGTCGATCCTCGCCGGCTGGTCGATGGCCCACGACCGGGAGAACTTCCTCTACACCCATTTCGACGAGCTCTGCGAGATCTTCGCCGCCTACGACGTCGCCTTCTCCCTCGGCGACGGGCTGCGTCCCGGGTCCACCGCGGACGCCAATGACGCCGCCCAGTTCGCCGAACTGGACACCCTGGCGGAACTCACCGAGCGGGCGTGGGGACACGACGTCCAGGTGATGGTCGAGGGCCCCGGTCACGTCCCACTGCACAAGGTGCGGGAGAACGTGGAACGCCAGCAGGAACTGTGCCACGGCGCCCCGTTCTACACCCTCGGCCCACTGGTCACCGATATCGCGCCGGGATACGATCACATCACGTCGGCGATCGGGGCGGCGGAGATCGCCCGCTACGGTACAGCGATGCTCTGCTACGTGACGCCGAAGGAACACCTGGGCCTGCCGAACCGGGATGACGTGAAGACCGGGGTGATCACCTACAAGATCGCCGCGCACGCCGCCGATATCGCCAAGGGCCACCCCGGCGCCACTGTCCGGGATGACGCCCTGTCGAAGGCCCGGTTCGAGTTCCGGTGGAACGACCAGTTCGCCCTCGGCCTGGACCCGGTGACGGCGCAGGAGTTCCACGACGAGACCCTGCCCGCCGAACCGGCGAAGTCGGCGCACTTCTGCTCGATGTGCGGTCCGAAGTTCTGCTCCATGCGGATCTCGCAGGACATCCGGGAGACCTACGGTGCCCCGGTGCCGCTCCCCGCACCGGGGATGCCGGTCAGCTGACCAGCTGCACGGCTCCCTGGATGAGCAGTGTGGCCGCCCCGGCGAAGGCGAGCAGTGTGGCCAGTCTCCGCATCCCTTCGCTGGACATCCGGTCGTTGAGCCGGTCGCCGAACCAGGCGCCGATGAAGATCGTGGCGAGGGCGACGACCCAGATCCACGCAGGCAGGTCACCGGTGTCGATGTGTGTGAGGAAGATGATCTTCACCACGAAGGAGATCGCGTTGGCCACGAGGATCACCGGGTGGAGGGTGGCGACGAAGTCGCGGTAGTCCCACCTGGTCACCCGGGAGTAGATGGTGAAGGCGGGGGCGGCGATGCCGACGACGGTGCTCATGAATCCCCCGGCTACACCGGCGATGATCATCGCGGCGCGGGATCTCCCGCTGACCCGGAGTTTCTCGGTGTTGATCATCGTCACCCCGAGTGCCGCCATGACCAGCAGCCCGACCGTGACGAGCAGCCACGGACCGTCGATCGCGGTGACCACGAAGGCTGCGGGCAGTGAACCGACGATCAGTCCCCCGGCGAGGTACCTGAAGCGTCGCCAGTCCGTGCGTGCCCGCACCGCCCAGGCGTTGTTCGCGGCATTGACGATCGACAGGCCGTTGACCACGGTGACGCCGGCCGCCGGCCCGAGGGCGACGGACAGCACGGGACCCGCCACGAGGCCCAGCCCCATGCCGGTGATCCGTTGGAGGACCGCACCGACGAGGACGGCGACCAGGAGGACGACAGCGACAGTGAGCACGGCACTCAACGGTAGGCCTACCCTCAGCAGCCACAGACGCCGGGGTCAGTTCCGGTGTGGAAAGGTCATCACACGGCCATCTCCGAGCTCGGCCAGGAGCTGGGGTCGTCGTGGGTCGGACGGGACTAACACAGACTGAGCTGGTGTGCCGCAGTGTCCGCCCGGCGCCGTGCGGGCGCACACACGTGGATCCGGTCCGAGGACGCCGTCGCCATGGTCGCCAGGCACGGGTGGACGGGGCGCTGAGGTCACCACACCCCGAGATGCTCGAGGAGGATCCGGGTGCCGATGGCGATCAGCACGACCCCGCCGAGGATCTCCGCAGGGCGCCGGAACCGCATCCCGGCACGGTGTCCGAGCACCACCGCCCCGGCCGACAGCAGGAAGGTCACCGCCCCGATGACGCCCACCGCCGCGGCGACGGACACATGCGTCACCGCCAGTGACACGCCGACTGCCAGCGCGTCAACGCTGGTCGCCAGGCCGAGTAGGAGCAGGTGACGCATGTCGAGCCGGTCCCGTGGGCCACCACTCGTCCCGTCCGGCCCCAGGGCCTCGCGGATCATGTTGACGCCGAGCAGACCGAGCAGCACGAAGGCGATCCAGTGGTCCACCGGCGCCAGGACCGTGGAGAAGGAGGACGCCAGTGCCCAGCCGATCAGGGGCATGAGGACCTGGAAGACGGCGAAGACGGCGCCGACGGTGAGGACCATCCGACCGGTGATCCGGGTCTTCCGCACCCCTATCGCGAGTGCCGCGGCGAAGGCGTCGGCGGAGACACCGACGCCGAGGAGGATCAGGGAGATAAATGACACGCTGACGAGAATGCCTGTCGGTATACCTGTTCGTCCAGGGCGTTTTCAGAAGTTCAACCTATGGAACCCTGATGGTCCTGTCATCGTCCGCCGTCGGTTCCCCCCGCCCGTCAGTGTTGTTCGTCAGCACCCGCAGCCGTTCCCCCCCGCAGGTTCGCTATCCGCGCCGCGTCCCGGGTCACGGCGAGTCTGCTGGGGTTCGCCTCCGCCGACGGTGACGATGTTGAGTTCGTCCCGGCCGGTGCCCTGCACGTTGCGGTGCAACGTAGCTGTACACCGGTGGCCCCGGGTATCGTGCGGAGTTCCTCGGCGACGCCGTCTACGAAGGACGCCGGAAGAGGGCTGAGGAGTGCTGAGGAGTGCTGAGGAACAGAGGACGGCGGGGAGTCCGCGGTTCACGAGGTCACCGCGACCGACGCCCCCACCGCGATCACCGACACTCCACCGACCCGCTGCACGGTGGCCATCCGCTTCGCCGACCGGGTCAGCCAGCCGCGCGCCGTGGCCGCGGTCAGCGCCCAGGCACTGTCGCAGATCAGACCGACACCCAGCGGGACCAGTCCGAGGAGGACCATCTGCAGCGGAAGGTTCCCGGCGCCCGGGTCGATGAACTGCGGGACGACCACGGTGAACATGATGAGGTTCTTGGGGTTCGTGAAGCCGACGACCGCCCCGGCCCGCACCGCCCGCCACCGGGAGGTGCGGCCGGTGACTGCCCCGGCGTCCCCCTCGGCGAGCGCTCCGGCGTGCCTGACCGCCTGGATCCCGATCCACACCAGGAAGAGGACGCCACCCCACTTGAACAGCTGGAACAGCAGGTCCCACCGTTCCAGCAGCGGCCCCAGGCCGACAGCGACGAGCACCCCGGCGGAGTAGCAGCCCACCGCCCTGCCCACCGCGGTGAGCAGGGCGATGTCGCGTCCGTGGCTCAGCGCCCGACCGACGACGAAAAGCACCGACGGTCCGGGTACGGCGATGAGGACCACGCACGCGACGACCAGCGTGCCCAGCTGGGCGATGTCGAACAACCTCAGTTCCTCTCTCAGTGCCCTCTCCCAGTGCCCTCTCTCAGTGCCGGGTCGGTGACCGTGAGAACCAGTGCCGCCCCACCGGGCGAGAGGACGATCCAGGCCGGCAGGTGGCCAACTGGATCAGTCCGGCGTGGTCGGCGAAGTAGCCGGCGGCGTCCTGCAGCCACCGGGTGGCACCGTAGACCATGAGGTGCATGCCGGTGTAGGTGAGGAACATCCGCAGATAGGTGCAGGGCAGTGCCCCGTTGTGCGCGAGCATGCGCACGTCGATGAGCGGGGCCTCCGCCCGAAGTCCCCACCGGACGAGGACGCCGAGCGCGACAGCGGTCATCGTGGTGTTCACCGGGTTCAGCGCCGGGCCCAGGAGGACCGGCGTGGTGAACTGTGGGCCGAAGCCGATGCCGTCGGGGGCGCTGCTCATTCCGCCAACCATACAACTTGTTTCTCTTGTTCCGGACGTAGACGCGACGCCGCACCGTCGCCGCCGCCGTCCTCGCACGCACCGGAGCCCGCCCCCCGGGGATGGTCAGTACAGGACAGGTGTGGTGAACAGGCCGTAGAACGCGGCGACGACCACGACGCCGGGGCCGAGGATGGCGGTCCATGTCGCGACAAAAGCCGTCCTCGGAGACTGCTCCACCCGCAGTGCCCACCACCCGAGCACCATCGCTGAGATACCCAGCACTGTCGCCACCGCCAGGCCGGCAGTCGTCAGCGGAACGACATGACCGGGGAGGGGCGTCGTCGGCAGTGGATCAGGCATCGGCACCGGAGCAGGTGTGTGGTGCATGTAGTAGATGACGGTCACTGCGCCGAGGACGACCGCGGTCACCGCGACCACGAGCGCCAGCGTCGCCCACCGGAACGAACCGGACAGGGCCCTCCTCTCCCCGGAGTCGAGGAGCCGCAGGCAGAGCGCCGCACCCGCCAGTGCCAGCACCGGCCAACCCCAGAGGTACACATCCGCGGGCAGCGGCCCTGAAATCGACCGGAACTGCTCGTTCGAGAGAAACTGGACGTCACCGCCACCACCGAAGTCCGGGTAGGTCAGCGAGAGGTCCACGGGCCGGTGGTCGGTCTCGGTGACCCCCACCGTCCGCGACAGGACAACACCCACGGCGCTCGCGGTCGCGAGAACGGTCACCGGGAACACCACCCAGAACCAGGGGAAGCGGGGCGTCCTCCCCGGTCCGGCCGGGCCCCTGCCCGGGACCCGCCGCGGAATGACCGCCGCGACCACCACCGTGACCACGACCGCGGTGAGCAGGAACACGAGGGTCATATCCGCCTCCCCCGCCACGCGAGGACGCTCATCCCGGTCACGACCAGGGCGGCCGCCGGGTAGAGGAACCGTGCGGCGTCCCCGCGCAGGAGGTGCCAGGCGGGCTCGTCGGAGAGGAAGTTGTACCAGTTGTCGTCCGGTTCGTTCTCCAGCGGCATGTAGAGACCCCACCCGAAGTTCCCGCCGGCGACGGTCTGTCCCGGCAGCCACGCCCCGATCGACAACGCCACCAGGAGCACCGCCACCGGGAACGCCACCCAGAACCAGGGGAACCCGTTCCCTCCCCCGTAGTCGGCACGGTGCGGCACCACCGCACCCGCCACACCGGCGACCACAAGGAGTCCGAAAACCAGCAACCACGTCATGCCACGAGATTAGATGGGAGGATCAGTGCATATGACCACGCTCCCCCCGATCCGCGTGACCGACGCCGCAGACGCCGCGGCGCTCGGCACCTGGCTGCGCTCTGACCGGGTCAGTCGTCGGCACAGCCGGCGCAGCATCCTCTCGGGTCCGGTACTGCTCACCGTCGGCCTGGTCCCGGTCCTCGGCGCTCTCCTCGGCCCCGGGCCGCGGTGGCTCATCCTGCCGATGTTCGGACTGCCTGGTCTGTGCATCCTGCTCGCCGGGGCACTGCGCACCTACGTGGCACTGTTCCGACTGTGGACCGGGCCGCTGGTCATGCATCGTTTCGAGGAGGGTTTCGTGGCGGAGCGGCGCCGCGGTCCGGTACGCGCCGTTCCCTTCGGTGAGCTGAAGACCGCCCGCCTGATCGACCATCACGGGGACGAGGGTGCCATGGTGCTGCTTCTCATGGTCCACTGGGACGGCACCGCCTGGGCCTGTCTCGCCCCCGCGCCCGCCGAGGCGCTCGTCGAGCTGGGCCTCGCGGCCGGTGCCGACCGGGAACGGCTCCCCCGGTACGAGGTCACCGACCTCCTGCGCAGGACGCCGCCGTGGACCGGTCGGCGCTACCCGTGGTGAGTGCCTTACCCTGAGGTTCCCTTGCGGTCGGGATCCAGCCAGCGGTAGATCGTGGTGTGGCTGACTCCGACGGTCTGTGCGACCGTGGTGGACGGAACGTCGAGGTCCTGAACGAGGAGGTTCGCGAGTTCACGGACAGACTCCTCCGCCTCACGCTTCACGGCAGCCATGTCGTCGATGGCCTGGAGGAAGTACTCCCGGGCCATTCCCGCATCGGCGAGGTCGGCGGCGTCCTCGGTGCGCTGACGCGCCTTACCGACGGAGACCCAGTGGTCGGCGACCTTGGCGCGCTCGGCCGCCAGCAGCTGAGCGCGCAGCTTCGCCTGCTGCGCGCGGATCGTTCTGCGGATCTCGTTGATGTCGTCGTCCCTGCGTTCCTCGGCCACGCACCCATCGTAGGCGCGAACATTGCGTTCAAGTACTGCACTTTTTGCACACGGTGCATGGATCTATGCTACCGTTCTTAGTGTTTACTACGCAACAGCCGATACCAACATGCACGCCTGTCTCTAATGTTCATGATTTCCTGCAGAAAGGACCTCCGATGACCACCGGTACCGACCAGACCCCCGCCAAACGCCATTGCCCCGACCGTCGCGGCGCCTTCGACCGGGTGTGGTGACCTGTCATGACCAACTACTTCCTCTTCAGTGCCGTCTCCTTCGACGACTACCTCGCTGAGATCGGAGAGCCGACCGGATTCCGGTCGTCGGATTCACTGGCAGGTTCCTTCAGCGGGTTCTTCCTGGACTATCTACGTCCCGTCCCCGACGACCTTGACGGCGACCCGCTCCAGAGCCTCCAGCTGTACCGGAACGTCATCCTCGATGAGACCTCACTGCAGCCTGAGGACTGTTTCCTCAGTGAGAACACACGACTTCTCATGGTTACCGTGAAGGACGACCTGCCCGAAGCCGACGCCGTTGCCGCGACACTGCAGACCTACGCCGCGCACCTGCCGCTGTGTCTCATCGACGACAAGCGGAACGTCCTCGTCAATGCGACCGGCCCTTTCACCGGGCTTCAGGTGAGAACCTCTCGGGGCACCATCCACACCAGCGGGACAGAGGCGGTTCTCCACGGACTTGTGCTGGACGACCGCATCCGTTCCGAGGATGAGCGGGACCGCATGCCCCAGATCATCATCGACCGGACTTTCTGGAGCGAGGCGGTCTTCACGGAGGGAGTCGCCCCGGCGGGGATCGAAGGCGTGATCTATGTCCAGGCCGCCCTGCTACCCCAGGGCTGGCTTGTCGAGCACCGCACCCCCGACTATCACCTGCAACTCCCCGAACCTCTCACCCGTCAGGACATGTTGAGCATCCTCGCCGCCTTCACCTACCGCGACGAGGACGCCTTCTACGCCCGCCCCTGGCGCGTCACCGAGGAACTCGACGGCCGGGGCATGAAGAAGCAGTCCTGAATCTGATCACAGAGGCTCATTCGAACACCTGATCTTGCCGTCCTGCCCACCGGATACGGTCAGGATTCCGACAACCACACTCCCGAACCCAAGGATTCCCGTGACCCCTCTCCGACTGGCCACAGCCACCTCAGCCGCTCTGCTCACCGCCATCTCTCTGGCCTCGTGCAGCGGATCATCCTCCGCAGATGAGGTGGAGACCGTAGACGCCACCGATTTCGCCTCTGACAAAGACACCACCGTCTTCAGACTGGAAAAGGACGGGACGACCTGTCGACTCTCGCCGGAGTCCGCCCCCAACGGCGGCGGTATATTCTGCACCCTCCCGATGGACGATGACATCCCCGGCGTCCAGTACGGCCTTCCGACAGTCGCTCAAGCAGCCGTCTGGTACGACGATGACAAGGCGTTCCTCCCCGTCGGCGGACTCGACGGCGTCCCGCTCGAACCGGAAGCGCCCGTCCTTCATCCGGACCAGCGGATCTCCGTGGACGGAATTACCTGCACCGCAGGTGCCGGTAACACGCTGAAGTGCGAACGGAGGGGCGAGTCGTTCGAGTACGACGACGGGACCATATCCACGACCACCTGGCGCAGCCCGTGGTCCGGCCCGAAGGATTCCTGTGGCGCTCTCTCCGGCGGGGAATTCCCGGACTTCGACGGTGCCGACCTCCAGGTCACCCTGGGCATCGTCGACTGCGACGACGCCCTCAGGACCGTCAACGAATACCTTTCGAAACCTGTCAGCACCAGTGGCGGGAATTCGAACATGACCGAGCTCGACGACTGGACTTGTTCCATCCCGAGCTGGGGAGTGTCCCGGGAGACCGGCATGATGCTGTCATGCGGCACCGAGGACGAACTGGGCCGGGAGCTTTCAGTCGGGGTCCCGTTGACCGAGTCAGATTCCGCCTCCTCCCGTTCAGTGTCCGCACGCGAATCCTGTGGAGTCGCAGACAAAGGACTTTACGGCAACCTCACCGATACCGAGGTGAAGGTCGAGTCCGGCGACGTCAACTGCACCGAAGCAGTTTCCGTAGTCGAGGAATACCTCTCCGAGCCCGCCCATGACGGCTCCTTCGGAGCCTCACCCAACAAGACCGTCCAGGGTTGGAACTGTAAGAACCAGACCGTATGGGGAGGCCCCGCCGACGGAAACATGCCGCCGATGCTGCGGTGCTCTGTCGCAGACAAGGTCATCACGGTCCAGGGGACAGGACGCCCTCCCGGGTCCGGATCACACGACCCAGAATAGCCGGCAGCGGCTTGTCCCGAATCAAACATCCGCATGGTTTCTATGACGCATGTACAATCGCGTCCAGACACTCTCCACCACCACCCTCCTGGTCACTGGTGTCCAACCCAGACCCCGCAGCCCGAGCGAAACTCCACATCAACCGCAGTGAATTCGCCCTCGCCGCCTCCTGCACGCCAGCCCCCGACGACAACGTCTACCGCACCGCCGACCGCCTCGCCCGCACCCTCGGCATCACCCGGGGCAAGGCCCTGACCTACTGCGACATCGGCACCATGCTCACCCGCATGCCCCGCACCCGCACTGCGCTGGCCTGCGGAGCCTTCAACATCGACCTCCCGGGCCACCGCCTTCACCGAACTGCTCCACGGCACCGCCG
>NZ_CACZOO010000060.1 GCF_902782855.1 uncultured Corynebacterium sp.
AAGCGCGTTCCATCTAATACGCGTCACACAGCGGAAAGTGTAGCACCGTCTATCGTGTAATGAGGACGGATCTCCGTCAGAGTGTTACCCCTGCTTTTTCTCTGACTCGTGGTCGGCGGCAGGGGTGCGCCCCATTTTCATGCTGTCTCCAGGATCAATCATTTTTTCAGTTTGGTACTGTGTTAATTCCTCCGCGTAGCCCTCTGAATGGATCCATGGGGCAGTGATACAGGTCCGAGAGCAGCCGGAGTTTCCCTGGTCCGACGTTTCAATGCCCGCTGTGCGGACAACTGGTGTTCGTGCATCCAATGAAGAGCTGACCACACGCAAGTGACGTGACGGGGATGGTTCGGCCGCGGATCACCATGCGATGCCGAGTAGTTTGACCTGCCGGGCCCGCTGTCCTGCAGTGACGGGAGGGTTGAAGTCCGCGCAGACAGCAGGGGTGACTACCCACCCGCCAACGCCATGTCCTATGCTCAGGCGGAACTGAGTCTCGACTGTGGCATCAACCGCATTGTCGAGGAACTCAGCGTCTCGTCTACCTCATCGAGGTATGGCACACTCACTACGACAACATCCGGAGAACCGCATGACCGATCAGAACCCGTACGGACAGCAGCCCGGCCAGCCTGGCCAGCCCGCCTACCAGCAGCCAGAACCGCCCAAGAAGAAGCCGTTCTACAAGCGGATCTGGTTCATCATTCTCGTCGTCATCGTCCTCATCGCCATCATCGCCAGCGTCTCCAGCGGAGGAGACGACGACAAGAAGGACGATGCCGGAAGCGGAAGCAACGGTGGCGATTCGTCCACCTCACAAGACTCCGGCGCTGCCCAGCTGGGGGAGACCGTCAGCCTGAAGAAAGCTGACATCACCGCCAGTAACCTGCGGCCCAGCTCCGACGCCATCGGCCAGTACGTCTGCGCAGATGTGAACTTCGTCGTCACTGGCGATGAGTCTATTAACATCAACGGGCTCATGGACTGGAAGCTGACTGATCCGAACGGTGCCACCATGACCCAGACCGTCGGTGGTGAAACCGACTACGACTCCGTCGAACTCGCCCCCGGTGGAACCCGTGCCGGCACCGTGTGCTTCGACGCTCCCGGGACTCCCGGCGCATACAAGCTGAGTTATGAGGAGGGGCTTAGCTTCTCCAGTGATAAAGCTGAGTGGGACGCCACCCTCTAGAGCCCAGGGAGCTCGAAAACCGACCCCACCACCAGACAATGGTCGTGGGGTCAGAATATCCGGCGTCGCTTTCAGCCGATGAGATCGGACCTGACGCAGGATGCACCAGAACCGGGGGTCTGGTGCCCAAGTGTCCCCTCACTATCCGAAGAGACTCGAGGCAGCTGCCATCATGCTCTCGAGAGGGATGGCACCTCGGTCGAGGATCACTACCGGCCTGATCCTGACCACATTCATGCCACCCGCTTCCTCAGCCGTCGTCGACATCGGTAGTGTCGGGGCCTGTCACCGTCCGGACCCACTCCAGTTTCGTCAGCGGCATATGGTGTTACTGTTTCGAAACAGTCGTGACGCCGCTTCACCAGCACCTCCCCGACCGGACGGGCCACTCCATCCCGGTCCGGGAAGATGCCCACGGCATCGGTGCGCCCGCGAAGCACACGGGTGTGACGGACTGTCCGGTAGTCGGGCTAGGTTCTGGCGCACACGGCTTTCCTTGCGCAGATGAACACCATCAACTCGCCGGCCGTCTGCTGAATACGCAGCTGCACGTCGTTGGTGGCCAGGCCCCGCCCATCGAAGCGGGTAAACCTTCCTTTGGCGTAGCACGTGGCGATGAGGGTGGTCTCAGGGCTCGTTCGGCGCGGCTACGGCGTTCCCGCAGTTAGTCGGGATAGCGGGGCTCTGGAAGGGCGACGTCGACGGTGCTGACGCGGGTGTCGTGGTTGCGGTGACCGTAGCCGGTGCGGGTACTGGTGCTCCCGGCCGCTGGCCGCGTAGCCGGCGGCGTGAGTGGTTCGGCGGGGTGCGTTGACGGGCGGAGATACTGATGGGCTGGCGGCCACCACCTGACGGAGAGGCAGAAGTTCACTGTCCAGACACCTCCCGTGCAGACCAGTGCGATACACATAGTGAGTTCATCCTCATCGTCCACCCAGGTATCTGACCCAGGAGTTGTAGTGACGCGCTACCACCGTCTTCCTTTGACCCTCACATCCGTTGCGGGATTCGCCGCCCTGACAGTCGCATCCGCATCCGCATCCGCGGCACCGGTCGACGCGGTGCAGTTGCCCGCTCTTCCCGGTCACTCTGTCTCCTTGACGGACCTGACCACGGACCTGGATCTGCTGAACCCGCCTTCGCGACCCGCGGCGGACGTCGATGCCCTGGTGGCATACAGCTTCGGGACCAGGATCGAGGAGGGGGACGACCCTGACAGGGGGATCGTGTCTCCGGGGCCCGTCAATGAACAGCTGGCTGATGCCGTAATGCAGGCGCGAGGGGGCAGGGATATCCCGGTGTACGCCCAGTTCGAGATCGCCGGAGTCCTGCAGTCCACGTACGGGTTGGATGATGTGCATGTGATCGACCCGGTCCAGAACGAGGACGGCACAGTGACCTACCTGTCCACCGACGGCGTCGCGAAGCAGGTGGCCGATCGGATGGGCTCCGCCGTGGACACCTCCACGGTCGGGGTCATTGCTTTCCAGGACCACCTGTGGCGCTCGACCTACACCTCCAGGGTCAACGGACTCCATGCGTTTGCGGTGGCTGACGTGGCCATGCCGTCTGTCTATGACACAGAGTCGGGCCAGGAGTGGACGCGGTCACGCGACGCCTACCTGCCGAGGGACTACGCCGCGAGACTAGCGCTTCTGGCGCAGGTCGATACCT
>NZ_CACZOO010000061.1 GCF_902782855.1 uncultured Corynebacterium sp.
GGAACAAGGCCAACTACATCTTGCGGTCACTGATCCACTCGGGAGGACTCCGCGGAGCAATCAACGCACTGTGAAACCGGAAGAGCCACTAATCTGAGCCAAGTCAGGTGACAGTGAGGCATGGAAGCGACTTCCGGCGGTGGCGGCCGGACACGCGGCTGTTCTTCCACGGGAGACCGCCCAGGCCTGACTTGGCTCACTTTTCGTTGTTGACACATCATCCACCTCTGTGACCTGCGGAGTGTTCGCTAGGATCGGCCGAAAACCGTACTAAGCAACGGCCCTCAGCCGGTAGAATCGGCTCCATGCAGCCGAAGATCCGTACCGTGCCCACCGGCTCCGGTGCCACCGCGGTGCAGATCATCCACTCTTACGCTGGTGGTACGACCTCGATGGAACATGTCGGTTCAGCCCACACCGATGCCGAACTCGCCGCGCTGAAGGCCGAAGCCGCCCGCCGGATCCAGGGCGACCAGCTGGACCTGGGCCTAGACCTCGGCACGGACGTGCCGGTCTCCCCGTCCACGGCCACCGGCACCGTCGAGCAGCCCTGGCCGGTCACCGCCCAGCGTTCCGGCTACCTGCTCGACGCGATCGACACCGCCTACCGCGCGATCGGCCTGGACGTCGCCGCCGGCGGTGACGAGGTCTTCGCCGGCCTGGTCACCGCCCGCATCCTGCAGCCCGGCTCGAAGTACGACTCGATCCGCGTGCTTGCTGAAGCCGGGGTGACCTCGGCGAGCTACTCCACGATCAAGCGACGGCTGCCGCGGTATGCCACCGATGAGTTCCGCGACGCGGTCACCAGTGTGTGTGCTGATCACGCGAGGATCGGGCCGACCTCGCTGGTCCTCTATGACGTGACGACCCTGTATTGGGAAGCTGATGAGCCCGACGGGTTCCGTGAGCCGGGGTTTTCCAAGGAACGCCGGATCGACCCGCAGGTGACCGTCGGCATGCTGACCGATGCGTCCGGCTTCCCGCTGCGGATCCAGGCGTTTGAGGGGAACAAGGCGGAAACGAAGACGTTCCTGCCGTCGGTGGAGGCGTTCATGGACACCTACGATCTGTCGGACGTCACCGTCGTCGCCGATGCCGGCATGGTCAGTGAGGCCAACCGTCGGGACCTGGATGCCGCCGGCCTGTCCTACGTGTTGGGTGGCAAGACCAAGGAGCTGCCGTACCCGATCTGGAAGTGGCGGGCAGACAACCCCGGGGTTGACTACGTCCACGACCAGATCTGGGTCAGTCGGGATCCCGGTGACCCGGACAAGGGGATCCGGCCGTCGCGGACGATCTACCACTACTCGGCTGACCGTGCCCGCCGGGCACTCAAGGCCATTGAGGAGTCGCTGCGCAAGGCCCGCAACATTGCTGAGGGTAAGACCCCGGTCAAGCGCAACCGGTACGTGAAAATGGGGGCAACGACCAAGGAAGTCAACCTCGAGTTGGCGTCCAAGCACCGGGAACTGGCAGGCATCAAAGCGTATGTGACCAGCAGGTTAGATGAGGATCCTATGGTGGTCATCGGGTACTACCGTCGTCTGTTCCAGATTGAGCGGTCGTTCCGGATGGCGAAGTCGGATCTGCGGGCCCGTCCGGTGTTTCATACGCTCAAAGCGTCGATTGATGCTCATTTGACGGTGGTGATGGCGGCGGTGTCTGTGGGGCGTTGGTTGGAGTCTGCGTCGGGGTGGTCGTTGAAGAGATTGGTGCAGACACTGCGGGGTTACCGCGAGATGCGGATCAACGTCGGCGGACACGAGGCAGTGGCGGCGGTGCCGCTGCCGCCGGAGTTGATCGAAGTCATGAGCGATATCCAAACAAAGGCCTCCGCGAAACCGTACTAATCTGGCTCTTCCGGATAGGGAGTGCGTAGCAGGTGTGAAGCAGGCTGGATGGGCCACCACAACATGTAGGGGTCGGGGGCCGGAAAGGTAGAAGGACCCTGCAGTGACAGGATGAAGGTGTCTTAAGCATCCATCCAGCCGCTCCAGGATCCATGTCTCACCCTACCGTCACCGCCACCCCTGCCCCGAACCTCGTCGCCGACACGATCTGCCGCACCGTCGAGTTGGGCCTGTCGATCGACAACGCCGCCGACGCCGGCAACATCACCCACCTCTACTGTCATCCGGTGACCGTCGACCTCAGTTGCCCACGCTGCGGGCACGCCTGCCGAGTTCGCGACCATATCGAACGCAGGCTCACGGACCTGCCCATCGCCGGGCACCCCAGCCTGCTGCACGTCCGTGTACCCCGGTTGGTCTGCGTCAATGACGACTGCGAGGTCACCATCTTCCGGGCCTCGATCCCACAAGCCGCCGACGACCGTCAGACGGTGACCCGCCGGGTGACCCGCTGGATCCTCCAGCGCATGGCTACTGACGGCATGAGCGTGAAAGCCTGCGCCCGCGGGCTGGGCATCGGCTGGGACAAGACCAACCAGCTGGCTCTGACAGCCTGTCGGCACTTGTCCTACGGGGATCCCACCCGACTGGACCGGGTCCGGATCCTCGGCGTGGACGAGCACAAGTGGAAGCACGTCCGCGGCGACGGGTCCCCCGGGTTCGTCACCGTGATCGTGGACCTGACCCCGCTGGTCGACGGGGTAGGCTCTGCCCGACTCTTGGACATGGTGCCCGGCCGGTCCGCCGACGCCTTCGGCGACTGGCTCGATGCCCGCGGCAGCACGTTCCGCCACCGGATCCGGGTGGTGACCATGGACGGGTTCACCGGCTACGCGAAAGCCGCGACCCAGCACCTGGCCCAGGCCAGGCAGGTCATGGACCCTTTCCATGTCGTCCACCTGGCCATCGACAAGCTCACCGCATGCAGGCAACGGGTCCAGAACGAGACGACGGGACACCGCGGACGGTCCGGGGACCCGCTGTACGGCATCAGACGGATCCTGTTGACCAGGAAGTCGCTGGTCACCCCGACCAACGCGGTGAAGCTCGATGACGTGCTCACCAATGATGCGCACCTGCCGGTGCAGGTGACGTGGCACTTCTACCAGGAGATCATCGCCGCGTATCAACAGGACCGTCCCCGGGACGGGAAGCTGCGGATGTTCAAGGTCATCAAGGCGCTACACGTGAAGATCCCCAACGACCTGCGGGAACTGCGGGTGCTGGGCCAGACGCTGTGGCGGCGACGAGCGGACATCCTCGCCTACTTCGACACCGGTGCGTCCAATGGGCCGGTGGAGAATATCAACGGCAAGCTGGAGCACCTGCGCGGTATCGCCCTGGGGTTCAGGAACAAGGCCAACTACATCTTGCGGTCACTGATCCACTCGGGAGGACTCCGCGGAGCAATCAACGCACTGTGAAACCGGAAGAGCC
>NZ_CACZOO010000062.1 GCF_902782855.1 uncultured Corynebacterium sp.
CCCGCGGTCACCGAACGACCGTCCCCGGTGACACCCGGAGCGGGAGATCACCCTTCGAGGGTGTATCCCCGGACCCTGGTGTCCCGTCCCTCACCGACGTTCTCGAAGAGCCAGCGCAGCAGTGGGAATCCGACAATGATGCCGACCGAGCCCCAGGCGATGCCCTCGAGGGAGAGGTCACCGAAAGTCAGGGTGAGGTTGCCGATGCCGGCGATCATCGCCACCGACGCGGTGGTGAGGTTCAGCGGATGTGCGAGGTTGACCTTGTTCTCCTGCCAGATGCGGACGCCGAGTAGCCCGATCATCCCGTAAAGCACCATCGCCGCTCCACCGAGGACCCCGGTGGGGATGGTCTGGATGACCGCCCCGAACTTCGGGACGAACGCGAGTGCGGCGGCGGTGACCGCGGCCACCCAGTAGGCCGCCGTCGAATAGACCCGGGTCGCGGCCATGACGCCGATGTTCTCGGCGTAGGTCGTCGTTCCGGAGCCACCGAAGCCACCGGCCAGAGCGGTCGCCACGCCGTCCGCCATCAGCGCCGCACCCTGCCGGTCATCCAGATCCCGACCGGTCATCCCGGCCACAGCCTTGACATGGCCGACATTCTCCGCGATGAGCACCACAATGACCGGGATGGTCAGCAGTATCGCGTTGAGCTGGAACTCCGGGGACTCGAACTTCGGCAGGCCGACCCAGTCCGCCTCCCGGACCGCGTCGCCCGCCCCGTCGGCGAGATTTCCGGTCATGACGGCGAAGGCCCAGCCGATGACGACGCCGAACAGGATACCGAGGCGCCCCACCATGCCACGACCGGCGACGGTGAACAGCAGCACCGCGGCGAGGGTGACTGCAGCGACGAGCGGCTGCCCAGCGAAGTTCCCGGCGGCGTTGGGGGCGAGGTTAAGGCCGATCATCGCGACGATTGCACCGGTGACCGCCGGAGGCATCACTGCGTCGATGACCCGTCGCCCCGCAGCCTGCACCAGCAGTCCGACGAGGAACAGGACCACTCCGACGACGACGATGCCGCCGAGCTGCGCGGGGAAACCGTCCGCCTGGGACGCCGCGAGCGGGGCGATGAAAGCAAAAGAACTGCCGAGGTAGGACGGCACCTTGTTGCGGGTCACCAGCAGGAAGATCATCGTACCCACGCCCGAGAAGAGCAGGGTCGTGTTCACCGGGAAGCCGGTGATCGTCGGGACCAGCAGAGTGGACCCGAACATCGCGATGACATGCTGCATACCGATACCGACGGTCCGGGGCCAGCTCAGCCGCTCGTCGGGGGCGACAACCGCGCCGGGACGGACATGACGTCCATCCCCGTGCAGGGTCCAGACAGGTCTCCGGGCAGGGGCGTCCCCCGGGGGATTCTCTCGTGATTCAGTCACGCACGACAGTCTAGGACTGCACCACGAAGCCGGCGAGTTCGGCTGCCAGCACCTTCGGCAGACGGACATCCAACACGGTGCCGTCGCCCGTGTACTCCTCGCACAGCACCGTACCGAGGTCATGGACGCGGGATACGACGTCACCGCGGGAGAACGGCACCGACAGTGTCACCCGGGTGTCCATCGAGTTGAGGAACAGTTCCAGCCGGCTCTCCAGCTCCGGAATGCCCTCCCCGGTCGACGCGGAGACGAAGACCACGTCATCGAGGCGGTTACGCAGGTCTGCCAGGACCAGCGGATCAGCGGCGTCGACCTTGTTGACCACGAGGATCTCCGGCGGAGCGTCCTCTCCGGTCTCCGCGGCGATCTCCCCGATCACCCGGTTGACTGCGGCGATCTGCTCCATCGGGAACGGGTCGGAGCCGTCGACGACGTGGAGCACCACGTCGGCTGCCATGACCTCCTCGAGGGTGGAGCGGAACGCCTCGACGAGCTGGGTCGGAAGGAACCGGATGAACCCGACGGTGTCGGAGAAGACCACGGCCCGCCCGTCGGCCAGTTCGGCGCGCCGGGTTGTCGGGTCCAGGGTGGCGAACAAGGCGTCCTCCACGAGGACACCCGCTCCGGTCAACGCGTTGAGCAGCGAAGACTTCCCGGCGTTGGTGTATCCGGCGATGGCGACCTGGGCGACCGCGGAGGAGTCCCGCTGCCGGCGCTTGATGTCACGGGCCTTCTTCATCCCGGTGATCTCGCGGCGCAGCTTCGCCATGTCGTTGCGGATCCGCTGACGGTCGGCCTCGATCTTCGTCTCACCGGGCCCGCGCAGGCCCACACCACCATTGGATCCGGCCCGGCCACCGGCCTGACGGGACAGGGCACCGCCCCAACCCCGCACACGGGTGATGAGGTACTCCAACTGGGCAAGCTGGACCTGCGCCTTGCCTTCCCGGGACTTCGCGTGCTGTGCGAAGATGTCCAGGATCAGCATGGTCCGGTCGATGACCTTGACATCAAGGAGTTTTTCCAGGGCGATCATCTGGCCGGGGCTGAGTTCACCGTCGGCGACGACCGTATCTGCCCCGGTCTCGACGACGACCTGACGGAGTTCCTCCACTTTGCCGGAACCTATGTAGGTGCCGGAATCGGGCTTGTCACGCCGTTGGTAGAGCATGTCGACAACCTCGGAGCCGGCGGTCTCCGCCAAGGCGGAGAGCTCGGCCAGCCGGGCCTCGACCTGCTCGACCGTGCCCTCGGTCCACACACCGACCAGCACCACCCTTTCCAGGCGTAGACGCCGGTACTCCACGTCGTAGCCGTCAGACTGCTCGGTCGTGTGGTCGTGGCTGCCCCGGGTGAGACGACGCAGGCTCGACCGCTGCTCCAGGTCAAGATCACCGACCGTCGGGGTTGCGGTCGATGTCGTCGTGGGTTCAGTACCGTCGGTACGGTTGATCTCGTTCATTACCCTCCATCTTGGCACGGAACCTCCGGGGGTGACGCAGCCCGGTCGTCGATCCGGCCCACGCGGGGATAGTATGTCAACCATGATTCCGGAACTGAGAAGTGTGGGGCTGGACTTCGCCCGTTGGCAGGACGCGCTGGAGGCCGCCTACGGCTCCGGGGCACTGCGGGTCACAGGGGAAGTCCGGGACGGTCAGGTGCTCCAGTACGATGACCCGAGCGGCGCCCGCCTGGTCATTCTCGCAGTCCCCCCGTACGGTTCCTTCGCCAGCTTCAGCGGCGGCAGCCGGACCAGCGCCCACCTGACCATGGTCAACGACATCATCGGCCTCGTCGACGTCGTCGCCGACTCCCCGCTGCTGCAGATCAGTGCCCGGGAGGCACCGGTGCTGGCGACCGTCACCGCGACCGTCGCACAGGGTCCGATGCTCGCGGACGACGGTGAGCTGCGGTACCAGCCGGTCGAGCTCACCGCCCTGGCCGCCCAGGTGGGCGTCTACCGCACCCGCGAGGAAGCTGCCAGGGCCGGCATCCTCACGGTCGGCCAGGTCGAGTCCACCGGTGCGCGGTCCCTGAATTCCGGTGCTGTGGCACCGCACGCCGGCGCCCACGTCACCGTCGAGGTCGCCGCCGCCGAGCGCCGGACGACCGCTCTGACCGGTCAACCCTTCTGGGTCTGCACGGTGACCGCGCCCTTCGACTTCACCGTCGTCGTCCCCGCGGCACCGGACTCCACCGAGGCCGATATCCCCACGCCGGGCACGATACTGTCCGGGGACGTCCAGTTCACCCTGTCTGCGGTGGATCCGGCATCCTGCGGTGGCGGCTGCGGCGACGGTTGCGGGGGCGGCTGCGGGGGTTCGTGTGGCTAGAGGTGGCCGATTCGCCACTGTTCTCGTCTCGGTCGGAGCGGTGGTCACGGCGCTACTGCTCAGCGCCGGTTTCGGGTATCCGGGGGTGATCACCGGAGTCACCCTGGTCGTCGTGACCGCCTTCGCCGTCTTCCGTCGGGACTCCGACCGGGAGCTCCGGGCCCTGCGTCATTCGATCGAGCATTCCGCGTCCGATATCTCGCGCACCCTGGACCAGTGGCACGAGTTCCACCATTCCGCCGCCCCCGAGCATGTCCGGGACCGGACCCGGCACCGACCCCGACTGCTCAACCCCGACTGCGGGGTGGACAGCGTGCGCCGGTTCCACGACGCCGCCCGGTCCGCAGAGACGTTCCTCCGCGGGCTGCCGTCGAAGGTCCACACCACGACAACCGTCGCCGCATTGACCGCGCTGCTCAATGACACCGACAGACGGGCTGCTTGCCTCGACTCCCTGTGGAGCCAGGCCCGTCGCGAATCCGGGACCCCCGACCTCAGCTGAGAGGGGGATCCGGGAGATCGGAGGTCTCCACCGTCCCCCCGAACAGCAGCTGTGAGGGGCCACGCAGCTCCGAGCCCTGATCGGTGACCGTCACCCGCACCTCACCACCGGGGACACGGACCTGCACCACCCCGGTGTCCCCCCCCACCGACCGCAGCGCGGCCACGGCGGCGGCGACGGTCCCCGTCCCGCAGGACAGTGTCTCCCCCACACCCCGCTCGTGGACCCTCATGCTCACCACCCCGTCCACCGGTGGTGTGACGAGCTCGAGATTCACCCCGGCGGGGAAGAACGTGACGTCCCACTCCGGGGGTACCTGGACCGGCAGCGTCGCCAACTCCTCCGGGGTCATTCCCGGGACCACGCAGGCCAGGTGCGGGTTACCCATGTCCACCCCGGCGCCCCGGTAGGTACGGCCGGCCAGCGTGGCGGTGGACTCCCCCAGCAGGACCGGGGTACCCATGTCCACGCTGACATCTGCGGTGGACCCGGTGACCGCGTGCACGGTGAGTTCTCGGCGCCCGGCCCTGGTGCCGATGACGACGTGGTCACCGTCGACGAGGCCGAGGTCGTGGAGCACATGGCCGAAGACGCGCACCCCGTTACCGCACATCTCCGCCACAGAACCGTCGGCGTTGCGGTAGTCCATGAACCAGTCGCTGTCGTCCACCCCCGCCGGGGCCCCGTCGATGACACCGGCCGCCACGAGTGCACCGGTGGTGGCGATCCGGATCACGCCGTCGCCACCGATCCCCCGGTGCCGGTCCGCGAGACCACGGACCAGCCCGGGGGTGAGGTCCAGGACCGCCGCGGTGTCCGGCAGGATGACGAAGTCGTTGCCGGTACCGTGACCCTTGAGGAAGTCGAGTGCGCTCATGCCGCCGATCCTACCGCCCGGTCTCCCCTGTGACCTGCCCGACCTCCGTGACCGTCTGTAACGCCTCTCCTGACGGATCAGGCCCGGACGCGTCGATCCACCGGATGCGGGGATCGCGACGGAACCAGGCGCGCTGACGCTTCGCGTAACGCCGGGTGCCCGTGACGGTGGACTCCACCGCCCGGTCGAGAGTCACCTGTCCTGCCAGGTGGTCGAGCATCTGGGCGTAGCCGATGGCCTGACCGGCGGTGGAGTCACGGCGCAGCCCCCGTTCCACCAGTCCACGGACCTCGTCGAGCAGGCCGGCGTCCACCATCGACGCGACACGTGCCTCGAGACGCGGGTTGAGCCACGCCGCGTCCGCCCGTAGCCCGAGCAACAGGGCGTTCCACCGGGTGGGCCGGTCCTTCGGCGGCTGCGAGGCTGCGAAAGGCCGCCCGGTGAGTTCAATGACCTCCAGCGCGCGGACGGTGCGCCGTGGATCGCGACGCTCGATGACCCGTGCGGCCACCGGGTCCCGCCGGGCCAGTTCATCGTGCAGCACCTCCACCCCGACGCGCTCCAGTTCCGCCTCCCACCGCGCGCGCACCCGCGGATCGGTCGGTGGCAGGTCCCAGGCATCGAACAACGCCTGCACGTACATCATGGAACCGCCGACGACGACAGGGGTGTGTCCCCGGTCCCGGATGTCATCGACAACAGCGACTGCGGCGTCCCGGTACGCGGCGACGGAGGCGGTGTCCGTGACGTCCAGGATGTCGAAGAGGTGGTGTGGGATACCCCGACGCCCGGCCGGGGGAACCTTGGCGGTGCCGATGTCCATGCCGCGGTAGAGCTGCATCGAATCGATGTTGACGATCTCTCCGTCCAGTGACTGAGCCAACGCGAGGGAGATCTCGGACTTGCCGGCCCCGGTGGGGCCGACGACCGCGACCGGGCGGGGTGGGGAGGCGGGGACGGGGGGGACCATGCCACCGACTGTACAAACCGGGCGACGAACCCGGCCCGCCGGGTCCTTTCGGTGCTCTGACATAATCGAGTCCGACCGACTGCGGTCCGCCGGTACAGGCGGTGACAGCCCGGCCGGATCCCGACACATCCCGACATCACGCACGTGGAGGTTCTTCACCATGACCACTCCGAAACCCGGACCGCGACCCACTCCAGGCGCCATGCCCGGTGCTCAGGCGGGGTCCGTCCGTCGGGCCCCCACAGTAGTTCCGGTATCCTCCGATGCGTCGGCGGAACCGGACGTGCCGTCTCGCTTCGGACGGATCGACGCGGACAATGTTGTGTGGGTACGGACCGCCGGGGGCGAACGTCGCGTCGGTGAGTGGCAGGCCGGCTCCCCCGATGAGGGGCTGGCACATTACGGCCGCCGGTTCACCGATCTCGCCGCCGAGGTCCGGCTGCTGACCACCCGGCTGAACAGTCACCCCGCCGAAGCAGCCCGACTTCGTCAGGACGCCACCGCGCTCCGTGAGTCCTTGTCGACTGCGGCGGTTGTCGGTGACCTCGGCGAACTTGACCGCCAGCTGGCCTCACTGATCGACCGTGCGGATGTCGTCGCACGGCAGGAGGCGGAGAAGGAGCAGGCCCGCAGGGACGCCGCCGGGGACCGCAAGGCTGAGCTCATCGCCGAGGTGGCGGCACTGGGCTCGGCTGCGGACACCGACTGGCGATCCGCCGGCGACCGGCTCCACGCCATCCTCGACGAGTGGAAGGCACTGCCCCGCACCACTCGGTCGGCCGATGATGACCTGTGGGAGCGGTTCCGGGCTGCACGACACGGATTCCATGAGCGCCGCACGGCCCACTTCGACGACCTCGACCGCGCGCGCGACCGGGTCCGTCGGATCAAGGAGGACATCGTCGCCCGCGCCGAAGCCGTGCAGAACTCCACCGACTGGGGAGAGACGGCCCGCATCTACCGCGATCTGATGACCGAGTGGAAGGCCGCCGGACGGGCCCACCGCGTCGAGGACGACCGGCTCTGGGCACGGTTCCGTGCCGCACAGGACCGGTTCTTCGACGCCCGGAAGGCCGCCAACGAACGCCGGGACGCGGAGTTCGCGGACAACGCGAGGGCCAGGCAGGCGCTGCTGGACGAGTACGATTCCCGTATCGATCCGACGACCGGCCTGGACCGTGCCCGGGAGCTGCTCCGGGAGCTCGAGGAGAAGTGGGACTCGATCGGTTATGTGCCGCGCAGCCGGGTCGCCGAGTTCGACGCGAAGATCGGCGCACTGGAATCGCGGGTCACCGACTACGCCGACGCACAGTGGAAGGCCACCGACCCCGAGGCACAGGCCCGCGTCGACCAGTTCCGGGCGAAGGTCACCGACCTCACCACCTCCGCTGAGGCGGCACAGGCCGCCGGTGATTCCGCGAAGGCCGCCGAACTGCGCGAGCAGGCCGCACAGTGGGCGGAGTGGGCGGATACCGCAGCAGGTGCCGTGAACGACTGACACCGCCGGGGCATCAGCCGTTGTCGGGCCCGTCCTCCCCCGGCGTCCTTCCGGCCGTCTCCCCCAGCCGTTCCTCGCGGGCCCGTCGACGGGCGGTGGCCCGCGCGCGACGGTCATCGACGTCGACCGTACGTGGCACGGCCGCCATACCGACCCGCAGCCGCTGCTGGGCCGCCTGTGAGGCCTCATCCCGGTCCGCCGCAGCGCGTCGGCGCGCGTTGATCGCAGCCTGCACCGCAGTCCGTCGGAAGATCCTGGTGGACAGTGCAACGACTATGACGAGCAGACCCAGCCCCGCGAGCCACAGGCCGATGCCCGGTCCCCTCCCCGGCTCGTCGGGGCCCCGGGTGTTGCGCATCCCCACGGCGAGGAAACAGTAGAACACCCCGATCCCGGAGACCACCCAGTTCGCCCAACCGACGATCGTCGCCTTCGAGATGAGAGTGGCCACCGTCAGCAGGATGCCACCGACGAAAGCGAGCCAGACGAAGATCCGTTCCGGCATGGTCGTGAGAAACCGGTCGGAGCGTTCGGTGAACAGCAGCACGTCAAAGCCGCGGACCTCGCCGGAGTGAGGCAGGAACAGTGCGGCCACGACGAGGAGGATCCCGATGAGGAGCGGTGTCGTCGCAGCCCCGAGGATGATCGTGCCGGCGGCGCGGCGCTCGGCGCGTGCGAGGTCACCACCCGCCTCCTCGGCGAGATCGTCCACCCTCGCATTGATCGCCTCGGTACGGCGGCGCTGCCGCTCCGCCAAGGACAGTCGTCCCTCCGCAGGCCCGGTCGACACCGGTTCCTTCGTCTCATCACTCACAGCCGCAGGCTCCTTCATCGGTTGAACAGCAGGCATCCCCGACGGTACCCTTGACCGCGACCGGAGACACCCCGATCGTCGGTAGACCGAGTCCCACCCCCACCGGGGCGGTGGTCGGGGTGGCACCGACCTCCGCCATGTCCCCGGCCCGGGTCCGCCGGTGTGATCCCACACCGTCATCGGCGATGAGGAAGTGCGGAGCCGATCCGGTGACGGTCACCTCGACCACGTCTCCGGGACGGATCCGCGGCGCGAGGTCACCGGGAGCGAAGTGGACCAGGCGCCCGTCACGGGCGCGGCCGGTCATCCGGCGGGTCTGGTCGTTCTTTCGTCCGCCATTGTGCTGGACGAGCAGTTCGACGGTCCGGCCGATCTGCTTCGCGTTCTCCTCACCACTGATCCGCTCCTGGAGCTCGAGGAGCCGCTCGTAGCGGTCCTGGACAACAGCCTTGGGCACCTGGTTCTCCAGCTCGGCGGCCGGGGTGCCGGGACGCGGCGAATACTGGAAAGTGTAGGCACTGGTGAAGCGTGACGCCTCGACGACGCGCAGCGTATCCTGGAAATCCCCCTCGGTCTCCCCTGGGAAGCCGACGATGATGTCGGTGGTGATCGCCGCGTCCGGCAGCTTCGCCCGGACCTTGTCGAGGATACCGAGGAACTTCCCCGACCGGTAGGACCGGCGCATGTCCTTGAGCACCTTGTCGGAGCCGGACTGCAGCGGCATGTGCAGCTGCGGGCAGACGACCGGGGTCTCGGCCATGGCGTCGATGACGTCGTCGGTGAACTCGGCGGGGTGCGGGCTGGTGAACCGCAGCCGTTCCAGGCCCTCGATCTGCCCGGCCGCGCGCAGCAACTTCGAGAATGCGCTGCGGTCCCGCTCCAGGGCGGGGTCGGCGAAGTGCACGCCGTACGCGTTGACGTTCTGACCGAGCAGAGTCACCTCGGTCACCCCCTGGTCCACCAGGGCCTTCACCTCGGCGAGGATGTCACCCGGTCGGCGGTCCTGCTCCCTGCCCCGCAGCGACGGGACGATGCAGAAGGTGCAGGTGTTGTTGCACCCCACCGAGACACTCACCCAACCCGCATAGGCCGACTCGCGTTTGGCGGGTAGGACCGAGGGGAACTGCTCGAGCGCTTCGACGATCTCGACCTCGGCACGTGCGTTGTGGGCGCTGCGCGACAGCAGGGTCGGCAACGAGCCCATGTTGTGGGTGCCGAAGACGACGTCGACCCACGGGGCGCGGGCCACGACGGCGTCCCGGTCCTTCTGCGCCATGCACCCACCGACGGCGATCTGCAGGCCCGGGTGCGAATCCTTGACCTTCCTCAGCTGCCCGAGGGTACCGTAGAGCCGGTTGTCTGCATTCTCGCGGACGGCACAGGTGTTGAAGACGATGACGTCCGGGGTGTCGCCCTCCCCCACCGGGACGTAGTTGCTGTCCTCCAACAGGCCGGCGAGACGCTCGGAGTCGTGGACGTTCATCTGGCAGCCGAAGGTCCGGACCTCGTAGGTCCGGGTGCGGCTCAGCGGAGGCGGGGCCGCCGGAGTCACTGGCGTAGGAGTGTTCTGGTAGTCAACCACGACGGACCATTCTAGTGCAGCGGGCCGCAGGGACCCCAACGGTCGGAGACACGGGCCCCGGCAGGGTTCACCGTAGGACGGTCCGGTGTTTCACAGCCGTTAATTGTCGTGCCCCCGATCACATTCCGGGCCGGCACCAGTAAGCTACATCCATGACAGCAACAGAGAATGCCAACAGCATGATCCGCATCACCGGGGTGAACAAGTACTTCGGTGACTACCACGCGCTGACAGACATCAACCTTGATGTCCCCGCGGGGCAGGTCGTCGTTCTCCTCGGTCCGTCAGGCTCCGGCAAATCGACCCTGTGCCGCACAATCAACCGCCTGGAGACCATCGACACCGGTGAAATCTACATTGACGGTGTGCTCCTCCCGGAGGAGGGCAGGGACCTTGCCCGGCTGCGCTCCGAGGTCGGCATGTGCTTCCAGCAGTTCAATCTCTTCAGTCACATGACGATCCTCGACAACGTCACCCTGGCGCCGAAGAAGGTGCGTGGCATGTCCACGAAGGACGCCGAGGAGGAGGCTCACGCCTTGCTCCGCCGGGTCGGGATCGACTCCCAGGCGGACAAGTACCCCGCCCAGCTCTCCGGCGGCCAGCAGCAGCGTGTGGCCATCGCCC
>NZ_CACZOO010000063.1 GCF_902782855.1 uncultured Corynebacterium sp.
CATGGCGCTGGGTATCGCCTGGATCCACGACCGCAGGAAGGACCGGCGGCTCGCCGCCGAACTGAAAGGAGTGATCTGAGATGCTCGGTCTCAGTCTCGAGAAACTGATCGTCATCGGCATCATCGCCGCCATGGTCATCGGCCCGGAGCGGTTGCCGCAGTATGCGGCGAAGCTCGGAGAGTTCGTCCGGGGTCTCCGGGAGTTCATCGCCTCCTCGAAGGCGGCGGCGGAGTCTGACCTGGGCGTGCCGATCGACACCGCCGGCTGGAACCGGCAGGTCCGCCGGTACGATCCGCGGACCATCGTCAGGGACGCGTGGACCGGGAACGACACCCCCGCCACCACCCCGGACTTTGAACCGGCCACCGCTACGGCTGCTGAACCGGCTGCCGATGACGCCGCCGAATCGGCGGAGGCCCCCACCATGCGGGAACGCTGGGTCGTCGTCGGCGGCACCTCGGGCCACCCGGTCCGCCGCAGGATCCTCGAGCCGGTCCCCGCCGAACAACCGACGGTCGGTGAACCGAGGGTCCAGGACGGGACGGTCGGTGCACCGACAACCGGCGTCCCCACCGGACCCGCCGTGACAGAAAGCGCCGCACCCCATGGCATCCGGCAATAATGGGCACATGACGAGTGCACCCCCGCTGCCGGACAGGGACGGATCCCGACGGATCCCGCCCCTCCTCATCGACCTGGCGGTCATGGCACTCATCCTGGTGTCCACTGCGGTGCTGGGCCCCCGCCCGTCCGGAGATCCAGGGCCGCAGGGCCGCCCGCCGACCCCGGGGGACCCGGCCGGTGTCAGCGGCATGACCGGAATCGACGGCCCCGACCGCTACTGGATCATCGTCCCGGTCGCCGCGGTCCTCGCCGCCGCACTGATCCTGCTGCGCCGCCGCCGACCCGTCCCCGTGTTCGCTGCGGCGCTCGTCCTCTACAGTTCCACCGTCGTCCTCGGACTCCCGGTCCTCGGCGCCGGAATCGCCGTGACCGTGGCGTCCTGGTCCGTGGCCACCCGTCGGCCCCGGAAGACCACACTGGTCGTCGGCGGCGTCGGCACCGGCGTGGTCGCCCTGCTCAGCCTCCTCTACTCCGGGGAACTGAACCTGGACCCGCAGGTCTTCCAGATAGCCGCGGGGATCGCCGTCGCCTCGGCACTGGGGGACAGTACCCGTTCCAGGCGCGAGTACACCGTGGCGGCGACCGAACGTGCCGAACGCGCCGAACAGACCCGGGCGGCCGAGGCCCGACGGCAGGTCGCCGAGGAGCGGCTGCGCATCGCCCAGGACCTCCACGACACCGTCGCGCACCGCATCTCGGTGATCAGTCTGCACGCCGGTGCCGCGTCGGCGGCACTGGAGCGCAACCCCGACAGGGCCAGGGAATCCCTCGGGACGATCCGCACCGCCTCCCGGGAGGTGCTCGGCGAGATCGGCGTCCTGCTGCGCTACCTGCGCGCCGAGGACGGGGTGAGCGCCACCGCGATACCGCAGCCCGGCATCGGAGACATCGACGCCCTCGTCGCGACGGTCCGGGAGTCCGGGATGACGGTGGCCCACAGTACCGGGGGTGATCTGGACCGGGTCGATGAACTCACCGGTCGGGTGGTCTACCGTGTGGTGCAGGAAGCACTCACCAACGCCGGGAGACACGGGTCGGGTCACACCGTCACCCTGGCGGTCGGTGTCGGGACAGCGAAGGTGACCGTGACGGTCACCAACCCGGTCTCCGCCACCGACCGCAACCAGCCGGACGCCACCCACGGTGGGCTGGGCCTCACCGGACTGCGGGAACGGGTCTCCGCCGCCGGTGGCACGGTGCACACCACGGTGGGCGGCGCCTCCTTCCGGTTGGACGCCGAACTACCCCTCAGACGACCCCTGACGACCCCGGACGACCCGGGACGATCCGGGCTGAAAGGACACACCCCGTGATCTCCGTACTCGTGGTCGACGACCAGGTGCTGATCCGTCAGGCTGTCGGTGACATTCTGTCCTCCCACCCGGACATCGAGGTCACCGGCACCGCCGGAGACGGTGAGGAGGCGGTGGACCGGGTTGCCTCCCTGCACCCGGATGTGGTGCTCATGGACATCCGGATGCCCGTCCTCGACGGCATCGGTGCGACGGAGAGGATCTGCTCGGACCCGGCGAACACCGGGACGCGCGTCCTCATCCTCACCACTTTCGAGGAGGACGAGTACGTGGTCGCCGCGCTGCGCGCCGGGGCCGGCGGTTTCATCGGCAAGGGGGCGGAACCCGAGGACATCATCCGGGCGGTGCAGGCCGTCCACGCCGGGGACTCCCTGCTGTCACCGGCGGCGACGCGTGGTCTGATCGCCCGGTACCTCGACGTGCCGGATGCCGGGTACGGCACCGGGACGCCGGGTGCACGCGGCGCCGTGTCCGAGGAGGCGGAGCGTGCGCTGGAACGGCTCACCGGGCGGGAGCGGGAGGTCCTGCTGCAGGTGGGGCGGGGGTTGTCGAACCAGGAGATCGCCGAGGAGTTCTTCATCTCCCCACACACCGCGAAAACGCACGTCAACCGGATCATGTCGAAGATCGACGCCCACGACCGGGCGCAGCTGGTGATCCTCGCCTATGAGAGCGGGCTGCTCTCCCCGGGGAGGTGACCGTCGGCGCCGTCGGTACCGGACACGGAGTGCGGTGCGGACGCTGAGGCTGCCGCCGAGGCGCGGTGCGCCATCTCCTCCGCCTTACGCCGCCGGTCCCGGCGCACCAGATACACCACGCACAGCGCCAGGGCGAGGGCGCACAGGACGTAGATGACCGTGGAGAAGCTGTCGATCGTGTCCGAGACCCGGTGGTAGTTCGCGCCGAGCAGGACGCCCAGCCAGATCAGCACCGCATTCCACACCGCGGAGCCGATCAGCGTCAGTACGGAGAACTTCACGAGGTGCATCCGGTGGACGCCGGCCGGGATGGAGATCAGGCTGCGGATGCCGGGGATGACCCGGCCGATGAGGATCACCGCGTCGCCGAACCGGTCGAACCACCGCAGTGACTTGTCGACGTCGCTGCCGTCGACGAGCCAGACCCGGTCGGCGATGACCCGCAGACGGTCCGCGCCGATCACCGCCCCGAGCCAGTAGAGCAGCCAGGCGCCGACCAGCGACCCGCCGGTCGCCCAGACGAACGCGGCCCACGCGCTCATGTGGCCCTCGGTCGAGGCGAATCCGGACAGCGGGAGGACCACCTCACTGGGGATCGGCGGGAACACCGTCTCTATGAGGATCGCCAGACCGACGCCGGGGGCGCCGACGGTCTCCATGAGAGAGACGAGCCAGTCGACGACAGAGGTGATCACGGGGGAGGACCTTTCGGGGTCGGAGGCGGAGTGACCCCAATTTACCCTGTCGGTCGAACCGGGTGACGGTCGTGCCGGTGAGCCGCCGGTCAGCCGCCCGGGGCGGCCTCCCCGCCTACTTCTTCAGTGAGGCGACCGGTGCGAAGCGGTCACCGTAGGTGGCGGCGAGCTCCTCGGCGCGGGCGACGAAGCCGGCGACCCCGGCAGTCGGGTAGTCCGCTGCCGCGCCCTCGGGAAGGGCGGCTGCGGCAGGTCGGGCGTAGTTGGTGATGAACTGGCGGGTGCCGCCGGTCCACGCCGGGTAGCCGATGCCGAGGATGGAGCCGATGTTGGCGTCCGCGTCCGAGGTCAGCACGCCCTCGTCGACACAGCGCTGGGTCTCCAGGGCCTCGATGAACAGCATGCGCTCGATGAGGTCGTTGAGGGTCGGGCCGGCCTCACCGGCGGAGACGGTGGAGTCCAGGCCGTGACCGGCGGTGGTGGCCTCGCCGTCGGGGACGGTGACCGGGGTGATGCCCAGCTTCCCGGCAAGTTCACCTCGCAGACCGGACCACAGTCCGGCACGTCGACCGTTCTCGTCGTACTCGTAGAAGCCCCTGCCCTCGAGCTTGCCGGGACGCTCGAAGTGGTCGAGCATGGCGTCCACCAGGGCGTTGACACCACCGTCGTCGACGGTGACGCCGGCGGCGTCGGCGGCGGCCTGGTTCTCGGCGCCGATCTTGCGGGCCAGCTTGAGGTTCAGCTCGTCCTGCAGCTGGAGCTGCGGGGCGGGGTAGCCGGCCTGGCGTCCCGCAGACTCGATGACGGCCGGGTCCACCCCTTCGACGAGCATGCGCATCGCCTCATTGAGGACGGTGCCGATGACGCGGGAGGTGTAGAAACCGCGGGAGTCGTTGACGACGATCGGGGTCTTGCGGATCTGCCGGGCGAAGTCGAGGCCCTTGGCCAGGGTCTCGGGCGAGGTCTCGGCGCCGGAGATGATCTCGATGAGAGGCATCTTGTCGACCGGGGAGAAGAAGTGCAGACCGATGAAGTCACCCTTGCGCTCCACTCCCTCGGCCAGGCCGGTGATCGGCAGGGTGGAGGTGTTGGAACCCAGGACACAGGTGGCGGGCACGGCGTCCTCGATCTCGGCGAAGACCTTGTGCTTGAGCCCGGTGTTCTCGAAGACGGCCTCGACGACCAGTTCGACGTCCGCCAGGTCGGCGTAGTCGGCGGTCGGGGTGATGCGGCCCAGCAGTGCCGCGGACTTCTCTTCGGTGGTGCGGCCACGCTTGAGTGCCTTGGCCTCCAGCCCCTCGGAGTAGGCCTTGCCCTTTGCGGCGTTCTCGACCGAGATGTCCTTGAGGACGACCTCGATGCCGGCCTTCGCGGCGACGTAGGCGATGCCCGCGCCCATCATGCCCGCACCGATGACGCCGATCTTCGAGAACGTGGTCTTCGGGAAGGGGGTGCCGTCGGCCCGGACCGGGCGGGAACCACCGCCGTTGCAGTGGTTCAGGTCGAAGAAGAAGGCCTGCATCATGTTCGTCGAGGTCGGTCCGGTGACCAGTTCGACGAAGTAGCGGGTCTCCACGGCCGTGGCGTCCTCGATGCGCTTGAGCTGCGCACCCTCGACTGCGGCGGCGAGGATCGCCTTCGGGGCGGGCATCGGCGCACCCTTGATCTGCTTGGTGACGTTGGCGGGGAAGCTGGGGAGCATCGCGGCGAGCGCCGGGGTGGACGGGGTACCGCCGGGGATCCTGAAGCCCTTGCGGTCCCACGGCTGGCTGGCATCCGGGTTCGCTGCGATCCACGCCTTCGCTGCATCGATGAGCTGGTCGGCCGGCACGATCTCGTCGATGAGGCCGATCTCCTCGGCAGCCTCGGCGTTGAACTGCGTGCCGGTGGTGAGGACCCGGGTCAGTCCGGTGGCCAGGCCGAGCAGGCGGGTGACGCGGGCGACGCCGCCACCGCCGGGCAGCAGGCCCAGGGTGACCTCGGGCAGGCCGACCTTCAGACCCTTCGCGTCGGAGGCGATGCGGTGGTGGGTGGCCAGGGCGATCTCGAGGCCGCCGCCGAGGGCCGTGCCGTTGATCGCGGCGACGACCGGGACGCCCAGGGTCTCCAGGGTGCGGAAGTTCGCCTTCATCCCGTCGCACATGTCACGGGTGGCCTCGGCCTCGGCCGGGGTGGCGGTGATCATGGACTTGATGTCGCCGCCGGCGAAGAAGGTCTTCTTCGCGGAGGTCACGACGACGCCTGTGATCTCCCTGCCGTTGCCGGCCTCGACCGCTGACCGCAGCTTGGCCACGGTCTCCGCGAGGGAGTCGCGGAACGCGTCGTTCATGACGTTGACGGGGGCGGACGGGTCGTCGATGGTCAGGGTGACCACACCGTTGGCGTCGGTGTCCCAACCGATGATGTTCTCGCTCATTTGTGGTCTCCTCAGACTCGCTCGATGATGGTGGCGACGCCCATACCGGCGGCGACACAGAGGGTGATCAGGGCGTAGCGTCCGCCGGAGCGGTGCAGTTCGTCGACTGCGGTGCCGGTGATGATGCCACCGGTGGCGCCCAGCGGGTGGCCCATGGCGATGGCGCCACCGTTGATGTTCAGCTTCTCGTCGGGGATGTCGAGTTCGCGCTGGGCGCGCAGGACGACGGAGGCGAAGGCCTCGTTGATCTCCCAGACGTCGATGTCCCCGGGGGTGAGACCGGCCTTGGCCAGTGCGGCGCGGGCGGCCGGGGCGGGGGCGGTGAGCATGATCGTGGGCTCGACACCGGTGGTCGCGGCGGTGACGATACGGGCGCGCGGGGTCAGACCGTTCCTCTTGCCTGCGGCCTCGTTGCCGATGAGCAGCAGGGACGCGCCGTCGACGATGCCGGAGGAGTTGCCGCCGTGGTGGACGTGGTTGATCGTCTCGACCTGCGGGTACTTGTTCAGTGCGACGGCGTCGAAACCGCCCTGGTCGCCGATGACGGCGAAGGCGGGACGCAGACCGGCGAGCTTCTCGACGGTGGTGCCGGGGCGGATCGTCTCGTCGCGGTCGAGGACGGTGAGTCCGTTGGCGTCCTTCACCGGGACAACGGAGCCGTCGAAGCGGCCCTCGTCCCAGGCCAGCGCGGCGCGGGCGTGCGAGCGTGAGGCGTAGGCGTCCAGCTCCTCACGGGACACGCCGTCGAGGGTGGCGATGAGGTCGGCGGAGATGCCCTGCGGGACGAAGTCGGTGTAGAAGGAGGTCGCCGGGTCCATTGCCAGCGCCCCGCCGTCGGAGCCCATCGGGACGCGTGACATGGACTCCACGCCACCGGCCAGCACGAGGTCGTCGAAGCCGGAGCGGACCTTCATCGCCCCCATGTTGAGCGCGGTGAGGCCGGAGGCGCAGTAGCGGTTGAGCTGCACGCCGGTGACGGAGTACGGCAGACCGGCGTTGAGTGCGGCGGTGCGGGCGATGTCCATGCCCTGGTCACCGAGCGGGGAGACGACACCGGTGAGGATGTCCTCGATGGCGCCCGGGTCGAGCTCCGGGTTGCGCGCCAGGATCTCGGTGATGAGGCCGGAGAGCAGGTCGACCGGTTTGACGGTGTGGAGGGAGCCGCCGGGCTTGCCCTTGCCGCGCGGGGTGCGGATCGCGTCATAGATGAAGGCCTCGGGGATTCCCGTGTTCCCCGGGGCGGATGCGTCAGTCATAGTGGTCCTCACGTTTTCGTGGTTCGTCCCCGCGTGGACGCGCCGGTGGGCCGTGGCTGCGGGCGACGGCGGTGCGCCGGGGCCGCGGGGCCGCGGGGCCGTGGATGCGTAGCGGGGACAACATACGTATGCAACATGTGTCGCCGCTCACTATAGCCACTTCCTGCCGTGCGGGGTGCGGTTTCCGCGTTCGGGGGTGGCCACGTTTTAGGGCCACTGCCTGCGTTTTTGTCCTGTGAACCTATGTTCGACGCAGGACCGTCACCAGGTTCGAGACGCCCACCTCGCGCAGTCCGGGCACCTTTACCATCCACCACGCCCACCACGGGTGGTACCGGGGGAAGGATGCCACGGGCTCGGCATCCCCCCTGTCCCGTACGGCGGACGCGTACCGCAGACCGTCGGCGCAGGAGACGTCGAACAGGGATTCCCCCCAGCGGTTCTTCGGCGGGTTGCCGTGTTTCCGTTCGTAGCGCCGTGCCGCGAATTCGCCGCCGACATAGTGCTGCCACAGGCCGGTCTCGTGCCCTCCGAAGGGGCCGAGCCAGCACGTGTACGAGAGGACCGTGAGCCCGCCGGGTTTCGTGACGCGCAGCATCTCGTCGGCCATCCGCCACGGATCGCTGACATGCTCGGCGACGTTGGAGGAGTAGGTGAGGTCGAAGGCGGCGTCCGCGAAAGGCAGGTCCATGCCGGACCCCCGCACGGAGGACGCCAGCCTGATGCCTGCCGCGGCCATCTCCCCGACATCGGGTTCGCAGGTCACGTAGTTTCCCTCGGCCACGCCCGCCGCGGCGAAGGCCCGCCCGAAGTAACCGGGGCCGCCGCCGACGTCGAGGATCCGGGTGCCGGCCAGGGATGCTCTCCCGTCGGCTGTGGTGGCTGTGGTGGCTGTGGTGGAGCCGGCGTCCACCCAGATGTCGGAGAGGAGGCCGACGGTGTCCGCGGCGAGGTGACTGTAGAACCGGTCCGGGTCGGACTGTTCGAAGCGGAAGTCGGTGAGCAGACCGAGGGAGCGGCGCAGGGTCGCACGGCGGCGCAGGGTGGGGAGGGTCGTGTCGGCCGACGTTTGCGTCACCTTTTCTGCCGATCCCGCGCGTTGTCAAGCTGTGTGGAGTCAGTGAACACTAAGTAGTTGCTTCCTGCTGATAATTGATCCCGACGACCTCCGCCGGCTTCCTGGTCTTCGGCCTACCCCGGAACCGTTCCGGATGCCGGTCGAAGTAGCGCTGCTGTGCGTCGTCACGGACCTCGTGCTTGGCCTTCCACGTCCCGTCGAAGACGTCCTGCGGACTGAACAGCGCAATGCCTGAGTGCTTGTGACAGGTGTTGTACCAGGGCACATACGACCGTAGGAACGCCCTGGCCGCCTCCAGTGAATCGAAGGTGCCCGGATAGTCCGACCGGTACTTCATCGTCCTAAACTCCGACTCGGAGTACGGATTGTCGTTCGACACGTACGGCCGGTTGTGACTCATCTGCACACTCAACGGCCCCAGCAGCTCCTTGAGGTCATTGGACTTCATCACCGCCCCGTTGTCAGCGTGCACGACCTCCGGGGCGCCGTAGGCCTCGATCGCCTGGGTGAACATCTCGTTGACCAGGTCCTTGTCCTCACGTTCCCCGACCCGCCAGGCGATGATCATCCGCGAGTAGATATCGATCACCGAATACGCCTTGAACGTCTTCCGGGTATACGGCGACTTCAGGTCCGTGATGTCCCAACTCCATACCTGACCTGGCGCTTTGGCCACCACCACCGGTTTCACACGCTTCTTCGACGTACCGGTGCCCTTCGTCGGGGCAACCGGGCGAGTGGCCTGGTCCAGGTCTTCGGCGATGCGCCACCACGACCGACGCGACGCGATCATGATCCCGGCGTCCCACGCGGTGGCGAACGCGTAGTCCACCGAATTACCTGCGGCCCAGGCCATCTGGATCATCCCGGCGATGACCGCCCGGTCGAACAGGTCGATGCGGGATTCGTAGGCCCGGTCGACCTGGTGGACCGGATTAGCCACCGCGGTGCGGGGATGGTGACGGTAGTGCCAGGTTGACCGCGACAGGTCGACAATGCCCAGCGCCTTGCGCAGCGATCCCAGACAGTCAGGGTGCTTCAGCTCACTGACCAAGGTGTTCTCCACAGTCAGGAACCGGAGGGCTTCTTCTGCTCCGGGTCGTCGTCGGGCCCATGCACGGAGATCTCGTGCAAGAGCCCGATAGCTTTTCCCAACGCATCGTTGGTCGCCTCCAGCTTCGAGTTGGATGCCTGGAGTTCGGCGACCTGCTTTTCCAGCTCGGCAATGCGACGGGCTTCGGCTTCCTGCCGACTGGCGACGGCCCGGCGTTGGGGATCGGAGGATTTCACTCCACCAGTGTTCCTGGGAACCAGTCCTTTGTCGATGTCCCCGTCATAGACCGCGGAGCGCCACCGGCGCAGAACTGTGGGGGACACTTCCGTGCGCGCCAGCCATGTTCCCTTCGTGCCGTAGGGCTGCCGGTCGTACTCGTAGACGAACTCTCGGACCTGATCGTTGGTGTAGCCCGGTGCAATGCTCATCGCCGGGTCTCCTTTCTGTGCGGGAGTCAGAGTGACTCACACACAGCCTGGCAAAGAGGGTCCCTGGCAGGGGGAGGCGAAAAGGGGGACGCAAACTCGGCGGTGCCGTGTGACGGGCGTGATGACGCAGGCATGAGTCGATCATGGCACAAGTCATGTGACACTTCGGTTCGGGAGCAGAGTTGCTGTCCATCAAAGAAAAAAGGTGCAGAAATCGTCCTGTCTCTGTACTGTCAGGCGCATGTTACTGAGCCTGACGATCGAGAACTACCGCTCCTTCGCGGCGCCGGCCGTCCTGGATCTGCAGAAGCGCTCCTTCACCACGAACCTGCCCAGGAACGGTAGCTGGACCGGCAGCACCGAGCGCATCGCCGGCATCTACGGTCCCAATGCCTCCGGCAAGTCCACCGTGCTCATGGCTCTGGGTGCGCTGCAGCGGGCGGTTACGGATTCTGTGCAGTTTCCCCGCGCCTCGCAGATGCTGCGCACCCCTCATGCGCTGCATCCCGGAGATGAGACCTTCTTCGAGGTGGAGTATGTCCGGGAGTCCACCCGGTACCGATGGTCGGTCACTCTCACCGGTGACGGCATCACCGAGGAGCAGCTCGACGCGGTGGGTGGTGACAGCGGTAGCTCGCACTGGCGCCGTCTGTACACCCGGACCGGCCAGGAAGTCGAGTTCGGTCGTCATTCGGGACTGCCTAAGGCTGCACAGCAGAATGTCGAGGCTTTCCTCCGTCCCTGGGCTCTCGTGCTCTCCGCCTGGGCCCTCGTCCGCGACCGAGGTCCGTACTTTTCTGCGGTGACGTGGTGGTTCAGTGAACTCCGTGTCGCTCCCACGCCGGGGGACGGCCCGGAGAACGCGGACCTCCACGCTGAGACTCTCAATTTAATGGTGGATCCGACGTGGGAGAGAGCTGCGCATGATGTGCTGCGGGCGGCAGACGTGGGCATCTCATCCGTGGACATCCGCAAGGACAAACTGCCCGCAGAACTTGTCGAGATGCTTGAGACCGTGCAGGAGGTGATGGAGTCCCGTCGTTCCGCTGACGGTGCTGGAGCGCGCCCCGTCAAGGATGATCCCGGTCTGGCGGAGAAGGTCAATGACGTCATCCAGAGACTGGAGTTCACCCATTCTTCCGGGAAACACACGTTCATCCTGAAGGAACAGGATGAGTCCCGGGGTACCCGCTTCTGGCTGGATCTGGCGCTGACGGCGGTCCGCTCCCTGGTCACCGGTGAAGTGCTGGTGATCGACGAGCTGGACGCGAGTATTCACCCTGCACTGGTGCGGTACTTCATCGATCTCTTCCTGCACGAGGAGACAAATCCTTCGGGTGCCCAGTTGCTCTACACGTCCCACGACGTAACCCCGCTGGGCAACGTCCTCAGTGAACACCTGTCGGAGAGCGTGGTGTGGCTCGTCGACAAGCAGGACGCTGAATCGTCGCTGATCTGTCTGGACGAATACCCCATCAGTCGACGGAGCAATCTGGAGAAGCAGTATCTCAGTGGTGCTTTCGGTGCGCTCCCCGTGCCAGGTCCGGAGCTGGCCTCCGCGATCGTCTCGTTGCGCGGCGAATGGCTGGATGCTCTGAGCTCCGGGGAGGGCGCCGAGTGAACGCACGCAGGCGGGGACGATCGGCAGCGGGGACGCAAGGGGGCCCGGGGGACACGGCCTCTCAAGGAGGTCCCCCTGGTGGTGTGCCAAGGAGTGGTGACTGAGCCGGAGTACATCGGGCGGTTGGCGCAGGCTGTCCGGAAGCGTAATCCATGCTTCGGATCGAAGCCTGAGGATCCGGTGAAGCTGGTCGAACATGCTGCCGCTGTTGCGGAGGACCGGGATGCGACCCGGGTGTACGTCGTCATCGATGTCGACGACAGTCCACGGGAGCAGATCGAGCAGGCCATCAGCAGGTGCCGGAGGAAGTCCTCGAAGAAGCGGACGCTCGTTCTTGTGGTCTCCAACGAGAGCTTCGACAGTTGGCTCTATGCCCATGTCATTGACGGCCGGGTTCCGTCCGGTCAGCCGAGGTCCTACTTCCAGAAGAAGCTGGCGGGCGGCGGGTATCTGCACGGATCACCGGCGAAGCACCTGTGTGTGGATTTTCCGGTCGGGAACTGGGAGAAGGCGGAACAGCGTATCCCCACTGTCGGCCTCAACGAATCAGGGACGAACCCGTCGACCGCCATGCCTGCGCTGATTCGCGACCTGCTGTCGCTGGCGACGAAGTGAGTGGTCGGGGAACCGGCCAGCCTGAACCGAACCCTGGTCAGCGTGGCGGTGGGGGAGTACGCTCCGCGGAGCATGAGCCAGCAGTACAGCCTCAGTAACCTCAATGCCC
>NZ_CACZOO010000064.1 GCF_902782855.1 uncultured Corynebacterium sp.
AAGCCCTTCGCTTACGCGGTCGCACTGCAGGAGGTGGGGGTGGAGAAAGTGCTGGAGACCGTCGGTATGGAGCCCTCCGGTGAGGCCTTCAACGAACTCTCCCTCGACGGGGGGACTCACCGTCCGGTCAACCCGATGATCAACGCCGGGGCGATCGCAGTGAACCAGCTGATCAACGGGGAGGACTCGTCGGTCGATGCGAGGGTCGCCCTGCTTCTCGACTATCTTTCCCGGCTCGCCGGGCGTGAACTGCGGGTCGACGAGCGCGTCACCGGGTCCGAACTGGCGACCGCCGACCGCAATCTCGCGCTGGCGCACATGCTGCGCAGCTACGGCGTCATCGCTGACTCCGCCCAGGACGCCGTGACCGGCTACGTCCGGCAGTGTTCGATCCTGGTCACGGTGAAGGACCTGGCCGTGATGGGGGTGACCCTGGCACTCGGTGGCAGCCAGCCGGTCACCGGCGAGCAGGTCCTCGACCCGCGGGTGTGCCGTCAGGTGCAGTCGGTGATGGCGTCCGCCGGCATGTACGACGGCGCCGGTCAGTGGATGGCCTCGGTGGGCATCCCGGCGAAGTCGGGGGTGTCCGGTGGTCTGATGGGTACCTTGCCCGGTCAGCTGGGCATCGCGACGTTCTCGCCCCGTCTGGACAGCTCGGGCAACAGCGTGCGGGGTACGGAGATCTTCCGGGCACTGTCGGAGGACATGGGACTGCACCTGATGTCCGCGGTGCCGGCCCGCGGTGCAGCGGTGCGGAGTATCCGGGCCCGGGGCCCGGTGACCGTCATCCGGTTGCAGGGCGGCCTCGGGTTCACGGGGGCCGAGGACTTCCTCGCCACTGTCGCAGGTCACGAACTGAGGACCCACCGGGTGATGGTGGACATGCGCCGGGTCACCGATGTCGACGGCTTCGGTCGCGCTATGGTGCTGGAGGGGCTCCGGCGCGTCCGGGAGGACGGACACCGGATTTCCGTCATCGACCCCGACGGGTTGCTGGGTGACCGCACGATGGGCGACGGCACAAGTGTGGAGACCTCCGCCGAGGATATGTGAGAAGTGGTCCCCCGGGTCGGACTCGAACCGACACTGGGCGGGTTTTGAGTCCGCTGCCTCTGCCAATTGGGCTACCGGGGGCTGACGCCGAAGCGACAGCGCAGATCCTACCTGACAGGTCCGGAATCTCCGTCAAGGGCCCCCTGGATCAGGGAACCGTAGTAGGTGACGAAGGTGTCCACCCGGTCGGACATGAAAAAATCCTCGGTGACCAGGCGGCGCATGAGCGACAGCCCGGCGAGCATCGACATCGCCGCCTCGGCGCGGGTCTCGGCGTCCATGCCGGAGCTCGCACCGGCGGCGTCCGGGCCGGGGGCCTCCTCCTCTATCTTCCGCACGAGCCAGACGACGACCTGCTCACGGTAGGCGCGGCCGATCGCGTCGACGATGTGACGGTTCCCGCCCGAATCTGCGAGACGGTGCACGATCGAATTCGGCGAGTCCGGCTGCGAGGTCACCGCGACGCGGGCCAGATGCTCGCCGAGCTCGACGAAGGGGACCTCGTTGAGCCGCTCAGCCGTCGCGGAGAAGTCCAGCTGGGACTCGAAGAGATTCTCCTTGCTCCCGAAATACTTGATGATGAGCGGGGCGCTCACCCCCACCTCGGCGGCGATCTCCTTGAGGGAGACCTCCCCGTAGGGGCGCTCGGAGAACACCCGACGGGCGGCCAGGAGAATCTCCCGGCGGGTGTCCATGGACCGGCGGCGTGGCGGCACCTTGTTCTGGATGCCGACGACGTTCATCTGCCGTGGGCCTCCGGCCCTCGAAGTCTGGTCAGTCATGGCGACTAGGATAACCCGGGAAGTCCCCCCACACCGTAAGCAGGAAGGTTCCATGACAGACGCCGCCACAGACGCCGCCCCCGAAAGCACCTCCGGACGGCCAACCCTGCTCCTGCTGGACGGGCACTCCCTGGCATTCCGTGCGTTCTACGCCCTGCCGGCGCAGAACTTCTCGACCACCGGCGGCCAGCACACCAATGCCGTCTACGGTTTCCTGGGGATGCTCCTCGGCCTCGTGGACAACGAGCGCCCCACGCATATCGCCGCCGCCTTCGACCTCTCCGGCCCGACTTTCCGCGCGGAGACCTTCCCCGAGTACAAGGCGCAGCGTCCCTCCACACCGCCGGAGTTCCACGGCCAGGTCGAACTGATCCAGGAGACCCTGCAGTCCCTCGGGGTCACGACCCTGACGAAGGAGGCCTACGAGGCGGACGACATTATCGCCACCCTCGCCACCCGCGGTGCCGCCGCGGGCATGCGGGTGCTCATCTGCACCGGTGACCGTGACAGTTTCCAGCTCGTCACAGACGATGTCACGGTCCTCTACACCCTCAAGGGCGTCTCCGAACTCGACCGGTTCACCCCGGCCCGCGTCGCGGAGAAATACGGCGTCACCCCGACGCAGTACCCCGATCTCGCAGCCCTGCGCGGCGACACCTCCGACAACATGCCCGGCGTGCCGGGGGTGGGCCCCAAAACCGCGAAGAAGTGGATCACCACGTGGGGGAGCCTCGATGGCGTCGTCGAGCACATGGACGAGATCGGCGGCAAGGTCGGCCAGAACCTCCGCGACCATCTCGACGACGTACTGCTGGCCCGCAACATCACCGAGATGGTCCGCGACCTCGACCTCGGCGAGCGTGGGGAGTTGGACGCGCTGACACCAGGTACCCCGGACGCCACCGCGTCCCTCGACATGTTCGAGACCCTCCAGTTCGGCACGACACTCCGCAACCGCGCCTTCCGCACCTTCGGAGTCGAGTTCGAGGACGGCGAGGCCGCCGCCCTCACCATGGACGCGCCGGCCACCGGCAAGCTCGCCGGCTGGCTGGCCACCCACGCCGGGTGGAAGATCAACCGGCCGGCGGGGGACGCCGCAGTGCACCGCCCGCTCGCCGCCACCGTCACCGGGGTGGGGGCACCTGCGGGTGGATGCGCCGACCGGATCGCCCTGCTCGATCCGGTCGCTGCGGAGGACGGCGCCGTCCATGCCGTGGACATCGACCTCACCGACCAGGACCCGGCCGACGAGGCCACCCTGCGAGACTGGCTCGCGGACCGTGGCGCCCCGAAATGGGTGCACGACGCCAAATCGGAGTGGCACAAGCTCCACGGGTCGGGCCTCGTGCTGGCGGGGGTGGAGCAGGACACTGCCCTGGCCGCCTACCTGCTGCGACCCGACCTGCGCACCGGGGACCTCGCTGACGTCGTGCAGCGACATGTCGGCCACGAGATCGCCGCAGACGCGCCGGGTGCGGTGCGCGCCCAGGCCACCGCAGAACTCGTCGCCGCACTGACCCCGGAGCTCGCCGGGATCGGGGCGATGGAGCTCTACCTCGACCTGGAGGTGCCGCTGGCGACCGTGCTGGCGAAGATGGAGGCGACCGGCATCTCGGTTGACGCCGGCGCCCTCCGGGAACTCTCCGACGAGTATGCGGTGCAGATCGAGACGGAGATCGCCGAAGCCCGCGCCATCGCCGGCGACGACACGCTGAACCTGTCGAGCCCGAAGCAGCTGCAGAAGGTCCTTTTCGAGACCCTCGGACTGCCGAAGACGAAGAAGACGAAGACCGGGTACTCCACCGCCGCCGGTGAGCTGGAGAAGCTCGCCGCGTCCCACCCGCACCCCTTCCTCGGCCACCTCATGGCGCACCGCGAGTACCAGAAGATGAAGTCCACCATCGACGGTCTCGTCGAGGCCGTCGCCGATGACGGACGTATCCACACCACCTTCAACCAGCGGGGCGCGGCGACAGGGCGACTGTCGTCGTCGGACCCGAACCTGCAGAACATCCCGGTACGTACCGAGGCAGGCCGCCGCATCCGCGGGGCCTTCCGCGTCGGCACCGGCTACGCCACCCTCATCACCGCCGACTACTCACAGATCGAGATGCGGGTCATGGCGCACCTGTCCCAGGACCCGGGACTCATCGAGGCGTACCGGCGGGGGGAGGACCTCCACAGCTACGTCGGCTCGAAGGTCTTCGACGTGCCGGTCGAGCACGTCACCCCCGAACTGCGCCGACGGGTCAAGGCGATGAGCTACGGCCTGGTCTACGGGCTCAGCGCCTTCGGACTGTCCCAGCAGCTGCGGATCTCCGCCGGTGAGGCCAAGCAGATCATGGACAACTACTTCGAGCGCTTCGGCGGGGTGAAGCGCTACCTCGACGAGGTCGTCGCCCACGCCAAGGAGACCGGGTACACGGAGACGCTCTACGGGCGTCGCCGGTACCTGCCGGAGCTCAACTCCCCGAACCGGGTCGCCGCCGAGGCTGCCGGCCGGGCAGCACTCAACGCCCCGATCCAGGGCACGGCCGCCGACATCATCAAGCGGGCGATGCTTCGGGTGGACGCGGAGTTCACGCGACGGGACCTGGCGTCCCGGGTGCTGCTGCAGGTCCACGACGAACTGGTCGTCGAGGTCGTCGAGGGTGAGCAGCGGGTCGTCGCCGAGATCCTGCGTGAGCAGATGGACAGTGCCGCGGACCTGAGGGTTCCGCTGGACGTGTCCACCGGTATCGGAGCGGACTGGGACACCGCCGGGCACTGACCGGTGGGGACGCGGCCAGTGGCCGGGTCAGTCGTCGTCCTCCTCGGTGAGGACGCGGACGGACCGCACACCGGGCATGCCGGACAGTGAGGCGACCAGACCGTCGGGGGAGTGGCGGCCGGTGAGCCCCGGGTGAGAATGATCCCGGCGCCGTTCCAGACCGATGAGGATGCTGATGCTCACGGCATTCGACACACCGGAAGATGTCCGTACCGCCCTTACCCTGGGTGCCAGGGGATTCCTACGGAAAGTGGAGAGCCCGTCGGGCCTCGTGTCCGCGGTGCGAAGAGTCTCTTCGGGCCGCACCGCACTGGGAGACGGCATCAGGGGGAAACTCGGCGGGTCCAACCGCGTCCAACCGCATCCAACCGCATCCAGGTCGCGATGACGTACCTGGGGCACCGGTGATTCGTGGTCGAGGGCTTCACCCCTCGGTGACGGTCTTCCGGTCAGCCAGGGCCGCCTCGCGGCGACGCTTCATGACCTGCTCGGCGATGACCATCGCGGCGACGACTGCGGCACCGAGGAAGAAGAGCAGGACCGCCAGACCGGCCTGCTCGCCGGGGGCGTGCAGGGTGACGGACTCTCCCTCCTCACCCTCCTGCCAGGGCCAGAGGGAACGCAGTGAACCGAGCAGCATGCCGGTCATGGTGAACAGGGTGAGGGTGCGGGCGCGGGTCAGCAGTGTCTCCATGACCCGGACGAACAGCACGAGGCCGGTGAGGGCGCCGAGCCCGAAGACGGCGATGTATCCGAGGTCCAGGTTGCTGACGGCGTCCAGCGTGGCGGTGTAGATGCCGATCGCGTAGAGGAAGAAGGAGCCGGAGACACCCGGCAGGATCAGCGCACAGACGGCGATCGCGGCGGCGATGAACACCAGCAGTTTGCCGGGGTTGTCGTTGTCGGAGGCGGAGAACCCGGTGGCGATGAAGGTGAAGGCCGCACCGACGAGGAAGAGCGGGACAGCGACGGGCAGTCGCCGCTTCAGGTCGGACCAGTCGATCATCAGCAGCGGTACGGCGAGGGAGACGGTGACCATGCCGAGGAACAGGGCACGGGAGGGGATCTCGTGGTCCTCGACGAAGTCGCCGACGATGCCGGCCATGGCGAAGACCATCAGGACCATGCCGATGCCCAGGGGCAGCAGCATCGTCCAGTCGACGGCCCTGACCCGGCGCACGCCCCCGGGACGGTCCTTCGGCAACGCCTTCACACCGTCGAGCAGACGGTTGGCGTTGTAGAGGACGCGCTCGTAGACACCGGTCACCAGTGCGACGGTGCCGCCGGAGATGCCGGGAACCAGTTCGGCGGTGCCGATGAGGCCACCCCGGACCGCGTTGAGGACGATGTTCCCCGGGGTGCGGGGAGTGGGCGGGAAAGCGGGCTGGCGCGGGCCGGACGGCGCGCCGGAATCGTTACTCTCGTTCACAGTGGTTACGGTACCGGTCGTCGTATCGTCGGGCGGGCTCCGGTCACTACGATGTCCGGCATGACCGATCTCACAGCGCCGTCCGTGCACACCGAGCCTTCCGTGACGCACCGGAGCATCAGGCTCGGGTACTGGGACGGGGAGGGGATCGGGCCGGAGATCACCCCGCCCACCCGCCGCGCCGTGGACCTGGCACTCCTGCCGGACGCCGTGACCGTCGACTGGATGCCGCTGCTGCTCGGCGCCGGGGCTTTCGCCGAGACCGGGCAGGTGGTCCCGGAAAAGACCGCAGACACACTGTCCGGCCTTGACGGCTGGATCCTCGGACCGCACGACAACGTCTCCTATCCGCCGGAGGCGCGGGCGCAGCGCAATCCGTCGGCGGAACTGCGGCTGTCGGCAGACCTGTGGGCCAATGTCCGTCCGGTGCGGGCACTACCGGGGTCGGTGACACCGGAGCTCGACGTGGTGGTCGTCAGAGAGAACACCGAGGGCATGTACGCCGACCGGAACATGTACGCCGGATCGGGTGACCTGCGAGTCACCGCCGATGTCGCGTTGGCGGTGGGTGTGTTCACCCGTGCGAAGGTGCGCCGGATCACCGAGTACGCCGCGGCGGTGGCGCTGGACCGGGGCGGTGTGCTCACCGTGGCGCACAAGTCCAACGTGCTCACCCGGACGTCCGGGATGTACCTGGAGGAGGCGGAGAAGGTCGCGGCGTCCACCGGAGTGGTGCTGCGTCCGGTGCACATCGACGCCCTGTGTGCTGATCTGGTGAGCAGGCCGGCCGAGCACCGCACGATCGTCGCGGAGAACATGTTCGGCGACATCCTCTCCGATCTCACTGCGGCGCTCGGCGGGTCGCTGGGCACCGCCGGCAGCGTCAACGCGGGTGGACGCCGGGCGATGGCTCAGGCCGCCCACGGATCGGCGCCGGACATCGCCGGACGTGGGGTGGCGAATCCGGCGGGGTTGATGAACTCGGCGGCGCAGCTGCTGAGGCATCTGGGGTACCGGGCCGCCGGAGGGCGACTGTCGGCGGCGGTCCGGGAGGCGATGCTGGGGCACCCGACCGCAGATGTGGCGGGAGTGGTCGATGGAAGGGAACGTGCCGGCGCCCCGGCATCCACCACGGAGTACTCGGAAGCGGTGTTTGCACTGCTAGCGGGCCCTGGTGTAGGGTATTGAGCGTTACGCGCCTCTGTACGAACTTCTGAGCTTGAACCCTGAGGTCGCGAAGCCACGTCGGGGAAGTCGTGCAACCGTGTGATGCGGTGCGGTGGAACCGACGGAATCCTGTCCACAACGATAACTATCCGTTTCGGAGCACCTTCACCTATGCCCACCAACAACGTTCCTCAGGTTGCCATCAACGACATTGGCACCGCTGAGGATTTCCTCGCCGCCATCGACCAGACCATCAAGTACTTCAATGACGGTGACATCGTCGAGGGTACCGTCGTCAAGGTCGATCACGACGAGGTCCTCCTGGACATCGGCTACAAGACGGAGGGTGTCATCCCCTCCCGTGAGCTGTCCATCAAGCACGATGTCGATCCCGGCGAGGTCGTCGAGATCGGTGACGAGGTCGACGCCCTCGTCCTCACCAAGGAGGACAAGGACGGCCGTCTGATCCTCTCCAAGAAGCGCGCCCAGTACGAGCGCGCCTGGGGCACCATCGAGGAGCTCAAGGAGAAGGACGAGCCGGTCACCGGTACCGTCATCGAGGTCGTCAAGGGCGGCCTCATCCTCGACATCGGACTGCGCGGCTTCCTCCCCGCTTCCCTCGTCGAGATGCGTCGTGTCCGAGACCTCCAGCCGTACATCGGCCAGGAGCTCGAGGCCAAGATCATCGAGCTGGACAAGCAGCGCAACAACGTCGTCCTGTCCCGTCGCGCATGGCTCGAGCAGACCCAGTCCGAGGTCCGCTCCGAGTTCCTGCACCAGCTCCAGAAGGGCCAGGTCCGCAAGGGCGTCGTGTCCTCCATCGTCAACTTCGGCGCCTTCGTCGATCTCGGCGGTGTCGACGGCCTGGTTCACGTTTCCGAGCTGTCCTGGAAGCACATCGACCACCCGTCCGAGGTTGTCGCCGTGGGTGACGAGGTCACCGTCGAGGTTCTCGACGTCGACCTGGACCGCGAGCGCGTGTCCCTGTCCCTGAAGGCCACCCAGGAGGATCCGTGGCGCGTCTTCGCCCGGACCCATGCGATCGGCCAGATCGTCCCGGGCAAGGTCACCAAGCTCGTCCCGTTCGGCGCCTTCGTCCGCGTCGAGGAGGGCATCGAGGGCCTGGTCCACATCTCCGAGCTGGCCGAGCGCCACATCGACGTCCCGGACCAGATCGTCACCGTCGGCCAGGACCTCATGGTCAAGGTCATCGACATCGACCTCGAGCGTCGCCGGATCTCCCTGTCCCTCAAGCAGGCCGACGAGGACTTCACCGAGGAGTTCGACCCGTCCAAGTACGGTATGGCCGACTCCTACGACGAGCAGGGAAACTACATCTTCCCGGAGGGCTTCGACGCGGAGACCAACGAGTGGATGGAGGGCTTCGACGCCCAGCGCGAGGCCTGGGAGGCCCGGTACGCCGAGTCCGAGCGCCGGCACAAGCTGCACGCCGCCCAGATCGAGCGTCACCGCGCCCAGGCCGCCGAGGCAGCCGAGGCCGGCGAGTCCGGCTACTCCTCCTCCAGCGTTGACGCCACCGAGGCTCCCGCTGCCGAGGCTGCCGCCGACTCCGGCTCCCTCGCCTCCGATGAGCAGCTTGCCGCCCTGCGCGAGAAGCTGGCCGGCAACTAGCAGGCACCGCGGCTGACCGTGTGAAGCGGTCAGCCGCGCGAGTCCTCATGTTCCGTTGCTCCGGAACAACCGGCGAGAGCCCCCGTGGATCACTCCACGGGGGCTCTCGGGTTACCCGGCGGCTTCCTCGGAAGGTCAGTGGGCGATCCTGCTCATGAGCACCGCCATCGCCGAGGCTGTCTTCACCGGCATGATACGGGACAGCGCATCCATGAGCCGGGCGTCCTTGCCGATGAGGACGCGCGGCTTACCGGTCTCCACCGCCTTCACGATCTTCGCCGCAGCGTCCTGCGGAGAGGTGAGGAACCTCGCGGCCTTTGCCCGGGCCTCCGGATCATCGGCACCGTCAACCTCGACCCCCGAGTTCGCCGTGATGTCCGTGTTCACCCCGCCGGGGAACACCACCGAGACCGTCACTCCAGTTTTCCGTAGCTCGGTGCGCAGCCCCTCGGTGAACAGCTTCACCGCAGCCTTCGACGCACCGTAGGCGCTCTGCCCGGGGACCGGGACCAGACCGCCCATGCTGGAGACGTTGACGATGGCGGCTTCAGGTCTGCCGAGCAGTCCCGGCAGGAATGCCTCGACGGTGTTCACCGTGCCCCAGAAGTTGACGTCCATCACCCGGGCAAAGGTCTCCCGCTCCAGATCGGCGATGTCGACGAAGTCCTGGACGATGCCGGCGACATTGACCAGGGCATCGACCGGACCGATCTCCGTGGCGAGGGCGGCGACGGCATCCCGGTCAGCGATGTTCACCTGGTGCGGGATGAGACGCGCGGACGCCTCCAGCCCGTCGGGGCGCAGGTCGAGGGCGTTGACGGTCGCACCGTGGTCGAGCAGCTGACGGACGACCTCGTGTCCGATCCCTGCCCCACCTCCGGTGACGACAACAGTCTTTCCGTTGAGGTTCATAGTGACCAAGTCTGGCAGACAACGGGCGCACAGGGGCGTGGCGGGGGTATTCGGTCCGGGGGTGTCCACGCCTACAGTGGCGGGGAGAACACCCCCGGTTGTTTCCCCCTTCTGGAAAGGTCATGAGGCCATGGCATCTGCGACAGACACCTCACGGAGCATTCTGAAGGAGGTGGGTGGCGCGGACAACGTCGACGACCTCACCTACTGTGCGACGAGACTGAGATTCCAGCTCCACGACAGGTCGAAGGCTGATCTGGCCGCCCTGGAGGACATCCCGCAGGTGCTCGGTGTCGTCCCGCAGGGCGGCAACGGAGTCCAGGTGGTGATGGGCGGCGGCGTCGCTGACTTCCACAACGCCATTGTCCGGGAGCCTGGGATGGGGGAGACCGGTGCCGCCCTCGCTAAGAAGCAGTACGGGGGTGTCCGGGGCAAATACGAGTGGATCAACTACGGCTTCGAGTTTCTCTCGGACACGTTCCGGCCGGTGCTGTGGGCGTTGCTCGGCGCGTCCCTCATCATCACCATGCTCGTACTCGCCGACACCTTCGGCTGGCAGGACTTCCGCGCACCGATGGAGGAGCAGCCGGACGGCTACGTGCTGTTGCATGCGATGTGGCGGTCGGTGTTCTACTTCCTGCCGATCATGATCGGCGCGACCGCCGCCCGGAAGCTCGGCGCGAACGAGTGGGTCGGCGCCGCCATCCCGGCGGCCCTGCTGACCCCGGAGTTCATCTCCCTGGGTGAGGCGAAGGAGGTCGTCCACATCTTCGGCCTGCCGCTGGTGCTCAACGACTACTCCTCGCAGGTCTTCCCGCCGCTCATCGCCGCGATCGGCCTGTACTGGGTGGAGAAGGGGCTGAAGAAGATCATCCCCTCCGCGGTGCAGATGGTCTTCGTACCGTTCTTCTCGCTGCTCATCATGATCCCGCTGACCGCCTTCCTGCTCGGCCCGTTCGGCATCGGCATCGGCAACGGCATCTCCAGCTTCCTCGAGTGGACCAACGACCTCTCGCCGTTCATCCTGGCGATCGTCATCCCGCTGCTCTACCCGTTCCTCGTGCCGCTGGGACTGCACTGGCCGCTCAACGCGATCATGGTCCAGAACCTCGCCACCCTCGGCTACGACTTCATCCAGGGTCCGATGGGCGCCTGGAACTTCGCCTGCTTCGGTGTGGTCGCCGGCGTGTTCCTCGTGTCCATGAAGGAGAAGAACAGGAGCATGCGGCAGGTCTCGCTCGGCGGGCTCATGGCGGGACTGCTCGGCGGCATCTCCGAACCCTCGCTCTACGGTGTGCTGCTGCGGTTCAAGAAGACGTACTTCCGCCTGCTGCCGGGCTGTCTGGTCGGCGGCATCATCATCGGCATCTTCGACGTCAAGGCCAACGCCTTCGTCTTCACCTCGCTGCTCACCATCCCGGCGATGGACCCGTGGGGCGGGTACGCCCTGGGCATCGCCGCGGCGTTCGCCACCTCGATGCTGCTGGTGCTCTTCTTCGACTACCGGGGTGCCGACGAGAAGGCGAAGGTCCTCGCCCAGCTCGCCGCTGAGCGCGAGGAGGACAATGCCGCGGGGGACGCGAGGATCGGGGACGCGGCCGTCGCCGCCGGTACGGGCCAGGTCAAGCCTGCGCTGCGTCCCGGAGCGGTGACGGTGGTGACCTCCCCGGTCGGGGGCAGGGTGCTGCCGCTGTCGGAGACCCCGGATGACGCCTTCGCCGGCGGGGCGTTGGGCGGCGGGGTGTGCATCGACCCGTCCGGCGACACCCTGGTCGCCCCGGCGGACGGGAAGGTCCTCACCATCCAGCGGACCGGCCACGCCATCGGCCTGCGGCTGGATTCAGGCATCGAGCTTCTGATCCACATCGGCATCGACACGGTGAAGATGGACGGCGACGGTTTCGAGAACCTCGTGGAGAAGAAGCAGCAGGTCACCGCCGGAACCCCGCTGATCCGCTTCGACCGGGCGAAGATCGAGGCCGCCGGCTACTCGCCGCTGACCCCGGTCGTCGTGGTGAACTCCAGGAAGTTCGGTGAGGTGGAGGGGATGGTAGCCCCGATCGCCGCCCCGGGAGATGACATCATCACCGTCACGGCGAAGGGAGCACTCTTGGATACCGGGGCTGCGGACGCCCCGGGGACGGCGACCGTCTCCGAGTGACGGGGCGGATCCTACAGCGCCTCGATGCGGGCGACGGCGTGCAGGGTCTCCAGCTTGGAGGCCTTGCGCAGTTGCACGTCCCAGGCGCCCGAGGCGTCCCTCGCGGTGAACTCCGCGACCTTCGCCGGCAGGGTCACCGGCTTGGCGAACTCGATGGAGAACCGGGAACCACCGGTCGGCAGTTCACCCTCCAGGGAGGCCAGGACGGCGGCGGCCGACCACATGCCGTGGGCGATGGTCGACGGGAAGCCGAAGGCCTTCGCGCCCAGCCCGGAGACGTGGATCGGGTTCTTGTCGCCCGAGGCCCCCGCGTAGACCTTGATGCTCGCCGGGGTGGCGGTGAGCACGGCGGTGGGGGTCGGGTCCGCGGGGATCTCCGGACGCTCGAACAGAGAGCCGGAGTCCTCCTCGCGGGCCTTTACTGCGGCGTCCGCAGAACCGGAGAGCTTCGCGCCCTTGGCGAGGAACCCGGAGGTCTGGGTCCACACCGGGGTGTCACCTTCGCCCTCGACGAAGACCTCGGTGACCATGTCGATCAGCAGGCCCTTACGGTGCGGACGCAGGTTCTCCGCGTGGGTGCGGATGGTGAACTCGTCATCCACGGTCAGCGGGCGGGACTGCTCGATGACGTTGGTGAGGTGCACCGCGCCGACGGCGTTGAAGGGGTAGTCCGGGGTGGTCATGACCTTCATCGCCAGCGGGAAGGACAGGGCGTAGAGGTACGTGGCGGGCAGCTCGTTGGCCAGGCGCAGACCGGTCGCACCGCAGTAGGCGCCGAGGTGCCTCACGTTGACCTTCACGCCGGTGACCTCGAAGCCGGTGGCGGGGTCAGCCTTTGCCGAACGCTTCGTGCCGAGGCCGGGGATCAGGTCCCTGGCGGCGGACTTGTACTCGGTCATCAGCTCCGGGATGGCCGGGATCTGCCTGTATGTGACTGTCATGTGTCGTCTCCTCGACCGGTCAGGCGCCCATGAGGTGCTGGCCGCAGACCCGCAGGTACTGACCGGTCACCGCACCGGAGGCGTTGCCGGCGAAGAAGCCGACACCCTCGGCGACGTCGATCGGCAGACCACCCTGGGACAGGGAGTTCAGCCGCTTGCCGACCTCGCGTGTGCCGGTGGGCATCTCAGCGGTCATCGCGGTGATGATGAAGCCCGGGGCGATGGCGTTGACGGTGATGCCCTTGTCCGCGACCTTCGGAGCCAGCGCCTCGGCGATGCCGATCATGCCGGCCTTGGACATGGCGTAGTTGGTCTGACCGCGCTGGCCGGCCAGGCCGTCCATGGAGGACAGGGTGATGACGCGGCCGCCGTCGTTGAGGCCGCCGTTGTCCAGCAGTGCCTCGGTGATGCGGATCGGGGCGAGGAAGTTGATGTTCTGCACCAGGTTCCACCTGCCCTCGTCCATGTTGGCGAGCAGCTTGTCGCGGGTGACGCCGGCGTTGTGGACGATGATGTCCACACCCTGGCCCCACTTCTCCTCGGCGTGGGCCTTGATCCTGTCGGCGGCGTCCGGGGCGGTGACGTCCAGCGGCAGGGCGGAACCCTTGACCTCGTTGGTGATCTCCGCGAGGGCCTCACCGGCGGCGGGGACGTCGACGATGATGACCTTGGCGCCGTCACGGGCGAGGACGCGGGCGATGTCGGCGCCGATGCCGCGGGCGGCACCGGTGACCAGGGCGACCTTGCCGGCGGTCGGGGCGTCCCAGGACTCGGGGGCCTCGACGTGGGTGCCGTCGACCCGGATGACCTGGCCGTCGACGTAGGCGGACTTGCCGGACAGCACGAAGCGGACCGGGGCCTCCAGGCCGGTCAGGTCGTCGGAGACGGCCGGGTCGACGTAGATCAGCTGGGCGGTGGCGCCGCGCAGCAGCTCCTTGGCCAGGGAGCGGGTGAAGCCCTCGATGGCCCGCTGGACGATGCGCTCGTCGGCGTCCTCGATGAGCTCGGGAGTGGTGCCGATGACCAGGAAGCGGGCGCTCGGACGAACCTTGCGCATCTGGGGGTGGAAGAACTCGTAGAGCTTCCTGATGTCCTCAGGGGTCCTGATGCCGGTGGCGTCGAAGATGATCGCGGCCTTCTTGATGTCGGTGTCCGCGTCGACGAACTGGAAGTCGGCGTCGAGGAACTTCCGGACTCCGTCAGCCACGCGTCCCTCGCCACCGATGACGACCGGGCCGTCGAGGGCAGGTTCGCCCTTCTTGTAGCGGCGCAGCTTCTCGCCCTGGGGGACGCCGAGTTTGCCGGCGAAGCTGGAGTTGATGATCTGTTCCAGCAGGCCCTTGTTGGAAGACATGTACTGATCTCCTTGGTCTGTAGTGGTTCGTAGTGGTTCGTAGTGGTCGAAGTGGAGCGGTTATCCGAAAGCGTACCTTGCGGACGCCCGAACAATGTATGTTCTCATTCGTACCCTAGCGTGTGACCCGGTACGCTGTCCGGCAATTCCGTGACAGGGAGAACAGCCAGCACGCTACCCCCGGAAACGGCGTCCGGAGTCTGCCCCACGGGTAGGCTGGCCGCCAGACCCGACCCAGACCAGCACAACGACGACGGAGTGATTACCGACATGACCTCTTCCTCACCGCGCAAGGTCGCCATCCTCGGCGGCAACCGCATCCCCTTCGCACGGTCCAACAAGGAGTACTCCAGCGCCTCCAACCTGGACATGCTGACCTCGACCATCAACGGTCTCATCGCCCGGTACGGGCTGCAGGACGAGAAGCTCGGCATGGTCGTCGCCGGCGCGGTGCTCAAGCATGCCCGTGACTTCAACATGACCCGAGAGGTCGTGCTCGGTTCCGCGCTGAGCAACGAGACCCCCGCCTTCGACCTGCAGCAGGCCTGCGGTACCGGGCTCGCCGCCGCCGTCCAGGTCGCGGACGCCATTGCCCTGGGACGTATCGACGCAGGTATCGCCGGTGGCACCGACACCACCTCCGACGCCCCGCTCGCGGTCAACGACGACCTGCGCAAGACCCTCATCAAGGTCAACAACGCAAAGTCCACCCCGGAGATGCTCAAGCTCCTCGGCTCGGTGCGTCCCTCCCAGCTGGCACCGGAGCAGCCGCAGAACGGTGAGCCGCGCACCGGCCTGTCGATGGGTGACCACCAGGCCGTCACCACCCGCGAAATGGGCATCACCCGCGAAGCCCAGGACCAGCTCGCCGCCGAGTCGCACCAGAAGCTCGCCGCCGCCTACGACGCCGGCTTCTTCGAGGACCTCGTGACCCCGTTCCTCGGCGTCCAGCGGGACACGAACCTGCGCCCGGACTCCTCCGTCGAGAAGCTGGCCAAGCTCAAGCCGGTCTTCGGCAGGAAGGACGCCGCCGCCCACGGCACCCAGGCGACCATGACCGCCGGAAACTCGACCCCGCTGACCGACGGCGCCTCCGCGGTGCTGCTGGCGTCCGAGGAGTGGGCAGCGGAGCACAACCTGCCGGTCAAGGCGTACCTGGTGGACTCCGAGACCGCCGCCGTGGACTTCCTCCACGGTCACGACGGCCTCACCCCGGACGGCCTGCTGATGTCCCCGACCTACGCTGTCCCGCGTCTGCTGGAGCGTAACGGCCTGACCCTGCAGGACTTCGACTTCTACGAGATCCACGAGGCCTTCGCCGGGCAGACCCTCGCCACCCTGAAGGCCTGGGAGTCCGAGGACTACTGCAAGGACCGCCTCGGTCTGGACGCCCCGCTGGGCGCGATCGACCGCGACAAGCTGAACGTCAAGGGTTCCTCGCTCGCCGCGGGCCACCCCTTCGCCGCGACCGGTGGACGCATCATCGCCACCGCCGCGAAGATCCTCGAGGAGAACGGCGGCGGCCGCGTCCTCGTCTCCATCTGCGCCGCCGGTGGTCAGGGCATCACCGCCATCATCGAGCGGTAGACAGTCGCCGGTCAGGTCCCGTTCCGGCGGGACTGAGGCGGGCCCGACGCGCTAACTGCCCCGGGAAGTGGATGATTCCGTTTTCCCGGGGCATTTCGCCGTTGCAGGCCGGGGGCGGCTCGGGCGTCACTGGCGTCGCCGGTGACCGGGCCGGTGATGAAGACGACGGCGTCCGGGTTCGGGGCGGGGTGACGCTGTGTCGTGTCACGATACTGACATGAACGAACACGTCCCGGACCCCCGGGTACTGACCGCGGTGAGCGGGGTGCCGCCGTTCAACCGGGAGTCGGTGGTGCCGGTGACGTTCGGCAGGTCGGACGGGGTGAACCCGGCCCTGGACGGGCCCGGGGAGCCGGTGACGTCGGAGGAGGAGTCCACCGACCCGGGAAGTGAACCGGTGCCTGAGCTCAGCAGTGCGGCGCCCCGGTCCACCGACCCCGGGACGTAGGTGCTGCACGGGTCCGCGGCGGCGGTGGCGGGGCCGAGGACGGCGACCCCGCCGGGACGATCCCCGAGCTCCCGCCGCTGCAGCAGGTCGACGGCTCCGCCGGAAGCCTGGTCAACCGCGGTCTCGGGACCGGGGACCAGCTGTTCTGCTCGCAGATCGGGGCGGAGATCGCCCGTCTCGCCGCGGACTGGGCCGAGGCCGTCGCCGCGAACGCCGAGGCCGTGGCAGGGGAGGACACCGAGGCCGCGTCGGCCGCCAGAGCCGCGGCGAACACCCTGCGGCTCGCCTACACCAACGCCAACGGCGCCAACGGGGCGTGCCTCACCGCGGCCGACGCGGCACTCACCTCCTCCCCGGACGGGTCTTTCGCACCGTAGATCCGGCCGGGGAATCTGTTGTCCCCTCCACCTGTCCCACCGACAGGTAGCCTGGGCCGCATGCGTATCATCGGACTGACAGGGGGCATCGGCTCCGGGAAATCGACGGTCTCCGCCCGGCTGAGTGAGCTCGGTGCCACCATCGTGGACGCCGACCTCATCGCCCGCGAGGTCGTGGAGCCCGGCGAGCCGGCATTGGCGGAGCTGGGGGAGGCCTTCACCGGGGTCATCCGCGCCGACGGCACCCTCGACCGTGCGGAACTCGCCCGCCAGGCTTTCGCCACGGGAGAAGGCACGGCAACACTCAACGCGATCACGCACCCGCGGATCCACGAGCGGACGCTGCGGCAGTTCGAGGACGCCCGGGCCGCCGGTGCCCCGGTGCTGGTGTACGACATGCCCCTGCTCATCGAGAACGGACAGACCGACATGGTGGACGTCGTCCTCGTGGTCGACGCACCTGACGATCTCCGCATCCGGCGGCTCGTGGAACAGCGTGGCCTCGACGAGGCGGACGCGCGGCGCCGCATCGCCGCCCAGATCGACCGGGAGACCCGACTCGCCGCCGCGGACGTGGTCCTCGACAATTCGGGGGACGTGGCGTCCCTGGTGAGCCAGGTCGACGAGTTCTGGGCGAGGCTCACCCGCCGGTCCTAGACTGGGCCCATGGCCTTCGCAGCTGAACACCCCGTCCTCTCCGAATCCGAGTTCCGCCCGGTCGGGGAGGTTGAACGCACCGACTCACCCTTCGAGGTCATCAGCGACTACGAACCGGCCGGTGACCAGCCCGCGGCGATCAAGGAGCTCGACGAGCGTCTGAACCGGGGCGAGCGGGACATCGTCCTGATGGGCGCGACCGGTACCGGTAAGTCCGCCACCGCCGCGTGGCTCATCGAGAAGCAGCAGCGCCCCACCCTGGTCATGGCGCCGAACAAGACGCTGGCTGCGCAGCTGGCCAATGAGCTGCGCAGTCTGCTGCCGAACAACGCCGTCGAGTACTTCGTCAGCTACTACGACTACTACCAGCCGGAGGCGTACATCGCGCAGACGGACACCTACATCGAGAAAGACTCGTCGATCAACGATGACGTGGAGCGGCTGCGGCACTCCGCAACATCGAACCTGCTGTCCCGCCGCGACGTGGTGGTCGTGTCCTCCGTGTCCTGCATCTACGGCCTGGGGACGCCGCAGTCCTACCTGGACCGCTCCGTGGTACTCAAGGTGGGGGAGGAGGTCGAGCGTGACCGGTTCCTGCGGCTGCTCGTCGACATCCAGTACGATCGCAACGACATCTCCTTCACCCGCGGCGCGTTCCGTGTCAAGGGGGACACGGTCGACATCATCCCCGCGTACGAGGAACTGGCGGTGCGCGTCGAGTTCTTCGGCGACGAGGTCGACAGTCTCTTCTACATCCACCCGCTGACCGGCGACGTCGTCCGCGAGGTCGAGGAGATACGGATCTTCCCCGCCACCCACTACGTCGCCGGTCCGGAACGTATGGAGAAGGCGATGGAGGACATCCGCGAAGAACTGGAGCACCGCGTCGCCGATCTGGAGAACCGCGGCAAGCTGCTGGAAGCCCAGCGGCTGCGGATGCGCACCGAGTACGATCTGGAGATGATCCAGCAGGTCGGCTACTGCTCCGGTATCGAGAACTACTCGCGTCACATCGACCAGCGGGAACCCGGCTCCGCCCCGGCGACGCTCATCGACTACTTCCCGGACGACTACCTCACCATCATCGACGAGTCCCATGTGACGGTGCCGCAGATCGGCGGCATGTTCAACGGTGACATGTCGCGCAAACGCAACCTCGTCGACTTCGGGTTCCGCCTGCCCAGTGCCCTGGACAACCGGCCCCTGACCTGGGAGGAGTTCGATGATCGGAAAGGCCAGTGCATCTACATGTCCGCGACCCCGGGAGACTACGAGATCGCCGCGGCCGGCGGGGAGTTCGTCGAGCAGGTCATCCGGCCGACCGGGCTGGTCGACCCGCAGGTAGAGGTACGCCCCACCGAGGGGCAGATCGACGACCTCATCGAGCAGATCCGGCAGCGGGTGGAGAAGAAGGAACGTGTCCTGGTCACCACCCTGACCAAGCGGATGGCCGAGGATCTGACCGACTACCTCCTGGAGCACGGTGTGAAAGTGCGCTACATGCACTCTGACATTGACACCCTCAAGCGGGTCGAACTGCTGCGCCAGCTGAGACTCGGGGAGTACGACGTCCTCGTCGGTATCAACCTGCTGCGCGAGGGGCTCGATCTGCCCGAGGTCTCCCTCGTGGCGATCCTCGACGCCGACAAGGAGGGATTCCTGCGCTCGGAACGGTCACTGGTGCAGACCATCGGTCGTGCCGCCCGTAACGTTTCCGGCGAGGTGATCATGTACGCGGACAAGATCACCGACTCGATGCGGTACGCGATCGACGAGACGGAACGGCGCCGCGCCAAGCAGATCGCCTACAACACCGAGCACGGGATCGACCCGCAGCCACTGCGCAAGAAGATCGCCGACATCCTCGACCAGGTCTACGAGAATCGCGGTGAGGACGGCCCTGGTGACGGGGCGACCGGGTTCGGCGCGGACGTCGACATCGCCGCCGGCCCATCGGGGGTGTCGGCGGTGTCCGGGCGGGATGCCGGCAGTCTGGCGCGTCCGGAGCTCGAGAAGCTCATCGCCGATCTCACCGCACAGATGCAGGACGCCGCCCGCGAGTTGAAATTCGAGCTCGCAGGTCGGTTGCGTGACGAGATCACGGACCTCAAGAAGGAGCTTCGCGGCATGGTCGAAGCCGGACTGTGATGGGGTAATCTGGGCGCCATGAGCTACAGCACCATCGTTGTCGGCACGGACGGTTCAGATTCCTCACTTCTCGCTGTGCGGCGGGCGGCGTCCCTCGCCGCAGCTTTCGACGCCACCCTGGTCATCGGCTGCGCCTACTACGCCGATCAGGAGGCTGCGGTGCAGGCGGCGAGGATGGACTCCAAGACAGTGGTGGGGGATTCCCCGGCCCAGCAGAACCTCGAGTCCGCCATCGCAGCGGCCCAGCAGGAGGGGTGCTCGACCATCGAGACCGCCATCAAGGCGGGGTCACCGGTGGAGGCTCTGATGGGGATCGTCACCGACGTGGACGCGGACCTGCTGGTCGTCGGTAACCGGGGGATCAACTCGCTGACCGGTCGTCTGCTCGGCTCCGTGCCGGCGGATGTCGCCCGGCAGTCCGACTGCGACGTGATGATCGTCCACACGGTGTAGGCGCCCGGTTCAGTCGGCTTCACCGGTGAGCGCGCTGACCGCGGCAACCGGGTCATCGACCCACAGCCGTATCCCCGTGACCTCCAGGCACCGTGCTTTCTGCCAGGGCCACCGGTCAGGGGCCGGAACCGGGGAGGGTTCGGTCAGCACCACCCGAAGGTTCGTCCCGGAACCGTTAGTGAGGACAAGTGCCTCATCGACGACAGTGGCACGCTCTGACCGGTACGTTCGGTCGACCGTCGTCTGGACTATCCGCTCCCGTGACACGGTCATGAGAGGTTGACATCCTTGTCTGATCACCAGATCACCGGCCAGTACGTAGTGGGGGTATATCCTCCGCCGACCGAATACCGCCCAGAGTAATGCCAGCGAGTAGACGGATATCACGGTCACGATGAGCCGCGCTGTCATCCAGGGGATGAGAATTCCGAGGGCGATGATCTCGATGATGGTGGCTACAGTGAGCGCCCCGGGGAGAAACCAGAGACTGGCGACCGCCGGGAGAGGGACAGCTCCCGG
>NZ_CACZOO010000065.1 GCF_902782855.1 uncultured Corynebacterium sp.
ACCCTGCACCTTACTCGAACACCTGGTTGACACTGTCCGGTCACACGCACAACCTTCGTACCACGGGACAAAAGGGGGCGTCACCGACCGTGACCACCACCCTCGACGACTCCCACCGGCAGATCTCCGACCACCTCGACCTCATCTGGACCCGCACGCATCAGGGACCCGGTGCCTTCCGTGCCCCGGGTGGCATAGGCCTGCTCGGTGTGCTCCGCCTCATCGATGCCGATGCTCTCGTCCTCGGCGGTGATCCTGATCGGGCTGACCTTGTCCATCAGCCAGGCGATCGCATAGGTGGCGCAGAAGGAGAACCCGACGGTCACCACGATCGCCACCAGCTCCCGCCACACCAGGTCCCCACCGCCGCCGAAGAGTATCCCGGCGTGGTGGGCGGGGGCGTCCGGGGACCCGACGAACACCACCAGCATCGCCGCCGCCATGCCTGCCACACCGTGGACCGCGAAAACGTCCGCCGAGTCATCGATCCCGAACCGGTGCGCCAGCCGGACCGCGCCGAAAGCCGCGGCCGCCCCGACGACGCCGACGAGAATCGCGAAGACCGGGTCCACGGCGTCCGCAGTGGGGGTGATCGCCACGAGCCCGGCGATTGCACCGGTCCCCAGCCCCATGAGTGTGTAGGAGCCGTCGAAGACCCGCTGCACGACGATGTACCCGATCATGCCGCCTGCCAGGGCCAGCAGCGTGGTCATCACCGTGTACTCGGCGACGAAGTTCGCTCCACCCGCCGAACCACCGTTGAAGCCCATCCAACCCATCGCCAGCATTCCCACACCGATGAGTGTCAGCGGCAGGTTGTGCGGACGCCGGTCGGGCTCTGCGCGTCGGCCCAGGAAGATCGCCAACGCCAGGCCCGCCGCGCCGGCGTTCATGTGTACCGGGGTACCGCCGGCGTAGTCGTGGACATCGAGAACCGTGCGGAACCAGCCGTCGTCGGCGAACGCCCAGTGCGCGACCGGGGCGTAGACCACGAGCACCCAGATCACCGCGAAGCCCATCCAGGCGTCGAACTTCATGCGCCCGGCCGCCCCCGAGGAGACCAGGGCCACCGAGACCGCCGCGAACAGAGTGCAGAAGGCCGTGGTGATCGTTGTCCCCGCCCCGTCATCACTGGTCAGTGTGCTGAAAAAGGTGAAGCTGGTCGGGTCGCCGATGATGCCCACCCCGCCGGCGGATTCACCGAGGACCAGCCCGTGCCCCACCAGCACGTAGATGATGACGGTGACCGCCAGTGACGTCATCACCATCATCATCATGTTCAGAACGCTGCGTCCGTTGAGCATCCCGCCGTAGAGCATCGCCAGCCCCGGGAACATCAGGAGCATCAGGGCGAAAGCGGTACACATCCACGCAATGTCAGCTGCACTCATGGAGTTAAACAGTAGGAAACACGCGTTTCGGCCACGTCTGCCGCAGATTACCCGGAGGTTACAGGCTCCTTCTCCTTCTCCTTCTTCTCCGCCTCCGCCTCCGCCAGGACCATCTCCGCACGACTTGGCAGCTCGGTGGTCCCCTCAGTCGTCCACGGGCTGGCGTTGAGGTCCTCGGAGAGGTTGCGTGTGCCGGTGCGCACCGGCTTGACCCGGTCGACGACCAGGACCAGCAGCAGCGATACCACCCCCCAGGTCAGGAAGACGAGGAGCCAGTGACCGACCGTGTCCGACCCGAAGTAGAGGATCGAGCGGACGCTCTCCACCGCTGCCGCCATCGGCAGGACATTGTGCAGCCAGGCGAACAACGGCGGCGACATGAAGACCGACATCGCGCCGCCGGACGCCGGGATGCCGAGGAACATGATCACGCCGACGGTGACGACGATGCTCAGCAGACCGAAGAGTCTCTCCAGGAACGCCGCGAACATCGCCACGCAGAAGATCGCGACAATCCCCGTGCCGATCAGCGGCAGGGCGTGACCTGCGACCGCACCGACGATCGGACCGGCGATGAGCCAGACCACCGTGGACATGAACACCGAGTAGCCGGCGACCAACGGCAGCAGCGTACGCAGACGCCGCGACGCCGGCTGGGCGTTCGACCCCACCGCGATGACCATGAACCCGGACATCATCCAACCGATCGCGATGTACAGGGACACCGTGCCCATCGTGTCCCGCCCGGACAGCGGGGCGACGTCGTCGGTGGCCACGGGCAGTTCCTGTGCCCGGGCGATCTGGGTGAAGGTGGTGGTGACGGCCTGGGCCGCGCTCATCCCGGCGGCCTGGTTGACCACGACGGTCGCCTCCGGGGAGGACGCCGAGGGCAGCACGTAGGCACCGACGGCATCCCGGTCCAGGACCTGGTTCCGGGCGTCCTCCGCGTCATCGGTGACGGTGAAGTCGTACATTCCGGGCATACTCTGCGCGAGACCGTCGGCCGCCTCCTGTGCCTGGTCGACCGTTGAACCGACGACGATGACCGGCATGTCCCGCGGTGCCGGGTCATGCATGGTTCCGAGCATGGCGGTGATCATCATCGAGACCATCGCCAGCGGGAAGAAGAGCAGGCCGAGGTACTGCCAGAACCGCTTCTCGGGCCGCGGGCCGCTGTGGAGGGACTCGAGGTTGACCAGGGCCGAGTTCGAGCGCCTGCCCCGGCGCGCCTTGGCCGTGTCCAGCAGCGCGGTGAGCAGGAGGCCGGCCGCGCCGCCGGTGATGAGGACCCACAGGTGCGGCCAGACGCCCACGCCGTCGTAGTAGAGCACCGCACGCAGTGCTCCGCCGACTGCCGGGGTGGGCAGGAAGGAGTGGAGGAACTGGTAGAACGTCGGCACGGAATACAGTGATATCGACATGCCGGACGCGGGGATGCCCAGCACCATGAGCAGCAGGAGCCCGGCCATCACGGCCATGGGCCCCAGGATGCGGGTGAGGAACATCTGGACCACGGCCATGGCGAACGCGCTGAGGAAGGTGATCCCGAGTACCGCTCCGGCGTCCGAGCTGTCGATGACGTTCATGACGGGTCCGACGACGAACCAGATCAGCCCGGCGATGAGGGCGGACCACGCGGCGAGGACCGGCACCGCACGACGCTTGCGCAGCAGCAGCTGCGGGGCGAAGGACAGGGCGATGCTCAGCGGCACGTAACCTGCCATGACGATGGCCGTGGTCATGAACATCGCGCCCATGCCGGCGGAGTCCGACGCCGGCAGCGGGACAACGTCCTCGGGCGTGACGCTGACGCCCTCGGCGGCGGCGGTCGCGCCGACGAGCTTCTGGACGGACTGTCCCTGGGACAGTCCGGCGGCACCGGCGGTGTAGAGCGTCGCCCCGTCGTCGCCGAGGACGACCGCGGCGACGGAGTCGTTGTCGACGACGGACCTGCGTGCGTCGGCGGCGTCCTGCCCGGTGGTGACGGAGAAGGCGTGCCTCCCGTTGTCCTCCACCTTGTCGAGGGCGGCGGCGAAGGAGTCCGCCGCCTGCCGGGCGTCGGTGGAGTCCGAGGAGGTTGAGACGCTCACCGGCATGTTGTGGGCGGCGGGGGCGTGCATCGCGTAGAGGTACCCCCACACCATCATCCCCACCATGATCAGGGGGAACACGAAGATGGCGACGTAGCGGCCGATCTTCTCCGCCTTCGCCGCCCTGGCTGCCTTCGTCGCCGGATCTGTGTCTGTGGAGTCACTCAAGGGCGGGGTCCTTTCTCTGGCGAACACGGGTCAATCACTGAGACCCAGCGATACTACGCCACATGACTTAAAACCGGGCATCGACGGGCACGGTATGGTCTATGTCCATGACTTCCCGCAGTGACCGTGCCCGTGAAGCGCTGCTCGACGCCGCCGAGGCACTGTTCGCGCTCCACGGCATCGACGCTGTGTCAGACCGGGCGATCGCCGAGGAGGCCGGCACCGCGAACCACTCCGCGGTGGGTTACCACTTCGGTGGGCGCGACGGCCTGCTGTGCGCGCTGCTCGCCAGGGAGACCGAGGGCAAGGCTGCGACGCGTGCGGCGATGGTCGACGCGCTGCCCGGTCCCCCGACCGTCCGTGACGCCCTGGTCGCCCATGTGCTGCCGTGGGTCCACGACTTCGCGGGACGCCCCGCACCGGTGCGACGGGCCAGGTTCCTCGCCCGGGTGACCGCATCCCCCCGGGCGACCGGTCACGTCGACGACTCCGCACCGAACATGCGGCTGGGTCCGTTCCTCGACGACTGCGGGATCAGTGTCGCAGGCGTCCCCCACAAGGTCCTGACGGACCGGGCCCGGATGCTCGACGCGATGATGCTCCAGGCCTTCTCCTCCTTCGAGGAAGGCCTGGAGCAGAAAAGGACGTCCGGCGGAGACTGGGTCTCCGTCGGATGGTTCCTCATCGATGCCGGTGCCGGCCTGCTGACCGCCCCCGTCACCGGTGGCCGGGACTACCGCACCGTGTAGTCCGCACCGGTGCTGATCTCCCGGTCGGCGGCGTCGCTGTCTGCCTCGTTCTCGTCGGCGCGACGGTCGTAGGCGCTCTCGTCGTGGACGGCGGCGTCGATGCCGATGCGCTCGTCTCTGGCGGTGATCCGGATCGGATGGACCTTGTTCATCAACCAGGCGATGACGTAGGTGGCGCAGAAGCTGTAGCCGACGGTGACGATGATGGCCACCGGCTCCCGCCAGAGCATGTCCCAGCTGCCGCCGAGGACGATCCCGGCGTGCTCCGCGGGGGCGTCCGGATCGCCGAGGAAGACGACGATCATGGCGCCGACCATGCCGGCGACCCCGTGGACGGCGAAGACGTCCGCGGAATCGTCGATCCCGAACCTGTGCGCCAGCCTGATGGCGCCGAAGGCCCCCGCGGCACCGAGGACACCGACGATGATCGCGACGGTGGGGTTCACCGCGTCCGCCACCGGGGTGATGGCGACCATACCGGCGATCGCGCCGGTCCCCAGGCCCATCAGGGTGTACGCACCGTCGATGAGACGCTGCATGACAATGAACCCGAGCATCCCGCCGGCGAGCGACAGGATGGTGGTGAGGACGACGTACTGGGCGAGGAAGTCCGCGGCACCGGCGGTGCCGCCGTTGAAGCCGAGCCAGCCCATGGCGATCATGCCCACACCGATGAGCATCAGCGGGAGGTTGTGCGGCTTCTCTTTCCTGGCGGAGTTGCGGCGTCCGAGGAAGACGGCGAGCGCCAGGCCGGCCGCGCCGGCGTTCATGTGGACCGCGGTACCACCGGCGTAGTCGTGGAGCTGCAGGTCCGCCCGCATCCAACCGTCGGGGTTGAAGACCCAGTGGGCGATGGGACCGTAGACGACGATGACCCAGATCGCGGCGAAGCCCATCCAGGCGTCGAATTTCATGCGGCCCGCCGCGCCGGAAGAGACCAGGGCCACCGAGATGGCGGCGAAGAGGATGTAGAAGGCGCCGAGGATGGTGGTGCCGTCCCCGTCGTCACCGGTGAGGTCGTTGAACAGGACGAAGTCACCGGGTCTGCCGATGATCCCCCAGTCGCCGACCGACTCGCCGAGGACCAGACCGTGCCCGACGATGACGTACACGACGGTGGTCACCGCCAGTGAGCTCATCACCATCATCATCATGTTGATGACGCTCCTGCCGGAGAGCATTCCACCGTAGAGCATCGCCAGTCCGGGGAACATCAGCAGGACCAGTGCGGTCGCGGTCAGGACCCATGCGACGGATGCAGCATCCATGTCATCTCCTTGTGATTCATTGTCGTGCCCTTGAAGTCGTGCCCTTGAAGTCGAGCATCAGGGTAAAAGGCGTTCATTTCCGGCCGGTGCGACCGGTGTTTCTCGTAAGTTAAAGGTGTTTAACTTCAGTTACCGCGTCACTCGCCGACGCCGGGACGCGAGGCGGCGGCCACTCCCCCGTGGGTCTCCAGCCACTTCACCGCGGGCCACCGTGTCCGGTCGACACCCTTGTACTCCGCCATGTCCTCCGGCAGCTCGGCGAGCACGTCGCGCACCCGCAGCGCCCACTCCGGGATCTGCGCGATCGCGCTCAACGGCTCCAGGTAGCTGCGGATGAGGAACATCACCGCACCCGACCACTGCAACCGGATGAGGTGCTGGACCTCCACCCGCAGGAACACCCGGTCGCCGACCTCCGACAGCGGGCCGTTGACCACACTGAGCCGGTCCGGCCCCCACTCGGGGTAGGACTCGGTGCCGGTGTCGAGCCGGCCGTCGACAGTCAGCGTCCAGTTCGTCCTCCGGAACCGCTGGCCGGGCCGCAGACCCATGATGAACTTCTGGGCCCGCTCGACGATGCCCTGTTCATGGACCCGCGGCACCGGGCCGTGGATCTCCGGGAAACTCATCCCGGCGTCGAAGGCCGGCGACCAGTCCGCGGCGAAGGTGACGACCATCGAGTCACCCCACAGCATCCCGTCACGCTCGGCGAGCAGGGCGATGTCCTCCTGGACCTGGCGTCCGGCGAACTCCAGCGGGGCGCACGGCAGGGTCCTCGTGTCCCCGACCGTGAAGTCCTGCTCCACCGGAGGATCGGCCAGCCGGTTGGACCAGTGACGGTCGTCCCCCTCACCGCTGAGGGTGAAGTGGCCGGGGTAGACGGTCGACAGTTCGTTGAGGACCGCGAGCAGGGCGTCCCACTCCGCGGGCATCATCCGCGGCAGGGCGACGTACCGGCCCGGGTCGACGGTGAGGACGCGGTCCTTCTCCCTCAGCTCCGCGGCGTAGTGGCGGTCGATGTCGATCACCGTCTCCCCCCACTGTCCCGCGGCGGAACGCCTGGCCTGCTCGGCGGGCTCCACGTTGGCGCTGTAACGGTACACCTCGTGGGGGAAGGGGAACGGGAAACCGGCGAGCGCGGCGAGGGCGTCCTCCGGGGACGCCGCGAGCGGTTGACGGTAGACACCGTCGGTGGTGGTGGTCATGGCAGTGCAACCTCCAGGGTCTCGCCCTCACAGCGGGAGACGCAGGGCAGCCAGGAGGACCCGGCGGCGCGCTCGTCGTCGGTGAGGACCATGTCACGGTGGACCGGGGTACCGGCGCGGACGCTGAGACGGCATTCGCCGCACACGCCCTGCCGGCACATGTTGGGGACGGTGTAGCCGGCGCCCTCCAGTGCCACGAGTGCGCTGACGCCCGCGGGGACGGTGACGCTGCGGCCGGACGCCGTGTCGATGACGTCGAAGGGTTCGCCGGCGTCGAGCTCCGGGGCGGCGAAGGCCTCGAAGTGCACCCGGGACGCCGGCCACCGGTACTCGGCGGCGCGGGCCCGGAAGGCCCCGATCATCGGGCCGGGGCCGCAGATGTAGGCGTGGGTGCCGATCGGACTGGACGCCAGGACGCGGTCGAGCTCGACCTGGGTCTCCTCCGACCCGCCGGTCTCGGTGAAGGTGGCTCCGGGCCGGTCACAGAGGGCGCGGAGTTCCGCGACGTGGGCCGCGGCATCGGGGCGGTGGGAGTAGATCACGTCGACGGGGCGTCCCCAACGTGCGGCGTCCCGGGCGTGGGACAGGACCGGGGTGACCCCGATCCCGCCGGCGATGAGGATCTCCCGGGTGGCGGTGTTCGCCCGGCGGAAGAGACTCCGCGGGCGGGAGACGGTGACCGTGTCGCCGGAGCGGAGACGGTGGACCCACCGGGAGCCTCCCGCACCGTACGGGGACCGTCGCACCGAGATCTCGTAGGTCATCGGGGCGGCCCCGTCATTGGTCAGGGAGTAGGCGTTGGCGCCGGCGGCGCCGTCCTCACCGGTCCAGTGGACGGCGATGTGACTGC
>NZ_CACZOO010000066.1 GCF_902782855.1 uncultured Corynebacterium sp.
GACCACCGGTGCGGCGGCGAGTCCGCCGGTCGCGGCGATGACGCCACCGACGCCGGGCAGGAGACTCGCGGCGTACGCCAGCGCACCACCGCCGGACACGGTGACGGTGAGCAGCGACGGGCTGACCAGTTCGCTGAACCGCGCCTTCTCCGGTGCTGTTCCGCCACCGCGGCCCGGTGAACCGTCTGTCGCCGTCGACCAGGTCGACTCGATGCGCCGGGTCACCGCCTCCCACCGCCCGGATCCCTCGGTGAACTCGAGGAAGTCGCCACGGACAGCCCGCATGAGACGGCCCAGGGCATTCTGCTTGAGGCGGGACAGCTCGGCGCTCAGCCTGGCCACGACCGGTTCCGGGTCGGCGAGGATCTGGGCGGGGCGGGTCGTGTCTATGTGGTGCCGCCACCGCTTCTGCAGGTCGGCGAGCTCCTCGGTGTGCCGGGCGATGGCCCGCCCCCTGGCCGCGGCGATACGGTCGGAGAGGAAGGTCCGGTTGTCCTTCGCGAGATCGGTCAGTTCCCTCAGCCGGGCGTCGATCCCGGCGACCGTGTCATCGGGCGCGGCGGTGACGTCCGCGAGAAGGCGCTGCCGGTCGATCTCCCGGTCCACCAGGATCCGGGCCTGCCGGAGAGCCGCGTCCGCGGCGTGTTCGCGGGTGTCGTCCGCGGAGACGCGGGACATGATCCGGTCACGAAGTGCCGTCAGTCCGGAATCGTTGATGCCGGGGAGGGCGCTGACGACATGGACGGGCACATCCGGGGCGACGGTCGACATCGCCTCGCGGTTGCGCGCCAGGACCGCATCGAGGGTCCGGAAGTTCTGGTCCCGCTTCGTCACGACCAGTTCGACGGCCGGGGCCAGCCGTAACGCGTCACCGAGGGCGGTGACCTCCGTGTCATTGAGCGGCGTGTGGGCGTCTACGACGAACAGGGCGGTGTCCGCCCGGGTGAGGTAGAGGTCGGCGGTGCCGTCGGGGCCACTGGACGTGACCCCGATGCCGGGAACGTCGGTGAAGGAGACCGGCCGGGCGGACTCTCCCGCCCCCGGGTCGAGATCCACCGAGACCGGGGCAGTGGTCACGGTTCCGACGCCGGCGGGGGAGGCGGGCAACGCCGCGGGGCTTCCAACCAGGGCGTTGAGCAGAGAGCTCCGTCCGGCACCGGCCCGCCCGACGAGGCAGACCATCCCCGGCGAACGACGTTCATCGAGCGTGGCCTGCAACGCGCGCGCGGCGACATCGTCGCCGGAGCGACGGAGGTACTCCACGGTGGCGGAGAGCGCGCGGGCCGCGGACGACGGCACCTCAGCGGTGGTGTCAGTGGTGGTGTCAGTGGTCATGGCGCTGTCAGCTTACCTGGCGCCGTCGGTGTTCCTGAGTAGAACCTGGGACACCTTTTTCAGGGGCTCTGCGCCATCCCCGGGCAGGGACAGCAGGTCACAGACCACCGGTCGCGGCAGTGCGGAGTAGTTCGCCATGATGTACAACGACAGCTCGGTAGCGGACAGCGTGGACCCGGCTCCCGGACCAGTGTTCCCCCGCTGGCTCCGGTGCCTGATCCGGTCCGCGGCCAGACTGTCGGACGCCGCGCCCAGGACGCATCGGTAGACCGTGCGGGTGAGCTGCGCGGACAGATCGGGCCCGGCGCCGGGTACGGGGGCGCTGTCCCGGACGGACGTCCACGCGTCGGTGAGTCCGCGACTGAGGACGGCGGCGGCGGCGGTCCGGTCCCGGCACCAGGCGACACAGACCGACCACAACTGGTGTTTGTTCATCCGGGCGACCCGGCGGAACTCCATCGCGACGGGGCCCATCGCACCGGTTCCGGTGCTGTCCACAGGTTCAGTCACGGTGCACCTCTGCGGCGGGTGACGTTCCGGGGACACACCGGGTCACCGGTGCGGTCAGTCCGTGGAGCAGACCCCACAGCACCTCCTCGAGCAAGCCGTCCGGACATGTCGTCGCGGCATCGGTGAGCGACCGGTTCCGGTGGCCGGGGTACTCCGTGAGGGTGCGTCCGACCTCCATGTCGGGGAGTGCGCCGTCGGGCGGAGGGACGCTGAGGAAGGCGTCCCCCACGAGGTTGCTCTGGTCAGGGTGCGGGGATCGGTCGGGGGACACAGCTGCTCCTTTGCTGCCGTCACTGTCACTGTCGACGGTTGGTCACCGCGGTGTCCGGTTTTGTTCCTGCCCCGGGGAAAGTCCCGCGCCTGTCCGTCGACGACACGCGGAGCGTCCACCACCGGTCGGCGTCCGCCCGACGGGTACGGTGTGCGGGGTAGGTTCCGCAGGTAGCAGGGACAGGCGGGAGCCCGCACAGAGTTCAGGCACGGAGGCAGGAGAGGTCATGACTGCGTCACAGCCACCGCACGCTGCGGAGATCGGGGCACCGGGGGGATCTGGGGAACCGGCAACTTCAGAGGACCACCCACGCAGCGTCCGTGTGGGGGATGTCGTCGAACTCTCCGACGTTGACCGCCGGTCGGTGGTCGTCGCCGGCCGCGTCATCCCGCTGGTCTACCGGCCCGGCGCCCACGGCGCCCACGGCGCCCATGATGCCCACGGCGCCCACGGCACAGCCCCCGGACACCAGATCAGTGACCACGACCGGACCCGTCTCGGGGGCCTCGTGGAGTACCTGCGGGTCCGTTCCGACAAGGTCCGGGTCGCGGTCCTGCGACAGGCCGACTGGCCGGTGGCCCTGGTCCGTGACAGGGGCCTGATCTGTGGTGTGCTCATCGCCGATCCGGCGGCGTCGCGTACGGAGGCGCAGGCGGCGGAATGTGCCGCTGACTCGACCATGTCCCTGACGGAGCTGGCTCTCACCCCGGCCGACACGGAGGTGTCCCTCCGGCAGCGGTATCGTGCGCTGGCGCAGCTCTGTGTCCTGCTCGACACCTTCCGCAAGAACGGCCGGGATCTCGTCGGGCTTACCGGGGACGCGGTCCGGGTCGGTGAACGGGGACGCAACGTCATCCTCACCGGTGCCGCTGACCTGGAGGTGGGTGCGCTGTTCGCCACCCGGTCCGCACAGCCGACATCACAGCCGACATTCCTCAATGACGCCCCCGTTTTCGCCGGCCTGGTCGTCCGGGTTCTGGTGGGACGCCGCGACGTCACTGTCAGCGACCTGGAGGACCTGCCGCCGGACGTCGGGAGACTGGTGCGTCAGGCCCTGGACGCAGACGACCGCCAGGAGGCTGACCGGGTTCCGGATTTCCTCAGTTGGTGGTCGGTGCTGAAGACCGTGGCGACCGGAGTGATCCGGGGCCCCCGACCGGCGGACCTTCCGGAGCAGGCCCCGGCAGCCCCGGGGCCGCCGGTGGAGCTCGCACTTCCCGCCCCACACCGGGCATCGGTGAGAGACATGTTGCCCGGCATGGTCACGGTTCTGGGGATGCTACTGATCCTCGTCGGTGCGCTGGGCCTGCTCGCCGGTGCCCCGGTCTGGGCGTGGGCACTGGCAGGAGCTGGCATCGTGCTCGCCGCCGGCGGTCTGGTCACCGGTGTCCGGGCGATGCACCGCCGCGAGGAGCTCCGGCTCACGCCCCCGTCTACTCCACCGCCAGCACGATCTTCCCGGTGATGTCCCCGGCGAGCAGGGCCCGGTGCGCACCCGCGGCGTCCTGAACGGGGACGACGCGGTCGATGTGGTGACGGATTATCCCGTTCTCCAGCAGCGGCCAGACGTGCTCCACGGTGGCGGCGACGATGCTGGCCTTGTCCGCCCGGTCGCGGTAGCGCAGGCCGGTCGCCGAGATGTTGCCCCGCTTGCTCAGCAGCCTGCCGATGTTCAGCTCGCCCTTGACCCCGCCCTGCATGCCGATGATGACGAGGTGCCCGTCCTTCGCCAGCGCGGAGACGTTCTTGTCCAGGTACTTCGCGCCGATGATGTCGAGGATGACATCCGCGCCGCCCTCCTCCTTCACCGCGGCGACGAAGTCGTCCTCGCGGTAGTTGATGAGCACGTCGGCACCGTAGCCGCGGCAGACCTCCAGCTTCTCCTCACTGCCGGCGGTCACCGCCACCCGGGCACCGAGAGCCTTCGCCACCTGGACGGCGAACAGGCCGACGCCACCTCCGCCGCCGTGGATCAGCACGAGGTCATCTTTCCCGATCTCGGCGGTCATCATGAGGTTCGACCAGACGGTGCAGGCCACCTCGACGACGCTGGCAGTGTCCGTGAGGCTGTACCCGGCGGGCACGGGAAGCAGCTGACCTGCGGGAACAGTGACGTATTCGGCGTAGCCGCCGCCGGAGAGCAGCGCCCCGACCTCGTCACCGGCGTACCAGGGGGTGCCGTCCGGGCGGACGCAGCCGTTGGCGTCCTCGATGACACCGGACGCCTCCAGCCCGATGATGTCCGTGTCTCCCTCCGGCGGCGGATAGTGGCCCTGGGCCTGGAGGGTGTCGGCGCGGTTGACGCCGGCTGCGGTGACCCGCAGCAGTACCTCGCCCTCGTCGGGGGTGGGGGTGGGGGTCTCCTGCCAGGTCAGCGAGGTGGGGTCGGTGGGGTCTGTCTGGATGATCGCCTTCATGCCTTCCCAGGGTATCTGTGGTTCGGTCCGGCCGGGGGTGTGTCGCCGGAGGACGGGAGGGCGACCGACCGCCTGCCGGTGGTCGGTGGGGGAGTCCCCCGGTGTGGACGCGGTGCGCTACACTTATCCCGCTGTGCCCGCGGCCCCTGCAGGACCGTCGGGTGCACGAGGAGATGTGGCAGAGCGGCCGAATGCACTGGTCTTGAAAACCAGCGACGAGAGATCGTCCGGGGGTTCAAATCCCCCCGTCTCCGCAGTGGAATCGCTGACCTGGCGCGTTGTGTGTGCGGTCGGTGCTATCAGACCCCCGGGGACGCGCGACAGAGCGCCTGCCCGGGGGCGGTCGCTGTGGTGGGAAACCCGACCCGGCACCCCTCCCGGCACCTCCCAGTGGTCGCGCCCGCGACCCGTGCCGACCCGACATCTCCCGGGGCATCCGGGGGAGTCGGGAAAGGACGGCCCCGGCCGGCTACTCCAGGACGGTGATCTGTCGCAGCAGGGGCAGTTCCCGCACCTCCCCGCCGGCGAGCGCGATCCGCACCGGCGCCCCGACCGTGCAGTCCAGCAGGCGGGCCCAGGTCATACGCTCGCGGTGCAGGTCACGGCGCCCGGTGGTGAATATCCATGCCGACCGGTCGAGCAGGAGGACGGCGTCCTCCAACTCCAGCAGGTACACCCCCTCCAACGACCGTCGTCGCAGACCGTCGAGAGAGGTGACTGCGGTGTCCCGGCCGGGAGCGGCGAGCACCCGGATCGACGAGACGACGCCCATGTGGTGGGCGATGCCTCCGGCGTCCAGGATGACCAGTGGCCGGGCGACGGTGCAGGTCCTCACCCCGGAGTGGTCCCACACCACCGGTTGCGGCAGGTCGTGCACGGCGATGTCGCGGGACGCCGGGATCCGGCGCACGGCCACCCGTTCCGCCCCGATGGTGACCAGCTGTGACGGTTTCCCGGCGGAGTTTTCGGTGGTGACGAGGTAGCGTCCCGTCGGGTCACCGAGGGTCGCGGGGGTCTCGTCGGCGAGCCGGCGCAGGACGCCGAGTGTCTCGGCGTCGGTGGCGTTCCAGCCGGCACCATGGGTCTCGAGGAGTCCGAGGAGCCGGGTGAGGGTGAGGTCGGGGCGGGCCTCCCAGAGGCGGGTGAGGGCGTCCACCATCACCGGGATACGTTGCGGGTCTCTCACGTCGCCATCGTACGGCCTCCGTCGGCCGGACCCGGAGTGAAACCCCGGGGAAACTGGCGAGAAACGAGTACGTAACAAATCGCTCCCATTGTGAGAATTTAAGTATCACGATATGGGACGCCACAGTTGGTGGGGTCCGGGAGCGCGCAGGGGCTAGGATACATACACAACTTCATGTGGAGACCGCGCCCGCGTTCACTGCAAAAGTGTGGCATCCGTCACATGGCGACGCGCACAACTGCGGGGGTGAGGAAACCCTCATTTTGCGGCCCCCCACCGCGACCGTATGTATGGGGGAAAACCCACGGCCCGATGATGATCCCCAGGTCCGGCACCCCACCCACCGCGTCGACCCGGACCACAGCTGCTCACCACGAACTAACGGAGGCTGACGACCCCATGACCGACCCAGAGACGACCACCGCGACGACCACCGCGACGACCACCACCGGCCCGACCGCCGGCACGCACTACCCTGCACCGCAGGGGCTCTACCACCCCAGCTACGAACATGACGCCTGCGGCGTCGCCTTCGTCGTGGACATCCATGGCCGTACCTCCCACGACATCGTGGAGAAGGGTATCCAGGCCCTGGTCAATCTGGAGCACCGCGGTGCCGCCGGAGCGGAGAAGAACACCGGCGACGGTGCAGGCATCCTGCTGCAGGTCCCGGACCGCTTCCTGCGCGAGGAGATGGCGACCCAGGGGGTCGACCTGCCCGCCGCCGGCGCCTACGCCACCGGTATCGCCTTCCTCCCGGCGTCCCGCATGGCCGCACTCGACGCCATGCGCGCCGTCGAGGACATCATCTCCGAGGAGCACCTCGACCTGCTCGCCTGGCGCAAGGTACCCGTCGACGACTCCTCCCTCGGCGCGATGGCCCGTGACGCTGAACCGATCTTCTACCAGCTCTTCCTCTCCGGCACGGACGAGGAGGGGCGCCAGCTCTCCGGCATCGACCTCGACCGTCGCGCCTGGTTCGTCCGCAAGCGGGCCGAGCGGGAACTCGGTTCCAAGGGCGCCGGCGCCGGCTCCGGTGCAGACACCGTCTACTTCCCGTCACTGTCCGCCCGCACCATCGTCTACAAGGGCATGCTCACCACCCCGCAGCTGCGCGAGTTCTACCTCGACCTGCAGGATGAGCGGATGGAGTCTGCCCTGGCGGTCGTCCACTCCCGGTTCTCCACGAACACCTTCCCCTCCTGGCCGCTGGCCCACCCGTTCCGCCTCGTCGCCCACAACGGCGAGATCAACACCGTGCGAGGCAACGAAAACTGGATGCGGGCCCGCGAATCCCAGATCCGCTCCGAGATTCTCGGCGACATCGACCGCGCCCTGCCGGTCTGCGACCCCGACGGCTCCGACACCGGCCGCTTCGACGAGGCCCTGGAACTCCTCCACCTCGCCGGACGGTCCCTGCCGCACGCCGTGATGATGATGGTCCCGCAGGCGTGGGAGCGTAACCCCCACATCGACCCGGACGTGCACGCCTTCTACGAGTACCACTCATCGATGATGGAGGCCTGGGACGGCCCCGCCGCCCTCGTCTTCACCGACGGCACCGTGCTGGGCTCCGTCCTCGACCGCAACGGGCTTCGTCCCGGACGCATCTGGGTCACGAAGGACGGTCTCGTCATCGGCGGTTCCGAGGCAGGTCTCCTGCCCGTCCCGCCGTCCGAGGTCATCGAACGGCGTCGCGTCGAACCCGGCAGGATGTTCCTCGTCGACACCGCCGCCGGACGCATCATCCCGGACGAGGAGATCAAGGGGTCCATCGCCGACAAGCCCTACCGGCGGTGGGTGGACGAGAACATCGTCCGCTTCTCCGACCTGCCCCCGGTCGCGTATGAGCCGATGACCCACGAGCGCGTCGTGCTGCGGCAGCGGGTCTTCGGCTTCACCGAGGAAGATGTCGACCTGTTCATCCAGCCGATGGCCGCCACCGGCCATGAACCACTCGGTTCCATGGGCTCCGACACCCCCGTCGCCGCCCTGTCCGACAAACCCCGGATGCTCTTCGACTTCTTCGCGCAGCGCTTCGCCCAGGTCACCAACCCGCCGCTGGACTCCATCCGCGAGAAAATGGTCACCAGCCTGTTCACCCAACTCGGTGCACAGGTCGACGTGACCACCGAGGTGCCCGAGGCCGCCCACCGCATCCAGCTCGGTAAGCCGTTGCTGCTGAACTCCACCCTCGCCACCCTGCGTGAGGCCGGCACCCACGAGGGGTTCGAGGCCTTCCGCTCGAAGGTCGTCTCCGGGCTCTACCCCGTCGCCCACGGCGGACGCGGCATGCGTCAGGCCATCGACCGGGTCCGCCGCGAGGTCTCCGCCGCCATCGACGACGGCGCGACACTGATCATCCTCTCCGACCGGGAGTCCAACGGCCGGCTCGCACCGATCCCGTCCCTGCTCCTCGTCTCCGCCGTGCACCAGCACCTCGTCGCCGAGAAGACCCGCACCCGGGCGTCCCTCATCGTCGAGTCCGGTGACGCCCGCGAGGTCCACCACTTCGCGATGATGCTCACCTTCGGCGCGGACGCCATCAACCCCTACATGGCGATGGAGACCATCGACGAGTTGGACAAGGACGGCCGGCTCGGCGGCCTCGACGTGGAGACCGCCTGCCGCAACTACATCGACGGCTCCTGCGCCTCCGTGCAGAAGATTATGTCCAAGATGGGCATCGCGACCGTGGCGTCCTACCGTGGCGCGCAGCTCGCCGACGTCACCGGCCTGTCCCAGGCCTTACTCGACGAGTACTTCACCGGCGCGGTCAGCCCGATCTCCGGCATCGGACTTGACGAGCTCGCCGATGACGTCGCCGTGCGTCACCGTTTCGCCTTCCTTCCCCGGCCCGAGGAGGCCGCGCACCGGGAGCTCGAGATCGGCGGCGAGTACAAGTGGCGTCGCGAGGGCGAGTACCACCTGTTCAACCCGGAGACGATCTTCAAGCTCCAGCACGCGACCCGCACCGGAACCTACCGGATCTTCAAGGAGTACACCGAGAAGGTCGACAACCAGGCGAAGAACCTCGCCACCCTGCGGGGCCTCTTCGAGCTGCACTCCGACCGCCCCTCGATCCCGGTCGACGAGGTCGAACCGGTCAGCGAGATCGTCAAGCGGTTCTCCACCGGCGCGATGAGCTACGGTTCCATCTCCGCTGAGGCGCACGAGACCCTCGCCATCGCCATGAACCGGCTGCACGGAAAGTCGAACTCCGGCGAGGGCGGTGAGGACCCGGGGCGTTTCGACAAGGACGCCAACGGTGACTGGCGTCGCTCCGCGATCAAGCAGGTCGCGTCCGGACGCTTCGGTGTGACCAGCCACTACCTCAACAACTGCACCGACATCCAGATCAAGATGGCCCAGGGCGCCAAGCCCGGCGAGGGCGGCCAGCTGCCGCCGCACAAGGTGTACCCGTGGATCGCCGAGGTGCGCGTCACGACCCCGGGCGTGGGCCTGATCTCCCCGCCACCGCACCACGACATCTACTCCATCGAGGACCTCGCCCAGCTCATCTACGACCTCAAGTCTGCGAACCCGGACGCCCGGATCCACGTGAAACTGGTCGCCGAGCAGGGGGTCGGCACCGTCGCCGCCGGTGTCTCGAAGGCCCACGCGGACGTGGTGCTCATCTCCGGCCACGACGGCGGCACCGGGGCGTCCCCGCTGAACTCGCTGAAGCACGCCGGTGGCCCGTGGGAGCTCGGCCTCGCCGAGACCCAGCAGACCCTGCTGATGAACGGTCTGCGCGACCGCATCACCGTCCAGTGCGACGGCCAGCTCAAGACCGGCCGCGACGTCATCATCGCCACCCTGCTCGGTGCCGAGGAGTTCGGTTTCGCCACCGCGCCGCTGGTCGTCGAGGGCTGCATCATGATGCGCGTCTGCCACCTGGACACCTGCCCGGTGGGCGTGGCCACCCAGAACCCGGAGCTGCGCAAGCGGTTCACCGGCCAGGCCGACCACGTGGTCAACTTCTTCACCTTCATCGCCCAGGAGGTCCGCGAGTACCTCGCCGAGCTCGGCTTCCGCACCCTGGAGGATGCCGTCGGCCACGCCGAGTGCCTGCGCAAGGGGGAGATCGACCCGAAGCACAAGACCGCGGCGGCCCTCGACCTGTCCCCGGTCTTCGCCATCCCCGACAGCCCCTTCATGCACCAGGACCGGCACCGCACCAGGGCCCAGGAGCACGGGCTGGAGAAGGCGCTCGACAACCGGATCCGCACGGATGCGCAGGAGACCATCCGCCGCGCCGCCGCCGGCGCCACCGGGGACGAGGCCCAGATCGACCTCGCCTACCCGATCAGCAACGTCGACCGCTCCGTCGGCACGATGACCGGATCGCTGGTCAGCCGGGTGGCGGGCCGCGACGGCCTGCCGGAGAACACCGTCAACCTCACCTTCACCGGCTCCGCGGGCAACTCCTTCGGCGCCTTCGTGCCGGCCGGCATGACACTGACACTGGTCGGCGACGCCAACGACTACGTCGGCAAGGGACTGTCCGGTGGCGTCATCGCCATCCGGCCGGATGCCCGCGACGGTGCCGTCGGCCCACACCAGACCATCGCCGGCAACGTCCTCGGCTTCGGTGGTGTGGCCGGTGAGATGTACATCGCAGGTGCCGTCGGCGAGCGGTTCTGCGTCCGCAACTCCGGCCTCACCGCCGTCGTCGAGGGCGTCGGCAACCACGGCTGCGAGTACATGACCGGCGGACGCGTCGTCGTCCTCGGGCCGGTCGGCGAGAACTTCGGCGCCGGCATGTCCGGCGGCATCGCCTACCTGCTCGACACCGGTGAGGACGGCTACCGCGACGAGGTCGCCGCGAAGGTCAACCCGGAGCTGGTGGACGTCGAATCCGTCACGGACCAGGCAGAGATCGACTGGCTCATCGACACCATCAGCAAACACCGGCGCCTCACCGGATCCACCGTGCGGGTGGACCCGGGCGCGCTCATCAAGGTCATGCCGCGGGACTACCGCCGCGTGACCCTCACCATCGAGGCCGCGCGCGCCGCCGGGCTCGACGACGACGGCGTTGCCGCCGCGATCATGGAGGACGTGAAGTAGCAATGGCTGATCCGCAGGGTTTTCTGAAGTTCCGCCGCGACGAGGCGACCCACCGTCCCGTTCCGCTGCGACTGCTCGACTGGCACGAGGTCTACGACGACTTCGGTGACGGCAAGGTGCAGACCCAGGCCGCCCGCTGCATGGACTGTGGCGTGCCCTTCTGCCACGACGGCTGCCCGCTGGGCAACATCATCCCGGAGTGGAACGACCTGGTCCGCCAGGGGCGCTGGCGTGAGGCCTACGACCGGCTGCACGCCACCAACAACTTCCCGGAGTTCACCGGGCGGGTCTGTCCCGCGCCGTGTGAAGGCGCGTGCGTCCTCGGCATCGGGGATGACGCCGTGTCCATCAAGTCCGTTGAGCTGCGGATCGTGGAGCACGCCTTCGCGCACGGTTGGGTGACCCCGGTGAAGGCGTCCTTCTCCACCGGGCAGTCCGTGGCCGTCGTCGGCTCCGGCCCCGCCGGGCTCGCCGCCGCCCAGCAGCTCACCCGCGCCGGGCATGACGTCACCGTCTTCGAGCGGGCCGACCGCATCGGTGGGCTGCTGCGCTACGGGGTGCCGAACTACAAGCTGGAGAAACGGTGGATCGACCGGCGACTGGCGCAGATGGAGGCCGAGGGCACGACCTTCCGCACCAGTGTGTCGCCGACCGCCGAGGACCTCGCCCGGTTCGACGCCGTCGTCCTGGCCCTGGGGTCCACCATCGGCCGTGAGGTCCCCGTGCCGGGCCGTGACCTCGACGGTGTGTATCAGGCGATGGAGTACCTGCCGCTGGCCACGAAGGTCCAGGAGGGAGACTTCGAGGTCTCGCCGATTGATGCCCGCGGGAAAAAGGTGGTCATCATCGGTGGCGGCGACACCGGCACCGACTGCTTCGGTACCGCGCTGCGCCAGGGTGCGACGTCGGTCCACCAGTTCGACATCAATCCCGCGCCGGGCCGGGAGCGTCCCGAGGAGACCCCGTGGCCGACCTGGCCGCGGATCTGGCGGGTCGCCTCCGCGCACGAGGAGGGCGAGTACACCGTCACCGGCAACGAATCCGCCGAGGAGATCGAGGCGCTGGGTCTGGCCGAGCGTGTTCCGGGAGAGACGCTGGGTGAGCGCGACTTCAAGATCAACACCGTGGAGCTGCTCGGCTCGGACGGCCGTGTCACCGGGCTGCGCGCGGCGCGCTGTGAGCGCACCGGTGACCACGGAACGGTGAACATCCCCGGATCCGAGATCGAGATGGACGCCGACCTGGTGCTCCTGGCCGTCGGGTTCGCCTCGGTGGATTCGACGGGCATCGTCGATGAGCTGGGTCTCCGGGTCGACGGCCGGGGCCGGGTGGTCCGGGATGATTCCTACCGTGCCCGGTGGATCGAGACCCCCGCGGTGCAGTCTGCGGGGTTCGATGCCCCGGTCTTCGTCGCCGGTGACGCCGGGCGTGGGCAGTCCCTCATCGTCTGGGGCATCGCGGAGGGACGCGCCTGCGCCGCGGAGTTGGACCGGGCACTCATGGGCGAGACCGCCCTGCCGGCCCCGGTCGCCCCGACCGACGTGCCGCTGCGGGCGTAGTTGGCGTAGGCTCCCTCGCCGGCACTCCACCTCAACCCCCGCCACCTCAACCCCCGCGCCCCCGGATGTCGAGTTAGCACCGTCACAGGCAGATAAATCCGCCCGGATCCTGCCGGTGAGGGTGCTAACTTGACATCGGCATGTATCCGACACTGTTCGGGCGGTGGCGTCCATCCATTTACCGCTCGTCCGTTCACCTCGCGTGACATAGACGGAGAGGACACGCGACGGGCCTTTCGATGGCCTCTCCGTCTATGTCACCGTCGGTGAACAGTGGGCAGCCTCGCTGTCGTCCTCCTCCACACGGTGATACGTAACGGTGTCAGCTGGTGAGGCGGAGCCGGGTGCCCGTCTTCACGGGACGTCGCGCCAGAGCGAAGGCTATGGCGGTGAGGATGCCGAGCACGCCGATGATGCGGACGTCCGGCTCCCAGAACACGGGAATCATGTCACTGTCCGGAACAACCATGACCAGCATTGTCTGGACCACAATGAGCACAATGACAACGGGATAGGCGGTGTCGGGACCGGTGACCATCGCGACGAGGAAAAACATCACCAGGTAGAGAAGGATGGTCTGAAGCAGCCCCGGGGCACCGAAGAAAGCGAGGCACGTGGGCACGCACAGTAGGACTCCCATGCCGAGGCAGTCCACCCACCACCAGCTGCGGGTGCCGTCCTCTTCACGGCAGGACAGTTCCCCGGTGAGCAGTGTGACATGTGCCGCTAGAAGTGCGACTGCGAGTAGATTGTCCACGGACAGATCGCCGAAGCCCTCTGACAACCAGGGGAGGGGGAGACGGGTTGTCCCAGTCGTGACGGACGCCGTCACGGTGATGGTGGCCAGCCCCAGTGCGAGACCTGCCCGGTGGCCGATGAGATACAGCATCGCTGGGTGTCTCATGCAGGGCACCCGGAATCCCGGTTGATGAGGTCGGCGATCCTGTCCCAGGCAGTAGGGTCTACGAGGTCGTTGTAGGCGAGGTATCGACCGTCGTGGCCTGTGGCGGCCGGAACGAGTTCACTGCTGCCCAGCGCGGATGCGGCATTGTCCGCCACGCTCATGGGCCGCCCGGTGTCGTCGACCCAGCAGGACACCATGCTCCTGAGCTCCGGTGAGTGTCCGAGTAGTTGGATGAGAAGATGTTCTTCCACCGTCGCGGGATCCTGTTCTTCTGACATCCACAGTTCGTCGTCAGTTCGGGGCTCACCGTCGACAAGAACAGTTCCGGCCGAAACTCCGAGCTTGTCGGCTACCCGGAGATTTATGGCGACCATGGAGCGGTCACTTTCCGGCCAGACGCAGACACGGTCATCGCAGGCGCGCTCGTTACTCGGGCGGGGCTCGGTGTTCATGAAATTTCCGGACTTCCCGATGGTATGACCGGTGGCAAGAGCGGCAAGGACAAGAACTGCTGCAGTCACTGCTCCGCCTCTCCGGATAGCGGTGTCCGAGAAGCGGGCCTGTAGCAGAAACAGGCAGGCCATTAGCAGGAGTCCCAGCGTCACAGTCGAGGACCTGATCGTCACCGGGTCGATCATGGCGTCCACCGCGCAACACCCGCCGACCGCCTGCCCGAACATTTGCCGCCAGGCTGGATCAGACAATGCCTGCGGATAAGCGGTGAGGACCCAGGGGACAAAGACTGCGATGGGTAGGGAGATGACGAGCGGCAGGTAGATCCCGAGAGTCGATCCGAAGAACGTCCAGAGAAATGTCAGGAGCGCAGTGAGTAGAACGCCGGTCCATGCTTGCGAAGTTGACAGCCCTCCACTGAGGCCCATGAACAGCAGGACGAATAACATTGCGACCAGGCTCGGTGCAGCGAGGCGATGAAGGACGGTTCGCCACAGATCGACGGTGCTTCCACGTTGACCCAGAAGTGCCCGGAACCGGGACATGTCCCAGGCAGAGAATCCGGCAAGGGCTGGCCCCAGAGTGTAGAAGAATCCGAGCGATCGTGAAATCCCGTCGTAACCGTTGGACACTCCGGGGTAGTTGATGTCGATGATGTAGTAGCCGAGTCCGATGGCAACCAGTACCGCCAGTGGACCTGACCATGGACGTAACTTGGTCTGAAAAGCCTGTGCGCTCACCGGGCAGTCGCCTGCGCGAGAGCCACTACGGCGGGATCGTCGTCGACGGCGGAGTCGGAACCCAGATGCCGGAAATCACCGATCGGGCCGTCAAACCGCACTGTGCCCTCATGGAGCACGATGACCCTGTTGAAGGGATCGGTGACTTCGTGTGGCTGGTGGGTGGAGACCCACAGGCCGGTTCCCGCGTCGACGATGTCCCGGTAGAGATCCTGGAGTTCCCGTTTCGCCAGTGGGTCTAGGGAAGCGCTCGGTTCATCGAGCAGGAGGAGTTCCGCACCGGTGTTCAGCGCGGTGGCCAGCTGGACCTTCGCTTGCTGACCGCCACTGAGCTGCGTGCACTTCCGGTCGGCGAGGTCACCGAGACCGACGAAGTCCACCCACTGCCGGGCGTCCTTCGTGGCCCTGCCCCGGGACTGCCCGTCGAGCCAGGCGACGTAGGAGACGTGGTCGAGGACGGTGAAACCCCGTACGGGGGTGAAGAACTGCGGGACGTAGCTGACACGCGGTAGCCCGGAGATGTCGAGACCGCGGGTTCGCAGATGACCTGCGAGGATCTTCATCAGGGTCGTCTTACCGGCACCGTTGACGCCGAGGAGTAGTGTGGATTCATTGCCGATCAGGAGGCTAGTCACCGTGACTGATCCAGAACTACCCGGGTGACGATAGGTGAACGAAACCTCAGCATCGTGAGGCTGACGTTTTTCCAGGGAGTGAGTGGACATTATCGGCTCAGAAATACATGTTGAAGTTCTTGGCGCTGGTGGATTGCCAGGCATGTGACCGAACCACCATGTAGTACTTTCCCTTGGAGGGGTTTCCCCAACCAACTCTCCATGGTTGATAGAAACACTGCTTAGCATCGCGAGTTCCCACGGAGCGGTCAGGCTTCCAGCTGATGTTTTCCTTCAACTCGATGTTGAACTTCGAGTTCGCTGCGGGGGCGTTGCTGGAGCAACCGATGAATCCGGCCTGGACCGGAGTGTTTGTTGAGTGGGTTAGGTCCCGACCTCGGAAGCCATCGCGAACATTGGATAAGCTGGAATTGATGACGCTGGCGGAGGCGGTGGGAATTGCGATCGTTGCGGAAGCGATCATCGTAGCCATGGTAGCGACGAGTAACCGTGTAAAGGGTCTGCGAACGGGATACACTGTGGAACTCCTAGAAGTAGTTTCTGCGGCCTAGGATTAGGTCTCGATAAAGATAGCTAACCTTTGGGAGGGGGGGGCAATAATGTTGCTTCGGGGGTGAATGTTTGGCACCCCCGAGGCAGTTCGCACTGACGGGTGTGACGCTGCACGGCACGGGCAATCCGGCGAACCGTCGGGGCGTCGCGCCCCAGGGTCTACACTCGTCGTACCGTGTCAGGTGATCCCCGTCTGGTTCCCCCGCAGTGCCGTTCACCTCGCGTGACATAGACGGAGAGGACACGTGACGGGCCTTTCGGCGCCCTCTCCGTCTATGTCACCGTCGGTGAACGCCTCCGTCCGTCCGCCGTCCTCACCGCCGCCACTACAATCCTCCCCGTGACCACCGGCGCCCTCCTCAGCATCCTCGTGGCGTGGCTCCTCGCCATCGCCTCGCCCGGCCCCGACCTCGTGCAACTGCTGCGCGTCGGCGCCGTCCGCCGTAACGGCGTGGCCTGCGCACTCGGCATCATGAGTGGCAACCTGCTGTGGATCCTCGCCTCCATGCTCGGACTGTCTGCCCTGGTGGAGGCGTTCCCCGGCATCCTCACCGCCCTGTTCCTGGTGGGAGGTTGCGTCCTCGGATGGATGGGACAGGGCGCGTTGCACGGTGGTCTCGCCGCCCGGAGGAGGGACGCCGCGCTGCCAGACGCGGCGTCCTCCCTGCTCTCCACCGCGATGACCACCGCCCAGGCATGGCGGCTGGGCGTGGCGACGAACCTGGCGAACCCGAAGGCGCTCGTGTTCTTCGGTGCGGTCTTCGCCGGGTTCGTGTCGCCGGACACCTCCTGGGCGATGCGGTCAGTGGTGCTGGCGATGATGATGGTCACCGGTGTGGCGTGGTTCGTCTTCGTGGCCGTCGCCGTGAGCGTCCCGGCGCTGTCCCGCCGGCTCCAGGCGGCCGGTGCGTGGATCGATATCGTGGCTGGAGCAGTCTTCCTCATCCTCGCTGCGGTACTGGTCATCGATGGTATTTCCCGGCTGTTCTGACCTGCGCTGTAACACTTCGGTCACGATGTGCGCCGCCGGTTAGTTAACGCGCGGTACCGGGCATAGGATGGTCGCCATGCACATTCAGGACGTCCCTGTCCGCGGTGACGACATCCGTCTCGGCCAGTTCATCAAGCTCGCGAATCTCGTCGAGTCCGGTGGCACCGCCAAGGAAGTTATCGCTGCAGGTCAGGTGGCGGTCAACGGTGAGGTCGACACCCGCCGTGGCCGCCATCTCCACGTCGGTGACGTGGTGAGCCTGCGTGATCCCGACGCCGGTGACACCGGCACTGCAGCACGTGTCGCAGCACTGGTGGACGACGAAGACGACTACTTCGACGAAGCCACCGCTGACGACGATTTCGACCCCGAAAAGTGGAGGAACCTCTGATGCCCGCTCTCGTTGCCGAACCCGGCATGCCGATCTGGATAGACCTGGCGACGACGGACCTGGAGACAGCGAAGGACTTCTACGCTGAAGTCCTCGGCTGGGAGTACGACGATCCGTGCGGTGGCTACACCATCGCCAAGAAGAACGGGATGCCCGTCGCAGGTCTCGGCGAGGTGCCGGACGACAAGTCCTCCCTGTGGGGGATGCTGCTGTTCACCCCGGACATCGACGCCGCCCATGAGGAGGCGGTGACGGCCGGCGCCACCTCGGTGCTCTCCCCGCGTGACGTGGGCAGGCGTGGCCGCATGGCCGTGCTGGTCGACCCTTCGGGTGCGACCGTCGGTCTCAAGCAACCCAAGGAGAACGAGCCCTTCTTCGCTGCCGGCGAGCCGGGCACCCCGGTGTGGCATGAGCTCCTGGTCGGTGGGCATTTCGATGAGACCGCCGAGTTCTACCACGAGCTGGCGGGCTGGGACATCCGCGTCCACAGCGACAATGAGCGCTTCCGCTATGCCACCGGTGAGTACGACGGGGCGCCACTGGTCGGCATGTGGGACACCTCCGAGCTCGACGAGAATCCCTCGATGTGGACCCTGTACCTGGGATGCGTCGACGTGGACGCCGCGGCGAAGAAGGTCAAGACCACGGGGGGCCGCCTCGTGCGTCAGCCGTGGGACTCCGAACTCGGCCGCATGGTCACGATTGTCGACCCCACCGGGGCGTTGGTGAACCTCTGTGAGATCGCGGAGCCTGAGCCGGAGTCCTTGGCGGACTGGCATGAGCCGGACCTGCTGGACCCGGAGAACATGCCCCAGGAGCTCAAGGACGCCATGGAGGCCGCCCGCACCGCCGGTGAGGCCGCCGCGGAGCAGATCAAGCGCGGCGCGGACTGCGAGTAGCGGCGTACGGCACGGGTCTGCACCGGTCCACACGGTGAAGCCGTGTCGGCGGGTCGCCCGCCGATGAACTGCCGTGCCGGCGCGCTGAGGCCGGCACCTCCATGTGCCGGCTCGTGCACCGGAAAGCTACTGCGCGGACACGGCCTCCGGCGCGGGGGCCGCAGCGGCGTCTGCCGGAGCCTCGGAAGGGGCCTCGGAGGGGGCCTGCTCGACCGGGGCGACCTTGCCGCCGTCGGCGATGAGCTGGGCGATGTAGTCCTGGGCGCCGAAGGCGTTGAGCAGATTGAGGATGCTCTGCAGGGTGATCTTGCCGGACCCGTCGCCGAGGACGCCGGACACCAGCCGGGCGATCTCCGACTCCGGCAGGGTGACGTCGGAGTCGCGCGCCTCGGTGCCGGCGGAGGTGATGGCATGGGAGGACCGGGCGTCGAAACCGGCGGACTGGGCGGACCCGAAGACGACCTCGGGGCCGACCTCGCCGGCGACCAGACCGAGCAGGTTCACCAGCAGGTCCGTGGTCAGCGGAATGTCGATCATGGGCAGACCCAGACTGGATGCCCCGTGCTCGACCGTGTTGGTCAGCCCGGCCTCGGCGACCGCGGCGTCCCGGATGGGCCGCAGCGCGTCGCTGGCGTTACCGACGGCGGTGCCCGCGGTGGCGGAACCGGCGAGCGCCTGGAGCTCGGCGTCTGATCCGTAGTAGGTGTTCATGTCGACGTCTGTGATGACGCCGTCGACGGACCCGGTGCCGGTGTACTGCCAGAAGGTCGGGGCCTCCCACCCGCCGGGGATCTGGTCGGGCAGCTGGTCGTTGTAGTACGCCAGCCAGAGCGGGTACTCGCTGAACTCGGTGGTGTTGCCCATGGATCCGATCCAGAAGGCGTAGTAGGTGTAGATGATCGGGTCGCGGCCGGTGAGGGTCTTGATCTCGTCGATCCAGTCGCGTACCCAGCTCTGCAACTGGGTGGGTCCCAGTCCGCCGGTCTCCTCGAGGTCGAGGGTCGGTGGCAGCGACGGGTTGACTCCGGTGGCGAGGACTGAGGCGTAGTAGCGGGCCTGGGATCGGGCGTCGAGCTCCGGCTTCGCGTAGTGGTAGCTGCCCGGGGTGACGCCGGCGGCGGCCGCCTTGGCTGAATCCGAGGAGAAGTAGGGGTTGGTGTACCCGGTGCCCTCGGAGGTCTTGATGAACGCGAAGGACTGGCCCGAGGCGGCGACGGACTGCCAGTCGATGGCGGATCCGCCGGGGTGCTGGTGGCTGGCGACGTCGATGCCGTCCAGGTCAGCCCAGGAGGGGGCGGGCAGAACGTCCGTGGCGACAAGCGCGGCGACAGTGACTGCCGAGCCGAAGAGGACGGTGGCGGTCAGTCGGGCGGGTGTGGTGTTGCGCGCATGGCGGCGCCAGGGAAGAGAACGCATGTGCCACACCCTACACACAAATCACGTTCGTCACATCAGTAACATCGGCGTGTCGCGACGAGCATCACACCAGGTCATCGAATCACAGAAATGTGATTCGTCGGTGGACCGCGTTCGAATCCGCTGGCCCGGAGACTCGACGGCAGAACCCCGGGACTCGACGGCAGACAGGACGGAGCCCGGCCACCGGCGGTGTCGGTGACCGGGCGGGGATTCTGCGCGGGGCTCAGAGCAGCGCGGTGAGGGTCTCCGGGCTGACGGCCGCGAACAGCGCCACCGCAGCGCCACCGCAGCGGCGCCGGACAGGTCCCGCACCTCGGTGGAGGAGACGGCCGGGGCAGGGATGCCGACAGTAGTACCGGGAGGCGGAAGTCAGGTACCTGACTTCCGCCTCCCGGTACTACTGGCACAGGTGCTGCCGGCTCGGTACTACTCCGGTCGCGGATGCTGCCACCCTGACGGTCCCTGGCGCGGTCCCTGGTGAGGTCTCTGCGGAGGCCACTGCTGCGGGACCGGTGGGTCAGACGGTCCGGGCACTCCTGGTCTCCCTGACATGCCCGGTCTCCCTGACATGCCCGGAATCCCTGGCATACCCGGGATCCCCGGATAGCCGGGCAGGCGAGAGCCCGGTAGACCAGGAGCGCCAGGCGGCACACCGGGTATCCCGGGCGCACCGGGC
>NZ_CACZOO010000067.1 GCF_902782855.1 uncultured Corynebacterium sp.
GGCCACGGTGCCGGTCCAGGGGCGGACCGCACCGTGCTGCTCGCCGAGGAGCAGGTCTCCGGGCGCGGGCGCATGGGGCGGCGCTGGTCCGCCCCCGCCGGTTCCCAGTTCATCTGCTCGGTGCTGCTCACACCGACGGAACTCGATGTCGAGCGACTCGGCGAGCTTCCCCTGTTCATCGGGGTCGCCGTCGCCGGCGCCGCCCGGGAACTCGGTGTTCCCGCGGTGTTGAAGTGGCCGAACGATGTCCAGGTCGTCCACGACGGGGTGCCGCTCAAGCTCGCGGGCATCCTCGTCGAGGCGGCGTCGATCGACCCGCCGGCGATCATCCCGGGGACCGGGCTGAACCTGTCGATGACCGCGGCGGACTTCGCGGACGCCGGGCTGCCCACGGCCACGTCACTGACTCTCGAGGGCGTGCCGATCCCCGACCAGGGGGCGCGTGAGCGGATCACCGCCGTGCTCCTGCGGCATCTCCTGGCCGTCGACGACGCCTGGCGTGCCGGTGGGGTCGCCGCCGCCGGTGTCCGCGCCCGCTACCGGGAACTGTCCTCGACCCTGGGCACCCGGGTGCGTGCCGAGCTGCCGGGCGGGGAGACCCTCTACGGTACCGCCGTGGACCTCGGCCCCCACGGCGAACTGGTGCTGGTGACCGCCGACGGATCACGGCACACGGTCACCGCCGGGGATGTGGTGCACCTGCGTCCCGACGAGCGGGAGAACTAGTCCGGTGGCGAAGGTCCACTTCGACCTCGGGGAGGTGGTCCTCGCAGAGCTCAGCCCGTCGCGACGCAGCGTCATCTTCCCGGTGCTCGAACTCATTCTCGCCACCGGGATCGTGTGGCTGCTCATCGGTCTGCTGGACGCCCACCTCGCCGATGAGGCGGTGCGCGTGGTCGGGCACGTCCCGGACAATCTCGCCGTCGTCCCGGGTCTCGACGGTGTGGCGGGCACCACCTCCGCCGCCCTGTGGGGACGCCGCCTCCTGCTCCTGGTGTGGGTGTGGGCCGCCTGGCGGCGGTGCCTCCGCCATCTGGTGTTCCGCCAGCGTAGCCGGATCATCCTCACCGACCGGCGCCTGGTCACCGCGTCCGGGGACTGGCGTTCCCGGGTGCTGGACATCCCCCTGGACCAGGTAACCGAGGTGCGTCAACGGGGCGGCACGGTGAGCGTGTGGACCCGGGGGAGTCGCGTCCCGGTCCGCCTGACGGACGTGCCCTACGCCGCCGATGTCGCCGCGATGGTCGACGAGCGGATTGTCCGGTTCGCACGGCCAGTATACTGACGCGGGTGAGTAGCGAACCTGATCTGCACCTCGCCCGTCCTGAAGCACACGCACCCGGAATGCCGCTGGTCACCGTCATCGGTGACGGTCAACTGGCCCGGATGATGCAGCAGGCCGGCATCGAACTCGGACTGACGGTCCGGCTGTTGGCCGGTTCCGGGGGAGCATCCGCAGCCCAGGCCACCGCTGACGTGTGGCTCGGTGAGTACACCGACGAGGACGTCGTCCGGGCCGTCAGCGAGGGGGCGGACGCCGTCACCTTCGACCACGAGCACGTGCCGAACGCGTTCCTCGAGCGCCTGATCATCGACGGTGTGAACGTCCAGCCGCAGCCGACCGCGTTGATCAATGCGCAGGACAAGCTGGTCATGCGGCGGCGGATGCGGGAGATCGGAGCGCCGGTGCCGCCTTTCGCCGAGATCCTGTCGGTCTCCGACGGTGAGGGATTCTGGGACGCCACCGGCGGCGCCGTCTGCCTCAAGGCCCGCCGTGGCGGGTATGACGGCAAGGGGGTCTGGTTCCCGGCCACCCGGGAGGAGACCGCTGCACTGGTCGCCGAACTGCTGGAGCAGGGCGTACCGCTGATGGCGGAGAAGAAGGTCCGCCTGGTCCGCGAGCTGTCCGCCATGGTGGCCCGCACCCCGTCAGGCGAGATCGCCTCCTGGCCGGTCGTGGAGTCCGTGCAGGCCGACGGCATCTGCTGGCTGGCTGTCGCCCCCGCCCCGGCGGAGTCCGCCGGGCAGGCCCGCGTCATCGCCCGGGCCCACACCCTGGCCCGCGAGGTCGCGGAGGAGCTCCAGGTGACCGGTGTGCTGGCCGTGGAGCTCTTCGAGACCGTCGACGAGGCGGGGCAGCCCGAGATCATCGTCAATGAGCTGGCCATGCGGCCGCACAACACCGGCCACTGGACGCAGGACGGCTGCGTGACCGGCCAGTTCGAGCAGCACCTGCGCGCGGTTCTCGACCGCCCGCTGGGGTCGACCGCCCTGACCGCCACCACCACCGTGATGGCCAATATCCTCGGCGACCCGGACGCCGACCCGGAGATGCCGATGGCCGGGCGGATGGACGAGGTGTGGCGTCGGTTCCCGACCGCGAAGATCCACCTCTACGGCAAGGAATGGCGTCCGCACCGCAAGATCGGGCACGTCAACATGTCCCTGCCCTGTGGGGCGGCCGCGACCACGGAGAACGTGGAGAAGCTCCGCCATGACGCACGCCTCGCCTCCGGTTTCCTCGTCACCGCCACATGGAAGGACCAGTAGATGACTGACCAGACCACCACCCCGGGAACACCGGACGGACCGCTCGTCGGCATCGTCATGGGGTCGGACTCCGACTGGCCGACCGTCGAGCCCGCCGCCGAGGTGCTCGCCGAGTTCGGCGTCCGCATGGAGATCGGTGTGGTCTCCGCCCACCGCACCCCGGACCGCATGCTCGACTACGCCCGGGAGGCGCACACCCGTGGCATCAGGGTCATCATCGCCTGCGCCGGCGGTGCCGCTCACCTGCCGGGCATGGTCGCCGCAGCCACGCCGCTACCGGTCATCGGCATACCCCGGGCGCTGAAGAACCTTGACGGCCTGGATTCCCTGCTGTCCATCGTGCAGATGCCTGCCGGGGTGCCGACCGCGACGGTCTCCATCGACGGGGCGAAGAACGCCGGCCTGCTGGCGGTGCGCATGCTCGGCGCCGCTTACCCGGAACTGACCGGGCGGATGGTCGCCTACCAGGAGCGCATGCGTGATGAGGTGCTGGTCAAGGACCAACGGCTCAAGCAGAAGCTCATGGGGGAGTAGCACCCCGGGATGTCTGCTCTGGTACTGGTCAGCCTGGCGCTGACCGTGATTCTCGCGGTCACCGCCTGGAGTGTGAAAGCACGGTCCCGCTGGCCGGGCAACGGTGCCCTCGTGTTCACCGTCGGTCTGATGCTGTGGGCGTGGCTGCTCGTCGCCGCGACGGGTGCGGGGTTCGCCGACACGATGTGGCTGGTCTTCCTCGGTTCCCATGCGGCGGTCGCCCTGGTGGGGCTGCTGACTGCACGGTGGATGGGCGATGCCCTGCCCGGTGTCGACGGTCGCGGGTGGTTCCACCTGTCCACCGTCGTCGCCGCCGCGGAACTGCTGAGCCTCGGTGCCGGTGGGCTGGCCCTGGTCCTGCGTTCGTTCCAGGAGATCGGCGGTGGCGGCGATGACTTCCGGTTCTCCCTGGTCATCATCGGTGTCGCGGCGCTGGTGCTGTGGGTCTGCGTACTGTTCTCGATGTTGCGCTACCTGCGTGACGTGGGGAGGGCGCGTCGGCGTCGGGTGCCGGAGCGGGCGGACGCGGTGATCGTGCTCGGTGCCGGACTGGTCGGCGACCGGGTCAGTGACCTGCTGGCCTGCCGGTGCGACCGGGGTGCGGCGGCGTGGAAGGTGGTCACCAGGCGGCGTCCGGCGAGCAGCACTCCGCTGATCGTCTCCGGCGGCCGCGGTGACGATGAACCGTGCACCGAGGCGGAGGCGATGCACCGTTACCTGGCGTCCCGGGGGTTCCCGCGGGGCGCGGTGCTGGAGGAGCGGTACGCGACGGACACCACCGAGAACCTGCACTTCAGTCTGGACCTGCTCAGGGACCGTGGGGTGCGCGACCCCTCCGTCGCGGTGTGCACCTCGGACTTCCATGTGCTGCGCACCGAACGGATCATCGCCCTGTTGGAGGTGGAGCGCGGGGACAACGGTATGCCCTTCTCGGCGGTCGTCCTGGGTGCGCCGACACCGAAACCGGCGATCCCGGCGTCCTACCTGCGTGAGTATGCGGCGCTGACGATCCACCGTCTTATCGGCCGGGCGTGAGTGGGCGGGCGTGAGTGGGCGGATGTGAGTGGGCGGGCGTGAGTGGGCGGATGTGAGTGGCCGGGCGTGAGCGGGGGTCTACCCGCCGGGCCCGTCCTGCCTCCTGTGCCACTCTCCCCGGCCCCCCTCTCCGGCATTCACCTCGGATACATCACACGCTGTGTCACTTTTGGACGGACTGAAAGTGGCACAGCGTGTGATGTACTGACGGTGAACGGCGCCCGGTGTCAGTTTCCGGGGCCGGTGAGAGTGCAGCGGGTGTCCTCAGCTCTGTGCATCAGTCCCCGTACCTGCGCCACTGACGCCATGCGGCCCAGGTGAGCACGAGCAGGACGAGCAGCAGCAGTGACGGCCAGACCTTGGCGTCCCCGAAGAGGTTCCACACCGCCTGGATCAGCGCCAGCAGGTCGAACAGGGCGAGGAAGCCCAGGACGGACTCCCACATCATGCGGCGACGGCGGTACTCCGAGGCAGGCAGACCGGCCGGTCGGCCCGCGTGCCCGTTCTGGTGCGGATCCTGGTGCGGACCCACCGCCACTACTTCACACCGCCGGCGGTGAGTCCGGCGACGATGCGCCGCTGGAAGATGAGCACCATGATCACCAGCGGGACGGTCACCAGCGCGCCGGCGGCCATCACCGCGGCGTAGGGGTACTCGTAGGCGTTCGCCCCGGAGAACCGGGCGATGGCCACGGTCACCGGCTCCGTCGTCGTCGACGAGAGCTGCTTGGCGAGCATGAACTCGTTCCAGGTGTTGATGAAGGCGAGGATCGCGGTGGTGAACATCGCGGGTGCGGCCAGCGGCAGGATCACCTTGCGGAACGCCAGGGCGCGGGACGCCCCGTCGACCCGGGCGGCCTCCTCGAGCTTCCACGGCAGCTCCCGGAAGAAGGAGGTCAGCGTGTACACCGTCAGCGGCAGCACGAAGGAGATGTTCGGGATGATCAGCGCCTGGTAGGAGCCGATCCAGCCGAGGTCGGTGAAGAGCTGGAACAGCGGGGTGACCAGGGCGATCCCGGGGAACATCGACGCGGCGAGGATGATGCCGGTGACGAAGCCCTTGCCCCGGAAGTCCACGCGGGCCAGTGCGTAGGCGGTGAACACGCCGACCGCCAGGGCGATGGCGGTGGTCCCGGCACCGATGAGCAGCGAGTTGCCTATGGCGCGGAGGAAGTTGTTGCCCTTGTCGGTGGCGAGTGCCTCGGTGAAGTTGTCGAGGGTGAGGTGGCTCGGCAGCGGATTGGTGTCGAACGTGTGCGACTTGTCGCGGAACGCGGTGACCAGCATCCAGTAGAAGGGGGCGAGCGCCCACACGACAATGACGATGACGCCGAGGTAGCTCGCGACGGTGCGCCTGACTGAACGGTTCATCGGTTGGCCTCCGTCGTCGAGTCGGCTTCAGGGGAGGACACAGTGGAC